>JBKGYA010000108.1:0-7048 GCA_046546335.1 Thiohalospira sp. | reverse complement strand
GATATGCAGCAGCCCTTCTAAGCGTGCACCTGGGCTGGGGGCCTGCGCTTACCTTTCCGTTTGCAGTGATAGCCGCCCTGCTGGTCGCCCTGGAAGCGGTCCACGCCCGGGAGTCCCTAGCCGGGGCGCTGGCCATGGCCGGGCTGCTGCTGTTCGCCCTCTACCGCCTGGCGGTGGCGCTCTTCCCCCTGCTGGCTCGCCCGCAGGATCCGGCCGACCTGGCCCGTCGACTCCACCGCCCGCCGGTAGACCGGCTCTGGCGGGCCGGGCGTGGCCTCCTCGCCCTCACCCTCCTCGGCGGCTTCCTCTTCCATCTGGAGCAGGAGCTGCCCCTGGGGGCGCCCGTCCAGGCGCTGGGCCAGTTCCTCTTCAGCCTGGCGGTGCTGGCGGTGCTCTGGCGGTTGCGGGACCGGCCCGCGTGGCAGGCCATCGCGGGGGGCGAGAGCGCGCCCGCGGGGAAACGCGCCCTGCTGGCCCTGGGGCGCGCAATCCTGGCGGCGGCCGCCCTGGTCCCGGCGGTCGCCTCGGGGCTGGGCTACCACACCCTGAGCACCACCCTGCTGATGAACCTCCTGGCGACGGTGACGGTAGGCCTGGTGGGCGGCACCCTCGCCGCCGGGGCGGCCCGCGCCCTGCGGCGGCTGGAGGCGACCCCGCCGCCGCAGGCCATCGCGCCGGTGCTCACCGCCCGCCACGTGTCGCGGCTCTCCCGCCTGCTGGGGCTGCTGGTCCAGGCCACCCTGCTGCTCGGTACCCTGGCGATCATCCTCGGCCTGTGGGGGGCCCCGCTGGGCTCCCTCTGGGCCGGCATCGCCCCGATCCTCTTCGGCTTCGAGGTCGGCGGGCACGAGATCTCGCTGATCGCCCTCATCGCCGCCGTCGTCGTCCTGGTGCTCGCCTTCCAGGTGGGGCGCTGGTCCCGGCAGAAGCTGCGCGACGGCCTGCTCCCCGGCTTCACCGAGGATGCGGGGCTGCGCAACAGCATCGCCTCCCTGGGCTACTACGCCGTGCTGGTCCTGGGCGTGCTCCTGGCCATCGGCGTGGCCGGCTTCGACCTCACCAACCTCGCCATCGTCGCCGGCGCCCTCTCGGTGGGTATCGGCTTCGGCCTGCAGAACGTCGTGAACAACTTCGTCTCCGGCCTCATCCTGCTCTTCGAGCGGCCGGTCCGGGTGGGGGATGTCATCGACTACCAGGGGACCTGGGCCACGGTGGAGGAGATCAAGGTCCGCTCCACCCACATCCGGACCTTCGATCAGGCCGATCTCATCGTCCCCAACTCGGAGCTGGTCTCCAGCACGGTGACCAACTGGAGCCACAGCGGCGAGCAGGCGCGGGTGATCGTCGACGTCCAGGTCGCCTACGGCTCCGACACCCACCACGTCCGCGAGCTGCTCCACCAGGTCGCCACGGAGCACCCGCAGGTGGACGCCGAGCCGGCACCCACCGTCCTGTTCCGGGACTTCGGCGACAGCGCCCTGATCTTCCAGCTGCGCTGCTTCACCCACCTGGACAACTACCTGGGCGTCCCCTCGGACCTGCGCTTTCGCATCGACGAGCTCTTCCGGGAGAACGGGATCACCATCCCCTTCCCCCAGCGGGATGTGCATCTCCACTCCGCCGACCCGGCGCCGGCCCCGGCCTCCAGCTAGGGCCCGCCCGGGCCGTCAGCTCTTCTCCGCCAGGGACTCCAGGAGGTGGCGCTGGGCGGCGAAGGGCTCCTCGCCGGGGGCCGGGCGGGCACGCCGGTAGGTGCCGTCGGACTGGAGGATCCAGGCCTGGGTGTTGTCGGCCAGATAGGTCTCCAGCTCCGCGATGACCCGCCGCCGCAGTGCCGGGTCCTCGAAGGGGAAGCAGGTCTCCACCCGGCGGAAGAAGTTGCGCTCCATCCAGTCGGCGGAGGAGCCGAAGACCTCCGGATCGCCGCCGTTCTCGAAGTAGAAGACCCGGGTATGCTCCAGGAAGCGACCGATGACCGAGCGGACCTCGATGTTCTCGGAGACGCCCTCGAGGCCGGGCCGCAGGCTGCACATGCCGCGCACCACCAGCCGGATCGCCACCCCCGCCCGGGAGGCGGCGTAGAGCGCCTGGATGATCCGCGGTTCCACCAGTGAATTGACCTTGGCGAGGATCCGCGCCGGCCGGCCGGCGCGGGCCTCCTCCGCCTCGCGTTCGATGCGCTCAATGAGCGCCTCGTGGAGGGTGAAGGGCGACTGCAGCAGCTTCTTGAGCTGCGGCGCCCGGCCGAGGCTGGTGAGCTGCAGGAAGAGGTGGTGGACATCGTCGCCCACGGCCCGATCGCAGGTCAGCAGGCCGTAGTCGGTATACAGCCGCGCGGTCCGGGCGTGGTAGTTGCCGGTCCCCAGATGGACGTAGTGGCGCAGCCGGCCGTTCTCCCGCCGCACCACCAGGATCATCTTGGCGTGGGTCTTGTAGCCCACCACGCCGTAGACCACGTGGGCGCCGGCCTCCTGCAGCCGGTTGGCCAGGGCGATGTTCTCCGCCACGTCGAAACGGGCGCGCAGCTCCACCACCACCGTGACCTCCTTGCCCGCCCGGGCGGCGTCCACCAGGGCGTCCACCACCGCCGATTCGGGGCCGGTCCGGTAGAGGGTCTGCTTGATGGCCAGGACCTGGGGGTCGGCGGCAGACTGGCGCAGGAAATCGACCACCGGGGCGAAGGACTCGAAGGGGTGGTGGAGGAGAATATCCTCCTGGCGCAGAGTGTCGAAGACATCCTCCTGCTGGACCAGATGGCGCGGCTGCGACGGCGTAAAGGGGGCGAACTTCAGCTCCGGCCGGTCCACCAGCTCGTGCATGGCCATGAGCCGGTTGAGGTTCACCGGGCCGTTGACCTGATAGACCGCCCCCTCCGGCAGCCCGAACTTCTCCCGGAGGTAGTCCACCATCACCGGCGGGGCGTTGTCCGCCATCTCCAGGCGCACGGCGTCGCCGTAGCGGCGGGAGGCCAGCTCCCCCTCCACGGCAAGCAGGAGGTCGTCCACCTCCTCGGTATCCACGAAGAGGTCGGAGTTGCGGGTGACGCGGAACTGGTAGCAGCCGCTGACCTGCATGCCGGGGAAGAGGTCGGCGACGTAGGCGTGGATCACCGAGGAGAGGAAGACGAATTCGTGGGGGCCGCTGCCGGTGGCCTCCGGCGGCAGCCGGATGAGTCGCGGCAACGCCCGGGGCGCCTGGACCACCGCCACCCCGGAGCTGCGGCCGAAGGCGTCCTTGCCCTCCAGGGAGACCAGGAAGTTCAGGCTCTTGTTCAGGATCCGGGGGAAGGGGTGGGCCGGGTCCAGCCCCAGGGGGCTGATCACCGGGGCCAGCTCCGACTCGAAGTACTCCCGCAGCCACCGCTCCTGCTCCGGTGTCCACTCACCCCGACGGATGAAGTGGATGGACTCCGCCTCCAGCGCCGGCAGCAGCTCCTCGTTGAGCGTCCGGTACTGCTCGGCCACCAGCTCGTGGGCCGTCTCGCCGATGGCGCGCAGCGCCTCGGCGGGGGCCAGGTTGTCCGGCCCGGTGGCCATGGAGCCCAGTTCCGCCTTCTGCACCAGCCCCGCCGCCCGGACCTCGAAGAACTCGTCCAGATTGGTGGAGGAGATACAGAGGAACTTCAGCCGCTCCAGCAGGGGATTCTCCGCATCGCGCGCCTGCTCCAGGACGCGCCGGTTGAACTCCAGGAGGCTCAGCTCGCGGTTGATGTAGAGGTCGGGTTGCCGGAGGTCGGCGTCGTCAGCCATGGGGGTTCCATCTGGTGGTGGATTCGAGCACAGGGGGCGGCCACTCTACCGCCGACCGAGCGCGTTTCAAACGGCGTACCATCCCCGCCACGCCTTCCGGGGAGACCGCATCCCGCGCCGGCGGTTCCCGTTCTCCCCGATGCCGGCCCTCAATCGACCGCGAGGCGCCGTCGTACCCAGCGCAGTACCGGACCCAGCAACGGCAGGCGCTCGTAGATCCCGGCCGCCGGGTCCCAGTAGTCGATGTGGTCGACGATCCGGCCCTCCCCGTCCAGAGCCAGCCGGGAGACCCCCTCCACCGACCAGGGCTCCCGCGCCCGGCCGGGGGTGAAGGTGAAGCCCCAGCGGACGTAGAGCAGTGGCGCCGCCCCGACGACCTCCCGGACGTTGAACCGGGCATCCGGCGCCTGTTCGAACATGTCGGCGAAGATCCGCCGAATGGCGGCGATCCCTTCGACCTCGTTGAAGGGATCCCGGAACCGTGCCCCCTCGGCGTAGATCCCGCCCAGTTCATCCAGGCCGGCCTGCGTCAGCCCCTCGAAGAAGGTCCGGATCGTATGACCCTCACGGGGCTCACTCGGCGCGGAGAGGGACATCACCAACCCCCTGGATACGACGTGCGGCCGCCCCCCGGAAAGGGACCGGACCAGCCTCGCAGGCCTCTGTTACCGGGAGATGACACTTCTCCACAGAATCTGTGGATAACTCTGTGGAGAGCGCGTGGGAACAACCCGCCAGCCCCCGCCATTCGGGACCCATTCCCGGACTGGTCATTCTATCGCCACGACCCCTATCTTTCTGATATCCGGGCATTTTATTGCAACCCTTTGATTTGCCGTTGAACAGCGAACGGCCTCCGGGTCAAGCCGGCCCGGGGCCCTCCGGCCTGTTGATAAAGCGGTCCTCTTCAACCCCGGATCATACGCGCTGTCAAGGCGAGATAGAGCCGATTCGGCAGACACCGCAGGAGCTTCATCACGCGGGTGAACCGCTTGGGGAAGTGGATCTCGAACCCCCGTCCGGTGAGCCCGGCCACCAGGGCGTCGGCGGCCGCCCCCGGCTCCATGAGCGCCGGCATGGGGAAGTCGTTCTTCGCCGTCAGCGGGGTCCGGATGAAGCCGGGATTGACCACCCGCAGACGCAGCCCCCGGGCGCGGAACTCCGGCTCCAGGGACTCGGCCATGCTGATCACCGCTGCCTTGCTGGCACCGTAGGGGGCCGCCCGGGGGAGCCCCCGATACCCCGCCACGCTGGCGGTGAGCACCACCTGCCCACCGGCCGCCATGCGCCCGAGCACGGCCTGGATGCCGTGGACCACCCCGAGGTAGTTGACCTCCATGATGCGCCGGAAGAGGTCGGCATCGAAGCCGTCCAGGGTCATGGGCGCGTAGTCGCCGGCGTTGAACAGGGCCAGGTCCAGGGGCCCCAGCTCCGCGTGGATGGCGGCGGCCGTCGCCTCCACGGCCTGCGCATCGGTGACGTCCACGGGATAGGGATGGATGGTGCCGGCCGGCGCCTCGGCGGCCAGCGCCTCCAGCCGCTCCCGGTTGCGGCCGCTCACCGCCAGCTGCCACCCCCGCCCTGCCAGCCGCAGGGCGGTCTCGCGACCCAGCCCCGACCCCGCCCCGGTAATCCAGCCGAGCTCCGCCATGCCCTGTACCCCCCTTCCCGTGGTTCGGTGACCGGATCGTTATACGACCAGAGTAGCAATTATGGCATCATTTACTATACATACCTTGTACGCCATCCATTCAGGCAACGCCCGCACAGCACCACAGGGCCGCGGAGCACCCCATGTCCCAGGACACCCTCGGCAAGACGCCGGCGCGCGACGATGAAGGGCTCTACCCCATCCGCACGGTGGCCAGCCTCACCGGTGTGAACCCCATTACGCTCCGCGCCTGGGAGCGCCGCTACGGCCTCATCCGCCCGCATCGGACGGAGAAGGGCCATCGGCTCTACACCCAGGCCGACATCGACCTCATCAATCAGGTGGTCCAGCTCCTGGAACAGGGGATCCCCATCAGCCGGGTCCGCCACCGCCTGGAGCAGACCACGGCCCCCGGCGAGAGCGGCGAACCGCCGGACAGCGACCCCTGGCAGCTCTTCCGCCAGCGCATGCACAACGCGGTGAACCGCTTCGACGAGGCGGCGGTGGACGCCACCTACAACGAGGCCCTCGCCCTCTACCCCATCGACACGGTCACCCGCCGGTTGCTCATGCCGCTGCTGCGGCAGCTCGGCGAGATCTGGGCGCAGCGCGACAGCGGGATCGCGGAGGAACACTTCTTCGCCACCTACCTGCGCAACAAGCTCGGGGCCCGCTTCCACCACCAGACCCAGGGCAACGACGGGCCCCGCCTGGTGGCCGCCTGCCTCCCGGAGGAGCGCCATGAGCTGGGGCTGATGCTCTTCGCCCTCTCCGCGGCGGCGCGCAACTACCGATCCGTCATGTTCGGCGCCGACATCCCGCTTGCCCAGGTCGCCCTGGCCGGCCAGCGGGTGGAGGGGGCGGTGGGGGTCATCCTCTCCAGCTCCGTGCCGCCGAGCCGCGGCGTCCTGGAACAGGAACTGCCGGCGCTGGTGGCGGCCCTGGAGATCCCGGTCTTCGTCGGCGGCGAGACGGCGGTGCGCCAGCACGACGCCCTGGTGCGCGCCGGCGCCATCCCGCTGGGCAACGAGATCCCGGCGGCCCTGCGCCGCCTGGAGGAGCATCTGGGCCACCCGCGGCAGGAGACGGCCGGTTGACCGGCCCCACGGCCATCGTCTGGCTCCGCCACGACCTGCGCCTGGCGGACAACCCGGCCCTGGCGGCTGCCACCGGCTACCATCGGCTCATCCCCCTGTTCATCCACGAGGAGCCCGCCCCCCGCCCCGCCGGGGCGGCCGGACGCTGGTGGCTGGAGCAGAGCCTCACCGCCCTCCACGACGAGCTGCTCCGCCTGGGCTCCGGGCTGGTCTGCCAATGCGGCGAGCCGGAGGCGATCCTGGCCCGGATGGCGGCCGAACAGGGTGCCGATGTCTACTGGAACCGCCGCTACGGCCCCGAGCGGGAGCGGGACGAACGCATCCAGACCACCCTGCGGCAGACCGGCCGCACCGTGGCCAGCTTCCCGGGGAACCTGCTGTTCGAGCCCTGGACGGTGGCCACCGGCAGCGGCACCCCCTATCGCGTCTTCACCCCCTACTGGAAGGCGGTACACCCGCGGCTCGGCGAGGTGGCCCCGCAGCCGGCGCCCGCGGAACTGCCGCCACTGCCCGCGGGCATCCCCGCCGACGGGCCCCCGGCCAACGCCGAC
>JBKGYA010000107.1:0-7227 GCA_046546335.1 Thiohalospira sp. | reverse complement strand
CGGGGTGGGCCCGTTTTCCGCCACACCCGAAAGGCGCTACACTCGAATTCCCCTTACAGGCAACGGCGTGAGCGCAAGCGATGGAAAACTACCTGGTCATCTCCGCCGTGGGCGAAGACCGTCCCGGCATCGTCGACGACCTCGCCCGGGCGATCATGGATACCGGCTGCAACATCAACGACAGCCGCATGACCGTCCTCGGCGGCGAATTCGCCGTGCTGCTGCTGGTCTCCGGCCCCTGGAACTCCATTGCCAAGCTGGAGGATGCCGCCCCCGGCATCGCCGAGAAGCTGGAGCTTCTCGTCAATACCAAGCGGACCAATCTGCGGGAGAAGGAGGGCCAGATGGTCTCCTACACCGTGGAGGTCATCTCCATCGACCAGCCCGGCATCGTCTACGACCTGGCGACCTTCTTCTCCCGCCGCGGCATCAACATCTACGACCTGACCACCGAGCGCTACGCCGCCGCCCACACCGGCACGCCGATGTTCGTCGCCCGCATGACCATCAACGTCCCCTCGGACATCCGCATCGCCGGGCTGCGCGAGGAGTTCTTCGACATGTGCGACTCCCTCAACCTCGATGCCGTCATCGAACCGGTGAAGATCTAGGAGACCCAGCGAGATGAGCGACCCCCTCACCGTCGGCGATACCGCCCCCGACATCCGCCTGCCCGCCACCGGCGACCAGGAGCTCTCCCTGGCCGACTTCCGCGGGCAGCCGGTGGTGCTCTACTTCTATCCCAAGGACAGCACCCCCGGCTGCACCAGCGAGTCCAAGGACTTCACGCGGCTGTACGACGACTTCCGCAACGCCGGAGCGGTGATCCTGGGCTGCTCCCGGGACGGTATCCGCTCCCACGAGAACTTCCGCGCCAAGCACGACATGCCCTTCGACCTGCTCTCCGACGGCGACGAGGCCCTGTGCAACGCCTTCGGCGTGCTCAAGGAGAAGACCATGTTCGGCAAGAAGGTCATGGGCATCGAGCGCTCCACCTTCCTCATCGACGCCGAGGGGACCATCCGCCGGGAGTGGCGCAAGGTGAAGGTGGACGGCCACGCCGAGGCCGTGCTCGAGGCGCTGCAGGCGCTCTGAAGCGAGATCCCGTCACGCCCCCTGCCGGGGGCCGGCCAGCAAAGGTGCCATCTTGACCCGACACGAGTCCGAGGGCCGGCGGCTGTTCGTGCTGGACACCAACGTCCTCATGCACGACCCGACCAGCCTCTTCCGCTTCGACGAACACGACATCTTCCTGCCCATGGTGGTGCTGGAGGAGCTGGACAACCACAAGCGCGGCCACTCCGAGGTCGCGCGCAACGCCCGCCAGGCCAGCCGCTTCCTGGACGAGATCATGGGCGCCGCGGACGGCGACATGGCCGACGGCATCAGCCTCGACGCCATCCGCCCCCGCGGGTCCAACGGCGAGCCCGACGCCACCGGCGGCGGCCACGGCCACCTCTTCTTCCAGACCGAGCTGCGCGCCAGCCCGCTGCCGGACAAGCTGCCCGGCAACAAGCCGGACAACGACATCCTCGGCGTGACCCTGGCCCTGTGCGAGGAGTGGCCGGAGCGCGAGATCATCGTCGTCTCCAAGGACATCAACCTCCGGATCAAGGCGGCGGTCCTCGGCCTCCACGCCGAGGACTACTTCAATGACCAGGTCCTGGAGGATGTCGACCTCCTCTACAGCGGCCAGAAGGAGCTGCCCGCCGACTTCTGGGCGCAGCAGTCCGGCCGGGAGCTGGCCTCCTGGCAGGAGGAGGGGCGGACCTTCTACCGCGTCACCCACCCCGTCGGCCGGGAACTCCACCCCAACCAGTTCATCTGGTCCCCCGGCGAGGAGGGCCCCGAGGGGGTCGTCCGCCGGGTGGAGGGGGAGACGGTGGAGTTCGAGCTGGTCCAGGACCACGGCCACACGCCGGTCTGGGGGATCCGGGCGCGCAACCGCGGCCAGAACCACGCCCTGAACCTGCTCATGGACCCGGAGATCGACTTCGTCTCCCTGGTGGGCCAGGCCGGCACCGGCAAGACCCTGCTGACCCTGGCCGCCGCGCTGACCCAGACCCTGGACGAGGGCCGCTACGCCGAGGTCATCATGACCCGCGTGACCATCCCGGTGGGCGAGGACATCGGCTTCCTCCCCGGCACCGAGGAGGAGAAGATGGGCCCCTGGATGGGGGCGCTACGGGACAACCTGGAAGTCCTCTCGGAGGGGAGTGACGGCGGCAACTGGGGCCGGCAGGCGACCAACGACGTCCTGATGAACCGGATCCGGGTCCATTCCCTGAACTTCATGCGCGGGCGGACCTTCCTGAGCAAGTTCGTCATCATCGACGAGGCGCAGAACCTCACCTCCAAGCAGATGAAGACGCTCATCACCCGCGCCGGGCCGGGGACCAAGATGGTCTGCCTGGGCAACGTCGCCCAGATCGACACCCCCTACCTCACCGAGACCACCTCGGGGCTCACCTACGTGGTGGACCGCTTCAAGGACTGGGAGCACGCCGGCCACGTCACCCTGGAGCGCGGCGAGCGCTCCCGCCTGGCCGACTTCGCCTCGGAGAACCTCTAGCCCGGCCTACTCGGCCTTCTGGAAGAGGCCCAGGAAGCCGGAGCGCTCCATGGGGGGGCGGGCGGCGACGGCGAGCATGTCGGCCAAGTGCTCGGGGTTGCTCATGCCCACCAGGCTGGTACCCAGGCCGGGGGTGGAGCGGTTGAACTGCAGCGCCCGCTGGGCCGGGTTGGGCAGCTCCGCCAGGGCCTGGGTGACGACGTCCACCGACTGCTCGGCGAGGTGGCCCTTGAGCAGGGTGTGGCTGCTCATCATGTAGACCCCGAGCTGGTGGGCCGCCTGCAGGGTGGAGGCGACGTTGCCCTGGCCGGTGGCCTGGTTGAAGCGGGTGAAGCCCTCCAGCATCACCTGGTTGAAGGGCATCTGGGCGATGAGGAAGTGGTGGCGGGTGTCATCCGGGCCGTTCACCGCCTGGCACGCCTTCTCCGCCAGCCCCTGCAGGGAGGTCAGGGACTGGAAGAGCTGGTGGTCGGTCTCCACCCGGAAGCCCTCGAAGGTGGAGAGCCCGTAGTAGCGCAGCCGGCCGTCGGCCACCGCCCACTCCAGGACCTCGAAGACCTTCTCCAGCTTCTGGTTGACCTGCTCCTTGCCGATCTCGGGGATGTGGACCTCGGGCTGGTCCACCATGAAGGCGTCCAGGGTCTCCACCCCCATGAGGTTGCGGGAGAGGTCGAGCTGGTACTCGATGTACTCCGGGCTCAGGCAGTGGGGGGTCTGCTCGGCGATGTCCTCCGCCCGGCCGCGGCCGGGCTCCACGATCTCCTCCCGGATCCACGCCTCGCGATCCGAGGGCGGGCCGCCGCGGAAGGTCAGGAAACCGCCCTTGCTCACCAGGAACATCGCCTCGCGCGGGATCCCGGCGAGATTCGCCTGGCGGATCCCGGCGCCCACCGCCGCCAGGGCGCGGCCGTAGCGGTAGTGGGCGCCGGTGTCGATGACATTGATGCCGCCGCCCAGGGCCTGGGCGACGGTGGTGGCCACGGCGGCGTCGGTGGCGGCGTCCGCCGCCCCGGGGAAGGTCCCCACGCCCAGGGAGGAGAGCCGGATCCTGGTCTTCAGCAGGTCGCTGAAGTGGCCCTCGGCCACGTCATCGGCCCGGGCCTCGGCGTAGTCGCGGGTGCCCTGGGGGGTGGCGTATCCCGGAATGGGCGCGGTCTCGGTCATGATGGTCGCTCCTCCTGGAAACGGAAGTTTGTCAGCCCTGGCGCAGCAGGGGGTGGTCGCGCAGCAGGTCCTCCACCGCGGCCTCCACCTCGGGTCGCAGGGGGCCGGCGAGGTCGGGGTCCAGGCGGCTCTCGAACAGCCCCGGGTACCACTCCTCGTCCTCGTCCATGTCCCAGTCCACCTCGGCCAGCAGCTCGCGGCCGGCCTCCGGCAGCTCGGCGGGCAGCTCCCGGCCGCTGAGGAGGGCCCAGACCCCGGCCCAGCAGCGCGCCAGCACCAGCGGGTGGTAGCCGCCGCCGCCCAGGGCCAGCAGCCTCGGCGTGCCGTCCGGGTGGCGGGGACTGGCATCCCGGATGGCGGCGACCGCCTCCAGGAAGGTCTGGGTGGAGACGGTGAACTTGCCCAGGGGGTCGGGGCGCAGGATGTCGGTCCCCGCCTGGAGGACCACCGCGTCCGGCGCGGCGGCGGCCACCACCCGCGGCCAGAGGGTGTGGAAGGCGTGGCGGTATTCGGTGTCGTTGAGCTCCCGGGGCAGCGGCAGGTTCACGGCGTTGCCGTGGACGCCGGTATCCGTCGCCTGCCCGCCGGCGAAGGGGTAGGCGTAGCTCGTGTCCATGTGCAGCGAGCAGGTGACCACCTCGGGGTCGTCGGCGAAGGCCATCTCCACGCCGTCGCCGTGGTGGGCGTCGATGTCGATGTAGAGGACCCGCTGGCCCGCCCGGCGCAGCCGCAGGATCCCCATGACCGGGTCGTTGAGGTAGCAGAAGCCGCGCGCCTGGTCCGGCCAGGCGTGGTGCATGCCGCCGGCGGGGTTGAAGGCCATGTGCCCGGCCAGGACCTCCTCCGCCCCCTGGATGCTGGAGCCGGTGGCCACCGCCGGGGTGGAGAAGAAGCCGGGGAACCAGGGGTTCTCGAAGTTGCCCAGGTTGTGCCGCTCGCGGTAGCGGTGGGGCACCTTGCCCAGGGCCTCGCAGCGCTGCAGGGCGAGGATGTAGTCCCGGGTGTGGAAGCCGGTGAGCTCCTGGTCCGAGGCCTTGCGGCCGATGAGGTACTCGCGCTCTTCGTCCAGGGCGCCGTAGGCCTGGATGAGGTCGATGGTCAGGGATACCCGCGGGATCCCCAGGGGGTGGTTGTCGCCGTAGGAGAAGCGGCGGTAGCGCGCCGCCCCGATGAGCGTCGCCTTCCCGGTCGGGATGGTTTCAGACGGGATGGGATCGCTGCTGCCCGCCATGGTCACTTGCGCAGCCGCAGGTAGATCTCCGGCAGCCGCGCCGGCAGGTCATCGACGTGGTCGATGATGAGGTAGTGGCCGGGGCCGAAGATGGTGGGCAGGTACTCGCCCCCGGAGGGGTCGAGGGTGATGCAGAAGGGGTGGATGCCGGCATCCACCGCCTCCTTCACCGCCATGCGGGTATCCTCGTGGAGGTAGCGGGCATCGCCGCCGTCGTCGTAGTCCGCCGGGCGGCCATCGGAGAGGATGAGCAGCAGCCGCCGCCGGGCGCTGGCGCCGTCGAAGGCGCGCACGGCGTGGCGGATGGCCGCCCCCATGCGCGTGGCCAGGCGGCCGGAGAGGCCGGCCAGCCGCGCCCGCACCCCGGCGTTGAGGGGATCCTCGAAGCCCTTGATGGGGTAGTAGCTCACCGCGTCCCGGTTCTTGGAGGCGAAGCCGGCGATGGCGCAGGGGTCCCCCACCTCCGCCAGCGCCTCGGCGAAGACCAGCATCCCGGCCCGCAGCCGGTCCACCACCCGGCCCTCGCCGTCGCTGGTATTGGCCATGATGGAGGTGGACAGGTCGGCCAGCAGGAGCACGGCGGTGTCCCGGTGCTGGGGCGCCCGGCGCTGGTAGACGTGGGGCCGCGGCGACATGCCGGCGCGCTTCTCGCTGACGTACTGCAGGGTCGCCTCCAGGTCCAGCTCGTCGCCGTCGAACTGGCGGCGCAGGGGCGCCGGTCGCTGGGGCCGCTGGAGCTGCAGGGCGCGGCGCAGGCGCTTCAGGACGTTGTCGTGGCGCGCCATGAGCGGGGCGATATCGGCCTCGTCGCCGGGCTCGAGGTCGCGCTCGTGGACCCGGGCCCAGTCGACCTTGTAGCGGTTCTCCCGGTAGTCCCACTCGGGGTAGGCGCGGCCGCCGAACTCCGCCTCCCGCGCCAGGCCGCGACCGACCACGTGGGCCGGCTGCGGGATCCCGACGCCGATGCGCCCGCCGGTGCCGGAGGTCTCCTCGGGTGCGATGTCGAGATCCGGGTCGCCGGATCCCTCCTTGGGCGTCTCCGCCTCCTTCTGCTCCTGCTTCTCCTTGGCCTCCTCGGTGGCCTCGGAGCCGTCGGAGTCGTCCTCCTCGGCCTCGGAGACGCGGGGATAGACCGGTCGGGCGGCGTTGGGCGCGCGCCCGGGGAGGTAGGCGTGGGGGCGCTGCTGCAGGGTCAGCGGCGGGAGTGCTGCATCGTCCAGCTCGCCGTAGAGGGTCAGGGCGGTGTCGAAGCTGTCCACCAGGGTGGCCCCGGGCTCCAGGAGGGCGGCCAGGCGCGGATCCAGCTCGCCCTCGCCCAGGCTCGCCGCCAGGGTGGCTCGGGCGTACTCGAACCAGGGCCCGGCCGGCCCCTCGGGCGCCTCGGCGCGCCTCGCCCGGCGCAGGAGACGGCGGCGGTAGTTGGGGATGAGGGAGTCGATGCGGGCATCCACCCGCAGGTCCTCGCAGAGGTCGAAGAGCACGCCGAAGCGCACCAGGTCGTCGCCGAACTCGGCGAAGAGCGGCCGCCAGGTGATCCGCTGGTGGTCGTCCACCGGCGGGTGCTCGGTGCCCCGCCGCCGAAAGAGGGCCTGGATGGCGTCGTAGTCGTAGGTGCCGAAGGCGAGGTGGCCGGTGACGTGCTCCACGGCGAGGATGGCGGCCTCGTGGTCGGCCATTACCGCCGGCAGGTAGAGCCGGGCGCCGTCGGTCTCCGCCCCCGGATTGGGGTCGCCGGGGCGCCAGCCGCTGTCCTCGATGAGCAGCTCCTCGCCGAACCAGCCCCGGGCCAGGAGCTGGTAGAGGCGCAGGTGGTCGCGGATCCGCTCGCCGGGGACCACCTCCAGGAGCATGGCGCGGGACTCCTCGCTGTCCAGCCGGAACCAGGACTCGCCGCGCTGACGCCCGGCCTGGAGGACGTCGGCGCCGCGCCGGGCCCACTCGTGGACGCCGTCGACGCCGATGAGGTCGCGGACCTTGAGCGCCCCCTCCAGGTAGGAGCCCAGGGCCATGCGCCGCTCGGCGAAGAGCGCCTCCGCCGGCGCCATGAGGGCGTGGATCCCGGCGGGGCCGCCCTCGCCGGCCAGGGTGCGGAAATCGGTGGTGAAGTAGGCCACGCCGCTGTCCACGTGGCGCTCCAGCCAGGTGTGGCCCAGGTCGAACCAGCTCGCCTCGCCGTCGCGCCCCCAGGCGGCGAAGACCGCGCCCACCTGCTCCATGAAGCCCTCCAGCGCCTTCCAGGCGCCGCGCCAGCGGGTGAAGA
>JBKGYA010000106.1:0-7305 GCA_046546335.1 Thiohalospira sp. | reverse complement strand
CGCCAGGGCGGCGGCCAGGAATTCGCCCCCGGCCGGGGCCACCAGGGCGTAGAGCGCGGCCACCGGCAGGCCGATGACCAGGCCGGCGGCGGGATACCAGGCCAGGGAGCCGGCGACGGCGCGCGCGTCCGTGGCCGCCGGTTCCGGCGTGGGCAGCCGGGTGAGGAAGCGCAGGGCGAGCCAGAGGCCGGCCGGGTTCCCTAGAGGCTTCAAGGGCCCGCCTCCGGCAGCGGCGCGGCGTGGGAGACCAGCTGCGGCCAGACATCGCCGTCCAGCTCGTGGACGGCGATGCGCGTGAGGCTGGCGTAGCCCACCCCCACGCGAAAGAGGGCGTGATCCGGCGCCTCCAGGAGGCCGGCGAGCACGCCGCGGATCACCCCGGCGTGGGCCACCAGGAGGATGTGACCATCCCCCTCGGTGGCCAGCAGCCGGTCCCACGCCGCCGCCAGCCGCTCCCGGAACGCGCCCACCGGCTCCGCGCCGGGCGGGCGATGGCCGGCCGGGTCCACCCGGAAGGCGCGCAGGGCATCCGGCTCCGCCGCCTCCACCTCGGCGTGGGTGCGCCCCTCCCACTCGCCGAAGCCGATCTCGCGAAAGTCCGGCTCCACCCGCAGGGGGAGGTCGCGTTCGGCGGCCAGCGCCTCGGCGAAGGCGCGACAGCGGGTCAGCGGCGAGGTCACCACTGCGGTCCAGGGGGTCGCCCCGGCGACGGCGGCGCGCATCTGCTCCCAGCCGGTCTCGCTCAGGGGGTCGTCGGACTGGCCGCGGAAACGCCGGCCGCCCTCCGGCTCGCCGTGGCGGATGAGGTCCACCGTGGTGTGGTGCTCGCCGATCACGTCAGCCCCGCCTCGGCGAAGGTCGCCATCTCCCGGTGGAAGGCGGCGGCGGAGCGCAGCAGCGGCACGGCGGCGGCCGCCCCGCTGCCCTCGCCCAGGCGCAGCCCCAGATCCAGCAGCGGGGTATCATCCAGGGCGGCCACCAGCCGCCGGTGGCCCGGCTCGGCGGAGACGTGGCCCAGGAAGAGCCAGTCGGCCACCGCCGGGTTGGCGCGCACCGCCACCAGGGCGGCGGCGGTGGCGATGAAGCCGTCCACCACCGCGGGGATCCCGTCGTGGGCGGCGGCGATGTAGGCGCCGGCGATGGCGGCGATCTCGAAGCCACCCAGGCAGCGCAGCGCCTCCAGGGGGTCCTCGGCGGCCTCGGCGTGGAGGGTCAGGGCGCGCCGGATCACCTCGACCTTGTGGGAGACGCCGGCCTCGTCCAGGCCGGTCCCCGGGCCGGCCAGCTCCACCGGGTCCAGGCGCATCAGGGCCGAGGCCAGCGCCGTGGCCGCAGTGGTGTTGCCGATACCCATCTCGCCGGCGACGAAGAGCCGCGTCCCGGCGCTGCGGGCCCGATCCACCGCGGCCCGGCCCACGTCCAGGGCCGCCACGCACTGGTCGGTGGTCATGGCCGGCTCCACGGCGAGGTTGGCCGTCCCCGGCCCCACGCGCTGGGAGATCACGCCACCCAGCCGCCCCGGGTCCTGGGCGACCCCGGCATCCACCACCTCCAGCTCCGCCCCGGCGGCGCGCGCCAGGGCATTGATGGCGGCCCCGCCGGCGGCGAAGTTCTGCACCATGGCCAGGGTCACCTCGGCGGGGAAGGCGGAGATCCCCTCGGCGGTAACGCCGTGGTCGGCGGCGAAGACCACCACCCGGACCGGGTCCACCCGTGGGGCCTGGGTGCCCTGAAGGGCGGCCAGGCGGATGGCGACCTCCTCCAGGCGACCCAGGGATCCGGGGGGCTTGGTCAGCTCCTGCTGGCGGCGCTCCGCCGCCTGGCGGACCGCGGCATCGGGCCCGACGGGGGGTCGGCTCACCCAGGCGGGAAAATCGTTCATGGGCTCTCCTTCAGGGTCCAGGGCAGGCCGGCCACCACCAGGGTCACGCGGTCGCTGCGGGCGGCCACGGCCTGGTTGAGCCGGCCCGCCTCGTCGGCGTAGCGGCGCGTCTCCGCCCCCAGGGGCACGATACCGCTGCCCACCTCGTTGCTCACCAGGACCACCGGCCCCGGCGCCGCCTCCAGAGCCGCCAGCAGGGCGCTTCGCTCCTCGGCGAAGCGCTCCTCCCCGGCCGCCAGGGCGTTGGCCAGCCAGAGGGTGAGGCAGTCCACCAGGACCACCCCCTCCGGTGCGGCCGTGGTCCGCAGGACCCGGCCCAGGGCCAGGGGCTCCTCCACCAGACGCCAGTCCTCGGGGCGCCGCGCCCGGTGGGCGGCGATGCGCTCGGCCATCTCGCCGTCATCCGCGGTGGCGGTGGCCAGATAGGTGACCACCCCGCCGAGCTGCTCGGCGCGCTCCTCCGCCAGCCGGCTCTTGCCGCTGCGGGCCCCGCCCAGGAAGAGCTCGATCATGGCGTCAGCCGAGCCACCCCGACAGGGTCATCAGGGCCAGCACCGCCAGCCAGATCACCAGGCTCCGGCGAACCAGGGCGAAGGCCTCCGCCACCGGCCTGCCCCCATCACGCTGGGCATCGGGGTCGCGCAGGCTCTCGAGATCCTGGTCCAGGGCGCCCTCGCCGACGGCCACCAGGAGTTCCCGGGCATCGGCGTCCAGCCGCAGCAGCCGCCGGCGCAGGGCCGCGACCGCCCCGGCGAAGTGGCCGGAGAGGGCGTACCCCGCTGCCAGCAGCCGGGCGGAGGGCCAGGCGAGGATGGCGTGGAGCAGCTCGGCCGCCCGGGCAAAACCGCCGTCGCCACCACCCTGGGCCACGTGGCCGCGGAGGACCACGCTGAGGCGGTGGAGCACGGCCCCCACCGGCCCCAGGATGGCGAACCAGAAGAGCGTCCCGAACAGGCGCTCGTGGGCCTCGGTGAGGACCCCCCGGGTCGCCAGCGCCGTGCCCCAGGGGTCGTCCGCATCGGCAGCGGCGCCGCCGGCGAGCTCATCGGCGTAGTGGCAGGCCGCCTCGCGCGAACCGCGCAGCCGCGCACCCTCGAACTCCTCCACGTCATCATCCAGGCAGCGCGGCCCCAGGGTGAACAGGAGGACGGCGGCGGCGAAGAGGAAGCCGAACAGCCCCAGCAGCTCGGACAGGCCCTGATAGAGCAGGCCCACACCCAGCAGGATGGGCGCCAGCGCCAGGATCACGCCGGCGGGGCCGTCGTGGAAGGCGTATCCCCCCAGGCGCCGGTGGAGCCAGTCGGTCCAGGCGTTGAACCAGTCCCAGCGGCGCCACTCGGCGAGCACCCCCAGGAAGCGGTCGACGACGAGGGCGAGGGCGATGGCCAGGAAGGTCATTGCTTCACCCCCTCCGGCAGCAGGCCGCGCAGGACCATGTCGGTGTAGCTGACGATACCGACGATCCGCCGGCCCTCCATCACCGGGGCCCGCGCCAGGCCGAAGCGCTCGAACAGGCGGGCGCAGTAGCGGATGTCCATCTCCGGCTCCACACCGAGCACCGGCTTGGACATGACCTCGTAGACGTTCACCCGCTCGGGGGCGCGGTCCCGGGCCAGCACCTGCTTGGCGATATCCGCCAGCAGGACGATGCCGTACTCGTCGTTATCGTGGCGGCGGTCGACGATGAGGCTCTTGGTCTCGGTGTGGCGCATCTCCTCCAGCGCCTCGGCCACCGTCAGCATGCCGTCGACGATGTCGACCTTCTCCTTCATGACCGCCCGAACCCGGACGGGCTCGCGATGCTGGTGGTTGCTCATATCTCGTCCTCCACGAGGTTGGTGAGCTGGCGTACCTGCCGGGTGACGCCCACGGCATCCTCCACGTCCACCTGGAAGGCGATGCCGGTGCCGGGGTTCTCCTCGAACTCCGCCACCTCGCCGATGCGCTCCAGGATCCGCCGGGAGAGGTGCTCCTCCACCAGGAAGAGCAGGACGTCCCGCTGGGTCTGGAGGGAGAGGCCGAAGAAGGTCTTCTGCTTGCCCAGCCCCTCGCCGCGCGCCTGATTGATGATGGTGGAGCCGGTGGCCCCCTCCTCCTTGGCGGCGCGCATGACCGCCTCGGTCTTGTCGTCCTCCACCAGGGTGATGATGAGCTTGAAGTGCATGGTTTCCTCCGCGTGAGCCTAGCCCGCCTGCCGCCGCGCGCGCCAGTCGCTCAACTGGGCGTAGGCCATGACGGTGACGATGGGAAAGAGACAGGTGGTGGCGATCATGCCGAAGCCGTCCAGGACCGGGTCCCGGCCGGGGATGGTACTGGCCAGGCCCAGCCCCAGGGCGGTAACGATGGGCACGGTCACCGTGGAGGTGGTCACCCCCCCGGAGTCGTAGGCCAGCGGGATGATAGCCCGCGGTGCCAGGAAGGTCTGGATGATGACCAGGGCGTAGGCCACCGAGACCACCGCCGCCAGCGGGATCCCGGTGACGATGCGCAGGGCCCCGATGGCGATCCCCAGGGCGGCGCCGATGCCCACCGCCACCCGCAGCCCCCAGACGCCGACCACGCCGCCGGAGACCTGGTTGGCCTTGATGGCCACGGCGATGAGCGCCGGCCCCGCCATGGCGGTAGCGAAGCCGATGGTCGCCCCGAAGAGGTAGACCCAGTAGTAGTCGTGCCAGACCAGCCCCTCCGCGGTCGCCCCCGCCTCGCCGGTGATGAAGGCCGGATCGGTGAGCTGGCGCGCCATGAGGTCCCCCAGGGGGAAGAGCGCCTGGTCCAGCCCGGCCAGGAAGAGGGTCAGTCCCGCCACCACGTAGCCGAAGCCCAGCAGTACCCGCCCCAGATGGGGGACCCGCTTGCGCAGGACCACCGCCTGGAAGACGAAGAGGATCACCGCGATGGGCAGGACATCGCGCAGGGTCCCCAGGAGGGTATCCACCAGCGTGCCGACCATGCCGCTCACAGCATCACCCCGTAGGCGAGGACGAAGAGGATGGGCATCACCGAGGCGAAGGCGATGATCCCGAAGCCGTCCAGGATCGGGTTGCGGCCCTCGATGCTGGAGGCCAGCCCCACGCCCAGGGCGGTGACCAGGGGCACGGTGATGGTGGAGGTGGTCACCCCGCCGGCGTCGTAGGCGATGCCGATGATGCTCTCCGGCGCGATGCTGGTCAGCGCCAGGACCAGGGCGTAGCCGCTGATCACCAGGTAGTGCAGGGGCCACCCCTTGAGGATCCGCAGCACGCCCAGGAGGACCGCGCTGCCCACCGCCAGGGCGACCACGTAGCGCAGCGTGAGGGCGTAGTGCGCCCGCGCGGCGTCAGTATCCCCGATGACGCCGGCAGTGGCCACCGTCTCCGCCGCCTTGTCGGCCACCGCCACCAGCGCCGGCTCGGCCACCGTGGTACCGAAGCCCAGGGCGAAGGCGAAGGCGAAGAGCCAGAAGGCGCTGCCCTTGTGGGCGAAGGCCCGCGCCATGGACTCCCCCAGGGGGAAGAGCCCCATCTCCAGCCCGCGGATGAACAGGGTCAGCCCCAGGACCACCAGCACCGCCCCGGAGAGGATCACCCCGACCTCGGGCAGCGGCTGGCGCACCACCACCGCCTGGAAGAAACCGATGACCGCCACGATGGGCGCCAGGTCCCGGAGACTCCCCAGGAAGGGTGCCAGCACCGAGCGCAGGTATTGGGTCAACGGTGATTCCCCTCTGGTGGAGCCGGAAACGTTGCAGCCTATCGCGCCGGGTTCCGGCTGTTAACCCGCCTCCGGCCTCAGCCCCCACCCCCCAGGGGGACCAGCCGGTCCAGCACGATGCCGACGAAGATGGCGAAGCCGAACCAGCTGTTGTGGAGGAAGGCCTCGAAGCAGCGCCGGGGGTCGCGATCCTCGATGAGGAGCTGGTGCCAGACCGCCAGCCCGGCGGCCACGGTGATCCCCATGTAGTAGAAGGCGCCCAGCTGGAGCTTGAGGCCCAGCAGGAAGAGGGCGATGACCGCTGCCGCCTGCAGGATCCCGATCCAGAAGCGGTCCAGCTCGCCGAAGAGGATGGCCGTGGACTTCACCCCGATCTTCAGGTCCTCCTCGCGGTCGGCCATGCCGTACATGGTGTCGTAGGCGGTGGTCCAGAGCAGGTTGGCGATGAAGAGCAGCCACGCCTCCGGCGGCACCTCGCCGGCCTGGGCCGCCCAGGCCATGGGCACCGACCAGCCGAAGGCCGCACCCAGCACCACCTGGGGCAGGTGGGTGTAGCGCTTGGCGAAGGGGTAGAGCGCCGCCAGCGCCGCCCCCACGAAGGCGAGCATGATGGTCAGGGTATTGGTGAAGAGCACCAGGATGAAGGCCAGCAGACAGAGCCCGGCGAAGAGCGCCAGCGCCTCGCCGGGGCTCACCCGCCCGGCGGCGAGGGGGCGGTCCCGGGTCCGGCGGACGTGGGGGTCGAAGTCGCGGTCGGCGAAGTCGTTGATGACGCACCCGGCCGAGCGCATGAGGAAGACGCCGACGAAGAAGATCAGGAAGATGTGCAGGTCCGGGAAGCCGTCGGCGGCGAGCCACAGGGCCCAGAGGGTGGGCCAGAGCAGCAGCAGGGTCCCGATGGGCCGGTCCACCCGCATGAGGCGGGCGTAGTCGGCGAGGCGTTCCCGGCGTTGGGGGGTGAGCAGCGCTCCGGTGGCCATGGGGACCCCCTCAGGCCGCCTCCGGCTTCTCGATGAGCTCCAGGGCGTAGCCCGTGGGATCGGTGACGAAGGCGATCTTCATGCCGTTGCCGATGACCAGCGGCTCCAGGGAGACGGGGACGCCGCGCTCCCGCCAGGCGGCCACCGTGGCGTCCACATCGGCGACGTAGAAGGCGATGTGGCCGAAGGCGTCGCCCAGGTCGTAGTCGCGACCGTCGTGGTTGTAGGTGAGCTCGATCTCGTGGCCCGACTTCGGGTCGCGGATGAAGGCCAGGGTGGCATCGGCCCCGGGGAGTTCGTCCCGGGAGACCAGCTCCAGGCCGAGCTTGTTGGTGTAGAAGTCGATGGACTCGTCGAGATCGGCGACGCGGATCATGGTATGGGCGATGCGCACGGACGACCTCCAGGGTTGCGGGGAATGTGCCGATCTTCGCAGACCCGGCGGTGGGTCACAAATCGGCCTTGCTCGGGCCTTATCGTCCTATTCCCGGCCATCCGGGGGCGGTGCTCCCTGCGCAGGGACGCCGTAAACCCATCCATGGGGGCTCGCGCGCGGCATCCCTGCCGCGCGACGCCCTGCGCAGGGAGCACCGCCCCCCGGATGGCCTACCGCTATCGCTCCTTTACCGCTGCCCCTTCGGCAACTCGGGCCAGGAGGTCCACGTACTTGCCTCGAAAAGGACTCGCAGCTGGTGCAGGTCCCTGATACCAGGTCGTCGGCAGCAGGGATGCTGCCGTCGAGCCGACAGGGAC
>JBKGYA010000105.1:0-7310 GCA_046546335.1 Thiohalospira sp. | reverse complement strand
TCCTCGACCTCATCAGCCCCCAGTACATCGCCGACCTGGTGGCCTGGGGTGCCATCGGCGCCCGCACCACCGAGAGCCAGGTCCACCGCGAGCTGGCCTCCGGCCTCTCCTGCCCGGTGGGCTTCAAGAACGGCACCGACGGCAGCCTGAAGATCGCCATCGACGCCATCCGCTCGGCGGCGCACCCCCACCACTTCATGTCCCTGACCCGGGAGGGGCGCTCGGCCATCTTCTCCACCGCCGGCAACGAGGACACCCACATCATCCTGCGCGGCGGCAACGACGGGCCGAACTACGACGCCGAACATGTGGCCGCCGCCGCCGCCGAGCTGGAAGATGCCGGCCTGCCGGCACGGCTCATGGTCGACTGCTCCCACGCCAACTCGCGCAAGGACCCCCAGCGGCAGCTGGAGGTGGCCCGGGACGTGGCCGGCCAGATCCGGGGCGGCGAGAACCGGGTCATCGGCCTGATGCTGGAGAGCCACCTGCTGGGCGGCCGGCAGGAGATCGGCGACGACATGACCTACGGCCAGTCGGTTACCGACGCCTGCCTGGGCTGGGAGGATAGCGCCACGGCGCTGCACACCCTGGCGGAGGCGGTCCGCGCCCGGCGCAATCATAGCGACGAGGCCCGCGAGGCCGCCGGCACCTGACGCCTCGGGGCAATCCCCGCCCCCGTCATCCTCGCACAGGCGGGAGCGTCGTCACCGCCGCGCAAGCGGGAACCTCGCGAACGGAGCCGCAAACTCGAACGCCCCCGGCCTGTTCTCGAGGTTCCGGGTCGGCGCTGCGCGCCGCCCGGAACGACGGGGCTTCCTATTCGGCCGCCGGCCCTTCCCCTTCTTCCGTACTCCCCTCGCCCTCCATGCGCGGTCGCATGTGGGGGAAGAGCAGGACGTCGCGGATGGAGGCGGCGTCGGTGAAGAGCATGACCAGTCGATCGATGCCGATCCCCTCCCCGGCGGCCGGCGGCATGCCGTGCTCCAGGGCGGTGATGTAGTCCTGGTCGAAGTACATCGCCTCCTCGTCCCCGGCCTCCTTCTCCTCCACCTGCCGGCGGAAGCGCTCCGCCTGGTCCTCGGCATCGTTGAGCTCGGAGAAGCCGTTGGCGATCTCCCGGCCGCCGATGAAGAGCTCGAAGCGGTCGGTGATGGAGGGATCGGCGTCGTTACGCCGGGCCAGCGGGGAGACCTCCGCCGGATAGGCGGTGATGAAGGTGGGCTGACGCAGCCGGTGTTCCACCGCCTCCTCGAAGATCGTGGTGAGGATCTTGCCGAGCCCCCACTGCTGCCCCACCTCCAGGCCGAGCCCCTCGGCCGCCCGCGCCGCCGCCTCGCGGTCGGTGAAGACGGCCGGGTCCAGTCCCGGCTCGTGGGCGGCCACCGCCTCCGCCATGGTCATGCGCGCGAAGGGGGCGCCGAAGTCGAAGGTCTCGCCCTGCCAGGTGACCTCGCTCGAGCCGTGGACCTCGGTGGCCAGGCGGCGCAGCAGCGCCTCGGTCTGGTCCATGAGGTCGTGGTAGTCGGCGTAGGCCTCGTAGAACTCCAGCATGGTGAACTCGGGGTTGTGGCGCGGCGACAGCCCCTCGTTGCGGAAGTTGCGGTTGATCTCGAAGACCCGCTCGAAGCCCCCCACCAGCAGCCGCTTGAGGTAGAGCTCCGGGGCGATGCGCAGGTAGAGCTCCATGTCCAGGGCGTTGTGGTAGGTCACGAAGGGCCGCGCCGCCGCCCCGCCGGGGAGGACCTGCATCATGGGCGTCTCCACCTCCAGGAAGCCCTGTTCCACCAGGAAGTCGCGGATGTGGTGGAGCAGGGCCGAGCGCTTGCGAAAGGCCGTACGGCTGGCCTCGTTGGTCATGAGGTCCAGATAGCGCTGGCGGTAGCGGGTCTCCTGATCGGCCAGGCCGTGGTACTTCTCCGGCGGCGGCCGCAGCGCCTTGGTGAGCAGGCGGATGTCGTCCACGGCGACGGTGAGCTCGCCGGTCTTGGTGCGGAAGAGCGTTCCCTCCGCGCCGATGATGTCCCCCAGGTCCCACTTCTTGAACTGCTGGTTGTAGAGCCCCTCGGGCAGGCTGTCCCGCTGGACGTAGAGCTGGATCTGGCCGGATTCGTCCTGGACGTGGGCGAAGCTCGCCTTGCCCATGATCCGCCGGGTCATCATCCGGCCGGCCACCGCGACGCGGATCGGCTCCGCCTCCAGGGCCTCCGCCGAGGTCTCGTCGTACTCGGCGTGGATCTCGCCGGCCATGACGTTGCGGCGGAAGTCGTTGGGGAAGGTGGCGCCCTCCTGCTCGCGCAGCTCGGCCAGCTTGGCGCGGCGGGCGGCGATCTGCTCGTTCTCTTCGCGGCTCATGGGGGAGCGGCTCCGCAGTTGATTCGTGGGATGGGGACGGGGCTCACAGGCCCTGTTTCAGACTGGCCTGGATGAAGCCGTCGAGATCGCCGTCGAGCACCGCCTGGGTGTTGCCCACCTCGACGCCGGTCCGCAGGTCCTTGATCCGGCCCGAGTCGAGGACGTAGGAGCGGATCTGGCTGCCCCAGCCGATGTCCGACTTGGACTCCTCCTGGGCCAGGCGCTCCTCGTCCTGCCTGCGCTTCTCCATCTCGTAGAGCTTGGCCTTGAGGCTCTCCATGGCACGCGCCTTGTTCTGATGCTGGGAGCGCTCGGTCTGGCACTGGACCACGATCCCGGTGGGCAGGTGGGTCAGCCGCACGGCGGAGTCGGTCTTGTTGACGTGCTGCCCGCCGGCGCCCGCGGCGCGGTAGGTATCCACCCGCAGCTCGCCGGGATCCGGCTCCTCGATCTCGATGGTGTCGTCCACCTCGGGATAGACGAAGACCGAGGCGAAGGAGGTGTGGCGCCGGTTGCCGGAGTCGAAGGGGGACTTGCGCACCAGCCGATGGACCCCGGTCTCGGTGCGAAGCCAGCCGTAGGCGTAGTCGCCGGTGATCTTCACCGAGGCCGACTTGAGACCGGTGACATCCCCCTCGGAGACCTCGATGATCTCGGTGTCGAAGCCGCGCCGCTCCGCCCAGCGCAGGTACATGCGCAGGAGCATCTCGGCCCAGTCCTGGGCCTCGGTGCCGCCGGAGCCGGACTGGATGTCCAGGTAGGCGTTGTGCGAGTCCATGTCGCCGGAGAACATGCGCTGGAATTCCAGCCGCTCCAGCTGCCGCTCCCGTTCGTCCAGGTCGGCGATGACCTGGTCCACGGTCTCCTGATCCTCCTCGGCGGCCGCCATCTCCAGCAGCTCACCGGCATCCTCCAGGGTCCCCTGGATGGCGTCCATCTCGCTGATGACACCCGCCAGCCGAGCCCGCTCCCGGCCCAGCTCCTGGGCCTTGTCGGGCGTGGACCAGACGGCCGGGTCCTCCAGCTCGCGATCGACCTCGGTCAGGCGTTCCCGCTTGCCATCGAGGTCAAAGATACCCCCTAAGGGACTCGGCGCGTCCCTGGAGGTCCCGGATCCGGCTGTAGACGGCGTTGAGCTCCTGCATGGATGGACTCCGAAGCGGTTCGACGGTAAACGATCATGATACTACAGCCACCGCCGGCCATGCAGGACCGTCCGTCAGGACATCGGGGCATCCGTATACCTGCCCGAAAAGGACTCGCGGTCAGTCCTGTCCGAGTTCGCGGATGACGTCGTGGAGGATCCGGATGGTCAGGACCACGTAGAGGGCGCCGAAGAGGAAGACCAGGGCGACCACCAGCTGCTGGTTGGCCGGCGGCAGGTCCCACAGGAAGGGCGAGGCGAGAAAGCCCACCGCAAAGAGCACGACCAGCAGGGTCAGCGTGGTCCACCACCGCCCCACCATCCCCGCCGGGACCCGGGAGCGCAGGGTAAGGGCGAGGAAGAGGGCGTAGAGGATGACCAGGATCGCCGCCAGGTTGATGAGCAGCGAGGTCTCCTGGCGCATGAGGAGTTCGAACAGGGCCATGTCACACCGTCCATGTGTGGGAAACCGGAGGGTACGCTACCGGCGGGCCGGTGGCCGGTCAACCGCCCGGGCCGGCAGGGCGTCCGCATACTCCGGGCGGCCGGTCCAGGTCCCTGATACCGGTACGCCGTAAGGACATCCCTGTCGGCTCGACGGCAGCATCCCTGCTGCCGACGATCGGGTATCAGGGACCTGCACCGGCCGCGAATCCTTTTCAGAACAAGGACATGGACACCCTGGCCCGTAACCCGCTAATCCCCCGCGGTCAGGCGAGTCACCGGCCAGGGGCGGCGCCAGATCCGGCGCGCTCGGCCCGGCGTGAGCGAGACCCCGCCGGCCTCGCCGATGAGCGCCACCTCCGCCAGGCGGCCCCGCTGCAGGGCCGCAAGGAGCGGCGCGAACCAGGTGGCCTCCAGCGCCTGCATCACCTCCAGCCACGCGCCGGGGGCCGTGGCGGCGGCGTACCGGCCCTCCTCCAGCAGGACCACGTGCTCGCCGGCCTCGGCCATTCGCAGGAAGGCCTCGGCGTCGACGGGGGGATCGCGGCGATCGGCCTCGGTGGCCCGGGCGCCGCCTCGGGCCGCCGGGTGGTCGGTCCAGAGGGTGGCCCGCGGTCTCCGGAGGTCCGCGGCGGTACCCTCGCCCCAGAACCAGACGCTGTTCACCGGCGGCAGGCCGCGCTCGGCGCGGCGCTGATTGACGGGGTGGTCGTGCAGGGCCATCTGCGTCTCGGCCAGGGCGGCATTGAAGGTCCGGCCGGCCTCGCCGACCGGGAGCCCGCGATCCACCGGGCGGCCGGCGACGGCGGGCAGCGGCGTGGTCGCCACCGGGGCCGGCTCCGACAGGTCGAGATACCAGCGGTGTGGCAGCGGGGCCGAGAAGGTCCAGCCCCGCTCGCCGTGGAGCTCGTTGAGGGAGGCCACCAGCTCTGTCGCTTCCTCCGGTTCGAGTTCGAGCTCCTCCCCGGCGGCGTCCATCACCAGGTGGTGGTGGCCGGCGGTGAGGTGGACGGGATCGGCGAAGAGGCGAAAGCGGCCATCCACCTCGCCGGTATCCCCGAGATGGGCCAGGGCGGCGAGGCCCGCCCCCTCCGCGAACAGGGCCGCGAGGAAGGTATCGGGACTGGAGCCGGCCTCGGGACGGCCCCGGGCAGCCAGGGCCCCGAGGGCGGGGAGCCGGGGGAGCTCCGTCGGGGCCGCCCGTTCGAGGCCGGAGACCGGGCCGAACAGCGGCGGGACCAGCAGGGTGAGCCGCCGCCCCGCCATGGTCTACTCCAGGCTGCCGAGGATGGCCTCTTTCACCGCCCCCAGTTCCGCCGGGACCCGGTGCATGCGACCACCGCGCTCCTCGGCCTGCTGGATGGCGACATCGGGGTCCTTGAGGCCGTGACCGGTGAGGGTGCAGACCACGGTGGAGCCGTCCTCGATCCGCCCGTGCTGGATATCCCGCAGTGCGCCGGCCAGGGAGGCGGCGGAGGCCGGCTCGCAGAAGATCCCCTCGCGCTGGGCCAGCAGGCTCTGGGCGTCCAGGATCTCGGCGTCGGTGCACTCGTCGAACCAGCCGCCGGACTCCCGGCTCACCGTCCAGGCCATGTCCCAGGACTGGGGATGGCCGATGCGGATGGCGGTGGCCACGGTATCCGGGTCATCCACGTAGGCCCCGCGCAGGAAGGGGGCGCTGCCGGTCGCCTGGTAGCCCACCATCTTCGGCCGGTTGCCCACGCTGGCCCCGCCGGCGAACTTGCAGTGCCCCTGGCAGAAACTGCAGGCGTCGGTGGCATCCCTGGGCGAGGAGGCCGCCATCTCGCTGTAGCCGATCCAGTGGGCGGTGATGTTGCCGGCGTTGCCCACGGGGAGGCAGTGGTAGTCCGGGGCGCGCTCCAGCTCCTCGACGATCTCGAAGGCGGCGGTCTTCTGCCCCTGGAGGCGGTAGGGATTGATGGAGTTGACGATGGTCACCGGCGCCTCGGCGGCGACCTCCTTGACCAGCCGCATGCCCTCGTCGAAATTCCCCTGGATCTGGATGACCACGGCCCCCTCGATCATCGCCTGGGCCATCTTGCCCATGGCGATCTTGCCGTCGGGGATGATGACGAAGGGGGTGATCCCGGCTCGCGCCGCATAGGCGGCGGCGGAGGCGGAGGTGTTGCCGGTGGAGGCGCAGATGATGGCCTTCGAGCCCTCGTTCACCGCCTGGGTCACCGCCATGGTCATGCCGCGATCCTTGAACGAGCCGGTGGGGTTGAGCCCCTCGTACTTCACGTAGATGTCCACGTCGCGATCCAGCCCGGCGGGGATGTTATTCAGCCGGATCAGGGGCGTATTGCCCTCCCCCAGGCCGATGACCCGGGTGTCGTCGTGGACCGGCAGGCGGTCGCGGTACTTGTCGATGAGGCCGGTGTAGCGGGGGCGGAACGGCATGTTCGATTCCTCGTTGTACGGGGCCGGAGAGCCGGGTCGGCTAGCCCAGCGTCTCCATGCGGATGCGGGTGACGTTGCCGGCGACGGTGTCCAGCGCCTCGATGCGCTCGATGGCGCGATTCATGGAGCGCTCCACCACCCGCTGGGTCAGCATGATCACGGTGGCGGAGTCCGGCGCGCTGCCCGGCGGCTCCTTCTGCATCATCGCCTCGATGCTGATCCCCTCCTCGCCCAGGATCCGGGTGATCTCGGCCAGGACGCCGGGCCGGTCCACCGCCTGCAGGCGCAGGTAGTAGGCGGTCTCCACGGCGTCGATGGGCAGGATGGGCCGCTCGACGATGGCGTCGGGCTGGAAGGCCAGGTGCGGCACCCGGTTCTCCGGGTCGCTGGTCAGCGCCCGGACCACGTCAACCAGATCGGCCACCACGGCGGAGGCGGTGGGCTCGGCGCCGGCGCCGGGGCCGTAGTAGAGGGTCGGCCCCACGGCGTCGCCGCGCACCAGTACCGCGTTCATGACGCCGTCCACGTTGGCGATGAGCCGCTTCTCCGGGATCAGGGTCGGATGGACCCGCAGCTCCACCCCCTCCTCGTTCTGGCGGGCGAAGCCGATGTTCTTGATGCGGTAGCCCAGCTCGTCGGCGTAGGCGACATCCTCCCGGGCGATGTGGCCGATGCCCTCGCAGTGGACGTCATCGAAGCGCAGCGGGATGCCGAAGGAGATGGCGGCCAGGATGGTGAGCTTGTGGGCGGCATCGATCCCCTCGACGTCGAAGGTCGGGTCGGCCTCGGCGTAGCCCAGCCGCTGGGCCTCGCCCAGGACGTCGGCGAAGTCGCGACCCTTGTCACGCATCTCGGTGAGGATGAAGTTGCCGGTGCCGTTGATGATCCCGGCCAGCCACTCGATGCGGTTGCCGGCCAGCCCCTCGCGGATCGCCTTGATGATGGGGAT
>JBKGYA010000104.1:0-7342 GCA_046546335.1 Thiohalospira sp. | reverse complement strand
CGGACCGGCCTCGCACGCCTGGCCGGGGTGGAAACGGCCCTGGCCGAGATGCCCGCCCTCCCCCCGCGCCAGCGCTGGCGGGACCACTACCCCGCCGAGGGCGAGGAGCGCGGCCGGGTCGCCCTCTTCCTGGGCTGCATCGCCCGGCACACGGATGCCCGGCGGCTGATCCTGGCGGTGCGCCTGCTCAACCGGCTGGGCTATGCCGTGGATGTGCCGGCCGGGCAGAACTGCTGCGGGGCGCTCCACGCCCACGCCGGGGAGTCGGCGATGCCGCAGCGGCTGGCGGCGGAGAATGCGGCGGCCTTCGCCGGGGCGGAGGCGATCGTCCACCTGGCCACCGGCTGCGGTGCCCACCTGGCGGAGTATCCCGAGCGTTACGCGGCGCTGGAGGGAGTGCCGGTGGTGGAGGTCAGCCGCTTCCTCGCCGATGCCGAGTGGGGGGCGGAGCCGGAGGCCGTCTCCGGCCGGGTCCGGGTCCACCAGCCCTGCACCGCCCGCAACGTCCTGCGCGACGGCGGCGCCGCTGCGGCGCTGCTGGACCGGATCCCGGGGCTGGAGGTCCGGGAGCTGGCCGGCAACGACCAGTGCTGCGGCGCGGCGGGGACCTGGTTCCTGGAGAATCCGGAATGGGCGGCCGAGCTGCGCGCCCCCAAGGTGGCCGCGGCCGCCGATGCCGACTGGCTGGCCACCACCAACCCCGGCTGCGCCCTGCACCTGGCCGCCGGGGAGCCGGCCGCGGAGGTGGTCCACCCGGTGGAGCTGGCGGCGCGGGCGTTCGGGCTGGGGGAGGCGGCGGCGATCAGCCCTTGAGGACGTACTCGGCGCCGCAGTAGGGGCACATCGCCTTGCCGGTCTCCTCGATGGGGAGGTAGACGCGGGGGTGGGAGTTCCACAGGCTCATGCCGTCCATGGGGCAGTGCAGCGGGAGGTCGTCGTGGGTGACCTCGTAGCGCTGGGCGGCGTTGGGGGTCATCTCCTTGGTGCCTTGCATGGGCTCGTTCTCCGGATCCGGGTTGGCGGCATGGTACCCAAAAGCGCCCGCTCGCCGCTACAGCAGCGCCAGCAGGCGCTCGGGGTCGGCCAGGTCGGGCAGGACGGTATCGGCGGCGGTCTCCGCCGGCGGCGGGTCGGCGAGCAGGACGTTGAGACCCACGCCGGCGGCACGGCCGGCCTCGACATCGCGCTCGCTGTCGCCGATGAGCAGGGAGGCGGCCGGGTCCAGTCCCAGCTCGTCGGCGGCCTGGCGGAGCATCCCCGGCAGCGGCTTGCGGCAGTCGCAGGGGCCGCCGTGGGGGCCGTCCTCGTCCGGGTGGTGGGGGCAGTAGTAGACCCCCGCGGGGGCGGCACCGGCGGCGGCCATCCGCTCGCCCATCCACTCCATCAGGGCGTGGAAGTCGGCCTCGGTGTAGTAGCCCCGGGCGATCCCGGACTGGTTGGTGACGATGACCGGGCGGTAGCCGCGCTCGGCCAGCCGGGCGACCGTCTCCAGCGCGCCGGGCAGGAACTCCACCTGGTCCGGACGGTAGCAGTAGCCGGAGTCGCGGTTGATGACGCCGTCCCGGTCCAGGAAGACGGCGCGCTCGCCGCCGCTCATCTCAGATCCGGTCGAGCCAGTCGTGGCTGGGCTCGCGCCGGCCGTGGACCAGCTCGAAGTACATGGACTGGAGCTGCTCGGTGATGGGGCCGCGATGGCCCGGACCGATGGGGCGGTCGTCCAGCTCGCGGATGGGGGTCACCTCGGCGGCGGTGCCGGTGAAGAAGGCCTCGTCGGCGACGTAGACCTCGTCCCGGGTCATGCGCTTCTCGCGCACCGGGATCCCGGCCTCGGTGGCCAGGTGGACGATGGTCTCCCGGGTGATCCCCTCCAGGGCGGCGGTGAGCTCCGGGGTGTAGAGCACCCCGTTGCGGACCACGAAGAGGTTCTCGCCGGAGCCCTCGGCCACGAAGCCGTCGGTATCCAGCAGCAGGGCCTCGTCGTAGCCGCAGCTCACCGCCTCCTGCAGGGCCAGCATGGAGTTGATGTAGTTGCCGTTGGCCTTGGCCTTGCACATGGAGGAGTTCACGTGGTGGCGGCTGTGGGACGAGGTGCGCACCCGGATCCCGCGCTCCATGCCCTCCTCCCCCAGGTAGGCGCCCCAGCCCCAGGCGGCGATGATGACGTGGACCCGGAGGCTGGTGGCGCGCAGCCCCATGCCCTCGGAGCCGTAGAAGGCCATGGGCCGGATGTAGGCGCTCTCCAGGCCGTTCTCGCGCACCGCGGCGCGGGTGGCCTCGTTGATGGTCTCCCGGTCGTAGGGCATGGGCATGCCCATGATGTGCGCCGAGCGGAAGAGCCGGTCGGTGTGGTCGGCCAGGCGGAAGATGGCGGTGCCGCCGTCGGCGGCGTAGGCGCGCTCGCCCTCGAAGACCCCCATGCCGTAGTGGAGGGTGTGGGTGAGGACGTGGGTGGTGGCCTCGCGCCACGGCACCAGCTCGCCGTCGTACCAGATCACGCCATCACGATCGGCCATGGACATGGGTCGGGTTCTCCTTGCCGGTTCTCGGTGGTTCGGGGTCTTGTCGGGGGCTCAGCCGGGCTCCAGCGCCTCGCCCATGAGCCGCTCCCAGGCGGCGAGGACCGCCCGCCGCTCGTCGCCGAACTCCGTGGCCGGGACCACGGTGGGCGCCTCCTGCAGGGTGAGGCGGTGGCGGCGGGCGCGGTAGGCGCGATAGGCGCCGGCCAGGGACTCCGCCTCGTCCGCCGTGAGGCAGCCGGCCTCGGCCAGGCGCTCCAGCAGGCGGATGTTGTCGGTGAAGTCCACCAGCTCCGGGTGCGCATGGGCGTGAGCCAGCACACCATACTGCACCATGAACTCGATATCCGCCATCCCGCCCGGGTCCTGCTTGAGGTCGAAGGCGTCGCTCCGGCCGCTGCCGTGGGTCTCGCGCATGCGCCGGCGCATGTCGCGGACCTCGGCCTGTACCGTCTCCGGGTCCCGGGGGCGGGTGAGGATCTCGCGCCGGATGGCGTCGAAGGCCTGGGAGACGCCGGGGTCGCCGGCCACCGGCCGGGCCCGGACCAGGGCCTGGTGCTCCCAGGTCCAGGCGCTCTCCTCCTGGTAGCGGCGGAAGCCCTCCAGATTGGTGACCAGCAGGCCGGCGGTGCCGGAGGGGCGCAGGCGGACGTCCACCTCGTAGAGGGTGCCGGAGGCGGTCTGGGCCCCCAGCAGGTGGATGATCCGCTGGGCCAGGCGGGCGAAGAAGACGGCGCTGGCCACCGGCCGCTCGCCGTCGGTGGGCTCGTCCTCGGTCTCGCTGTCGTGGAGGAAGACCAGGTCCAGGTCGGAGCCGTAGCCCAGCTCCCAGCCGCCGAGCTTGCCGTAGCCGATGACGGCGAAGCCGGTGTCGCAGACCTCGTCGTCCCGGCGGCAGCGGGGACGGCCGTGGCGGGCGGCGAGGTGGGACCAGGCCAGGGTCAGGACGCGGTCGAGGATGACCTCGGCGAGGTGGGTGAGGTGGTCGCTCACCACCATCAGCGGCATCGCCTCGGCGACGTCGGCGGCTGCCACCCGGAGCATGGCGGCCTGGGCGAAGTCGCGCAGGGCGTCCATCTGCGCCTCCAGGTCGTCGCCGGCGACCCGGCGCAGGCGGAGGTCGGCATCGCGCTCCAGCTCGGCCCGGTCCGGCGGCCGGTAGAGGGTGGCCGGGTCCAGGAGGTCGTCCAGGAGGACCGGGTGCTGGCCCAGCTGCTTGGCGATCCAGGGCGAGGCCTCGCACAGCTTCACCAGCTGGGAGAGCGCCATGGGGTTCTCCACCAGCAGCGCCAGGTAGACGCTGCGCCGGGCGATCCCCTCCACCAGCTCCAGGGCGCGCTCCAGGGTCCGGCGCGGGGCGTCGCGGCCCCCCACCGCCCCCAGCAGCAGCGGCATGAGGTGGTCCAGGCGCTCCCGGCCGCGGTTGGAGAGGCCGCGGTAGGCGTGGCCCCGGCGCAGGGCGGCGAGCCGTTCGCGGGCTGCGGCGGGGTCGTCGAAACCGGCGGCCGCCAGGGCCGCGTCGGCCTCCGCCGGCTCCAGCCCCTCCTGCCAGACCAGGGCCAGGTCGCCGGGATCGCTGTCGGCGTGCTCCGTCTGGGGGGCGGAAAAGACCTGCTCGAAGTGGCCCCGCACCCGGTCGCGCTCGTCGGCGATGCGTGCCTCCAGGGCGGCCCAGTCGGCCTCGCCCATGGCCCAGGCGAGCACGGCGCGCTCGCCGGCGTCCTCGGGCAGCTCGTGGGTCTGGCGGTCGGCCCGGGCCTGGAGGCGGTGCTCCAGGTGGCGCAGGAAGACGTAGGCGGCGTCCAGCTCCCGGGCGGCGTAGTCGGTGAGGACGTCGTCGGCGGCCAGCAGCCGGAGCACGCCGCGCAGGTCGCGACGGCGCAGCTCGGAGTCGCGGCCGCCGCGGATGAGCTGGAAGGCCTGGGCGATGAACTCCACCTCCCGGATCCCGCCGGCGCCGAGCTTGATGTTCTCCTCCAGCCCCTTCTTCCGGACCTCGCGGTTGATGAGGGTCTTCATGTCGCGGATGGACTCGAAGGCGCCGTAGTCCAGGTAGCGGCGGTAGACGAAGGGGCGTAGCTGCTCCATGAGGGCGTCCCCGGCGGTGCGGTCACCCCCCACCACCCGGGCCTTGATGAGGGCGTAGCGCTCCCACTCCCGGCCGTGGAGCTGGTAGTAGTTCTCCAGGGCGTCGAAGCTGGCCACCAGGGCGCCGGCCTCGCCGAAGGGGCGCAGGCGCATGTCCACGCGGAAGACCCGGCCCTCCGCCGTGGTGGCGTCCAGCGCCTGGATGAGCCGCTGGCCCAGGCGGGTGAAGTAGCGCTCGTTGTCCACGCTGCGGTTGGCCCCGGCGGTCTCCCCCGCCTCGGGGAAGGCGAAGATGAGGTCGATGTCCGAGGAGACGTTGAGCTCCCCGGCGCCGAGCTTGCCCATGCCCAGGACCACCAGCCGCTGGATGGTGCCGCTGTAGGCGCCCATGGGGGTGCCCATCTCCGTGCGCTGCCAGCCCTCCAGGCGGGCCAGGGCGCCGTCGATGCAGGCCTCGGCGAAGGCGGAGAGGTCGGCGGTGGTGGCATCCAGCGACACCCGGCCGGCCAGGTCGCGCCAGACGATCCGGACCAGCTCCCGCCGGCGCAGTCGGCGCAGCGCCGCGCCCAGGGTGTTGTCGTCGGTCGCCTCCGCCAGGGCGGCCTCTACCCGCCGCGCATGCTCGCCCTCGTCGTAGGGGCGGGCCAGGTCGCCGCTGTCGAGGAGCTCGCCCAGCAGCGCCGGATGGGACGACAGCGCCCGGACCACGAACTCGCTGGCCGGGGCCACCCGGTCCAGGTCGGCGGCCCGCTCCGGGTCGGCGCGCAGCCGCTGCAGGGCCTCGGGGGCCGCCTCCTCCAGGGTGGCCAGGGCCTCCCGGCGCAGGCGGGTGACGGCCTCCGGCTCGTTATCGGCGGTGGGCACGGGCGGATCGGCGGGGGGCGGGCTCTCGGCGGTCATGGGACCAGCCTATCACCCCGGCGGGGTGAGGCAATGCGCAACGGGCCAGCACGCAAAAGGCCCCCGCTCCGGAGAACGGGGGCCTTTCACGGCCGGTGCCCGGCCCTACTGGCCGAAGCGGTAGAGGGCGTTGGCCTGGAGGGAGTCGATGTTGTCGCGGATGACGTACTCGCCGCGGACGTCCAGCTGGTCGGTGATCCGGTAGCCGGCGCCGCCGCCGATCATCAGGCCGTCATCGTCGCCCAGGTCGAGGCCGGCGCGGCCCAGGGCGTAGAACTCCGGGGTGAACTCCCAGCTGGCCACGGCGGTGGTCCATAGCCCGGAGAAATCCCGGGTGCCCCACCAGCGGCTGGACTCGAATTCCCCGCTGTCGAAGTAGCCGACCTCGGCCCCCAGGGCGAATCGGGGATCGACATCGATGAGGCTGCTGAGGTCGAGGCCGCCGAAGAACTGGAACCCCATGGCGCTATCCCAGCCGCTCAAGCTGTTCTGGTTGAGGCCGCCACCGGCCCAGGCGTCGTCCATGGAGATGGATGACTGGGCGGCGGCCAGCGGGCTCGTGGCCACCAGGGCGGCTGCGATGATCCAGCGTTTGAGGTGCATGTTCTTACTCCTTGTACTCGAACGATGGAAGGGGGCTGATACCAGCCCCCGGAATGAGTGGGTGAGGGCCCTTCCGTCTGCACGGGAGTCGACGTCGGGGCCCGCGGTGGGCGCTCAGAGTTCGCTGATGAGCTCGTCCCAGTTCTTGAAGTCCTTGGGACTGCCCTCATCACTCTCATCACTGCCGGAATTGAACCAGTACTGTGGCACGTTGCCATCGTGCTGGGCTTCCAGGCGGACATAGGTGGGCTCCGTCGGGTCATCAGTGCGACCGCTGGCGATGTAGAGTTCGCCCTCTTCCGGGTCGTTACCCGAGGACCATTCGAATTTGTCGGTGGTCTCCACCGTGATCCAGCCGCCGGTGCCGGTCGTGGAGGCCTGGGTGTCGTAGGCGAAGAGGAAATCGCCCGACTCCTCCCCGATCCGGTATTCCAGCCGGTAGTCACGATTCTGGGCCACTTCGTCGTCGTAGGCGACGTAGAAGCTGTCGCCGCTGATGATGTAGTAGGAGGCGTCCTGCTCCGACGCGAACTCGCTGTCATCCGTTTTACGGCCGAAGGTCAGATCCATGTCCCCGTGGGCGCGCCAGATGAGGTCATCGTTATCGGCCTCTTCCGCACGATAGTCGTCATACTCGACTTTCCAGCTGTACTCGTAATCCTCGTAATCCTCGGACGTGTCCAGCTCGTAGTCGTCCTCGAAGGTCAGGGTCCAGCTCCCGTTGTACTTCGTTTCGTCCCAGACGCAGTTGTCGAAGTCCATGGTCCATTCCACACCCTCGGACGTCATATCCTCGGACGTCGTATCGTCGTCGTCGGGATAGGTGTAGGTGACGGTCCCGGAGCCGGAATCGCAGTCAAGGTCGTCGGAGGAGGTGGCGCGGGTGCTCGGACCGGAAGCCCCCTCACGGGCGGTTTCCACGAAGCGGCGGACGCTACTGACCAGGCTGTCTCCCTCGGAGGCGCCCGATGCAGCCCTTGTATCAGGGGTGCCGTAACCTCCGCTGGAGCCCTGGCCGACGATGGTATCGGCCGACTTGAGGGAGGAGTCGGTGACCTCATCGGCGTTGTCCTCCTTGACCTCGGCATCCTCCTCGGGGACGTCGCGGGTGAAGTCGGGGTCGGAGCTTCCGGAATCACCGGAGCCACCGCCGCCACCGCCGTCGTTGCAGGCGGCGAGGCCGGTGGCGAGGGTGATGAGAACGGCGTAGCGAAGCGGAGTGATGGACATGGCGG
>JBKGYA010000103.1:0-7397 GCA_046546335.1 Thiohalospira sp. | reverse complement strand
CGCCCTCCGAAGGCCCCGTTCGGGCGCGGATTGAAGGGACTCCGAAGGCGGTTTAGCCTGACTCTACCGGCATGAAGCGCTTGCGGGAGGTTGCATGGACTACACCGAGTTCCGGGAGCTGCTGACCGCCGCCGAGGCGCCGGAGTTGTCGCCCGCCCTGCGCGCCCTGTGGCAGCAGGGGCGGGGCGACTGGCACGGCGCCCACGCCACCGTCCAGAATGCCGGCGGGCCGGAGGCCGCCCGGGTCCACGCCCATCTCCACCGGGTGGAGGGAGATGCCGGCAACGCGGCCTACTGGTACCGGCGCGCCGGCCGTCGCCCGGAGACCGGCCCCCTGGAGGCGGAATGGGAGGCGCTGGTCCGTGAATTCCTGGCCGAGGAGGAGACCCGATGAAGGCGGTACGCATTCACGAGCCCGGCGGGCCGGAGCAGCTCCGCTACGAGGAGGTGCCCGAGCCGGCCATTGAACGGCCCGGCCAGGTGAAGGTCGCCATCCGCGCCGCCGGCGTCAATCCGGTGGACACCAAGGTGCGGGCGAAGGGCCCCATGTTCGCCGGGGGGCTGCCCTTCATCCCCGGCTGCGATGCCGCCGGCGAGATCGTCGAGGTGGGCGAGGGGGTCACCGACCGGGCCGTGGGGGAGCGCGTCTTCTTCTGCTACGGCGGCCTGGGCGGGGCCCCGGGGACCTACGCCGAGTACGCCGTGGTCGATGCCGAGCGGGCCCGGCCGCTGCCCGATGCGGTGGATTTCGCCACCGCAGCCGCCGCCCCCCTGGTCTCCATCACGGCGTGGGAATCCCTCTTCGACCGCGCCCGCCTGCAGTCCGGGCAGAGCCTCCTGGTCCACGCCGGCGCCGGCGGTGTCGGCCACGTCGCCCTCCAGATGGCTCGGTCGCAGGGGGCGCGGATCGCCACCACGGTGGGCAGCCGCGACCGGATCGGCTTCGTCGGCGGCCTGGGGGCGGAGGAGATCATCGTCTACACCGAGCGCGACTTCGTCGACGCCACCCTGGCCTGGACCGAGGGGCAGGGCGTCGACGTCGCCCTGGATACCGTGGGCGGGGCCACCTGGCGGCGCACGGTGGAGGCCGTGGCCCACTATGGCGATCTGGTGACCCTCCTCAACCCTGGCGAGGTGGACCTTACCGAGGCGCGCACCCGGAACCTGCGTCTCTCCTTCGAGCTCATGCTGACCCCGCAGCTCCGGGGGCTGGGCGAGGCGCTCGCCCACCAGGGGACGATCCTGGACCAGTGCGCCCGCTGGCTGGAGAGCGGGGATCTGCGGGTGGAGGTCGCCGAGACCCTGGCCCTGGAGCAGGTGGTGGAGGCACACCGGCGGCTGGAGGCCGGCGGCATGCAGGGCAAGGTGGTCCTGCGCCCGTGAGTAGTTGGCCGTGAGCAGCCTGCCGGCGGAGCCGGGGACCTACGCCTTCTGCTTCCGGCTCGAGCCGGGCGTGTACAGGGTGGGGGCCCTGGGCGACGTGGAGCTGGCGGGCGGCTACTACCTTTATATCGGCAGCGCCTTCGGCCCCGGCGGGCTGCGCAGCCGGGGGGAGCGCCACTGGCAGGGGCGGGGTCGGCCCCGCTGGCATCTGGACTACCTCCGGCCGCGGCAGCCGCTGGTGATCTGGTATACCACCGATGGGCGCCGGCGCGAGGCACTGTGGGCCCGGGTGGCGGCGGCCCTCCCCGGTGCCGCGTCGGCGGTGACCGGCTTCGGCGCCTCTGACCGGCCCGGGGCCACCCACCTCTTCCGGCTGGATTTCCCCCCGTCCCTGGACGATTTCCGGGCGCGGGTGGGGCGCCGAGCCCCCCGCCACGGGCCCATCGCGGCCTGGGCGGGGGAGGATGATTCCCACCAACCCGATGGAGTGCCCTGACACCATGCGCCTGCGCGTCCTCGACTTCGACTATCAGTCCGCCTACCGCTCCCAGGCCGTCTACCACGGCGTGGCCCACGCCATGGGGCCCGACGACGACCCCGTCGTGACCCTGGTCAATCCCGAGGATCCCTACGTCTGCGTGGGGCTCCACCAGGACGTCGAGCTGGAGGTGGACCAGGCGTGGTGCCAGGAGCAGGGCCTGCCCATCATCCGCCGCCACGTGGGGGGCGGGGCGGTCTACCTGGACCGCGACCAGCTCTTCTTCCACTTCATCTATCCGATGGCCAGGGCGCCGCGCTTCGTGGCGGATATCTACGTCCACTTCATCGAGCCGGTCCTGCGGACCTATCGCCGCTTCGGCATCCCGGCGACCTTCCGGCCGGTGAACGACATCCACGTGGAGGGCCGCAAGATCGGCGGCACCGGGGCGGCGACCATCGGCGAGGCCACCGTCATGGTGGGCAGCTTCATGTTCGACTTCGACGTGGAAGCCATGGCCCGGAGCCTGCGGGTCCCTTCGGAGAAGTTCCGCGACAAGCTCCGCTCCGGCATGGCCGACTACATCACCACCTTCCGCCGGGAACTGGGGGAACCGCCGAGCCGCGAGGCGGTCCGGGATACCTTCCTGGAGGAGGTCGCCGCGGCCCTGGAGGTGACCCCGGAGCTGGATGAGCCCGGACCGGAGGAGCAGGCGAGCATCGCCGAGCAGGAGCAGGCGCTGCAGGACCCGGAGTGGACCTGGCAGCAGGGGCGCAAGTTCGTCGAGGGGGGCGTGAAGATCGCCGCCGGTACCCACCTCACCGAGGGGGCCCACAAGGCGGAGGGCGGGCTGCTGCGGGCGCGTCTGCTGGAGAAGGACGACCACATCGTGGAGCTGGGGCTCTCCGGCGACTTTACGGTCTTCCCGGAGGACGGCATCGACCGCCTGGCCGTCGCCCTGCACGGCCAGCCCGTGGACGAGGAGGGGCTGACCGCCGCGGCGGCGCAGGCCATGGGTGCTCTCGGCCTGGATATCCCCGGCGTGGGGCCCGAGGACGTGGTCGCGGCCATCCTGGCCGCGCTCCACCGCTGAGGGTAATGTCACGACCGGGCTGATTCCTCCGGACCGGGGAACCGCGGCCCGCCCGTCGGGCTTGGCCTGCCGTGTAAAGGTGCTACCCTGAGCCGATGTCCCTACCTCTCCCCACTGCCGACGCCGCCACCGCCGATCTCCTGGAGGATCTGGCCTGCCCGGTGGTTCTTCTCGACGCGGAGGGGCGGATCCGCCACCTCTCCGAGGCCGCCGCCCGGCTGTTCCGCGTCTCTCCGGCCTCGCGGCTGGCGGGGGAATCCCTGGGGGCAGTGCTGGAGTGTCCGCGCGGCGCCGGTGTAGCAGAGTGGCTGGCCGGCGGGGCCAGGCGCTCCCTGCGGTGCGCGGCCCGGGAGGCCTTTGGCGGGTTCACCACGACCCTGCGGGCGACGCCGCTGGCTCCGGGGGAGGGCTGGCTGGCGAGCCTCGGGGACGTGGCGGCGGCCGGCGGTGCCGCCGACCGGCTGCGCCTGGCAGATGCGGTCTTCGCGCACTCCGGCCAGGGGATCATGGTGACCGATGCCCGCGCCCGGATCCTGGACGTCAATCCCGCCTTCGAGGAGCTCACCGGCTATCGCCGGGACGAGGTCATCGACCACAACCCCAGTATCCTCAGCTCCGGCCGCCAGGGGCCGGGCTTCTATGCCGAGCTGTGGGGGCGGCTCCAGCAGGCGGGCCGCTGGGAGGGGGAGATCTGGAACCGGCGCAAGGACGGCACGCTCTACGCCGAGTGGCTGACCATCACCGCGGTCCGTGACGAGGCCGGCGCGGTGGTGAACTACGTCGGCGTCTTCTCCGACATCACCGCCGTGAAACAGGACCAGGATCGGCTGGCGCGCATGGCCTACCACGACCCGCTCACCGGCCTGCCCAACCGCGCCCTCATCCTGGATCGCCTGGAACACGCCCTGGCCGCCGCCCGGCGGGACGGGACCAACGTGGCCGTCATCTATCTGGACCTGGACGGCTTCAAGCCCATCAACGACGATCTCGGCCACGCCACCGGCGACGCGCTGCTGGAGGTCCTGGCGCAGCGCTTCTCCAGCTGCGTGCGCGGGGCCGATACCGTGGGCCGCATGGGCGGGGACGAGTTCGTCATCCTGCTGGAGGGGGTCCAGGGCCATCGCGGCGTGGAGCGGGTGGTGGCCTGCCTGCTGGAGGCGGCCAGTCAGCCGGTGGAGGTGGAGGGGATCGCCCTGCGGCTCTCCGCCAGTATCGGCGTCCGCATGGTCCTGGACGGGAATCAGGAGCCCGAGGAGCTGCTGGCGGAGGCGGATGCGGCCATGTACGAGGCCAAGGGGCGGGGCCGCAACCGGCGCCAGTTCTTCTCCCCGGCCATGGGGCGCCGGCGCTCCGAGCGGTCTCAGGCGGCGGGAACGGAGGACCGGGAAGCCGGCTCCGGCCCGGCCTGATCCCGCCCCGAGCCCCTACCTCTCGGGATCCGGCGGGGCGATGCGCTGACGCAGGGTCGCCCCGTCCACCGGCCGGGTGGCATCGAGCCGGACCACATCCCCGCCGCCATCCTCCGTCGGTGGCTCCCGCCGCTGGAGCTGCGCCTCCAGGACCCCGATGTCCGCCTCCGAGGCGTCGCCCCCCGCGGCGGCCCGGGCGGTGATCCGCTCCCGCAGGACCGCCTCCGGCGCCTCCAGCTCCACCACGGCGAAGGGCCAGCCGCGCCGCCGGGCCAGGGCGCGGAAGGGGGCGCGCCGCTCGGCGGTGAGGAAGGCCGCATCCACCACCACCGGCCAGCCGGCGTCCAGGAGTTCCTCCGCCCGGGCCAGGAGGTGGTCGTAGGTGCGGTCGCTGGCCTCGCGGGTGTAGATCCCGGCGTCCACGCCGGCGCCGGTCTCCGCATCCGGCGGCAGGCCGTGGAGGCGCTTGCGCTCCACGTCCGAGCGCAGCCGGATGGCGTCGGTGGCGGCGATGAGGGCCCCGCTGGCGTGGCTCTTCCCGGAGCCGGAGAGGCCGTGGGTGATGGCCAGCCACGGCTGGCGGGGACGGGTGAGGGTATCGGCCAGAGCCAGATATTCCTCCATCTCCGCCCGGGCCGTATCGGCCCCCGCGCCCCCCTCCTGCTCGACGCGGATGGCGGCGACCTTGGCGCGGACCAGGGCGCGGTAGACCTGGTAGTAGTCGAACACCGCCATGCCGGCGAAGTCGCCGGTGTGCTCCAGATAGCGGTTCAGCACCCGGCGGCCGAGATCGGGGCGGCCGCGGTCCCGGGTATCCATGGCGAGGAAGGCGACCTCGTTCATGGTGTCGATCCAGTAGAAGGCCGGGTTGAACTCGATGCAGTCGAAGGCGATGACCCGGCCCCCCACCCGGGCCATGTTCCCCAGGTGGAGATCGCCGTGGCACTCGCGAACGGCGCCCTCCGCCCGCCGCCGGGCAAAGGCGGGGGAGAGGCGGTGGTGGGCCTGCTCGGTCCAGGCGCTCACGGCCCGGAGGTGGGGATGGCCGGGATCGGCGGCATCCACCGTCCGCTCGAGCGTGGCGAGGTTGTCCCGGGCCGGCGCCGCCACCGCCTCCGGGGTTCCCCAGGTGCTGTCGTTGTCGGCCACCGCGGTCCGCCCGTGATAGTCGGCCAGGCGTTCGGCGAAGTCCTCGAGCTCCGGGGCCTCGAGCCGGCCCTCGGCCAGGGCGTGGTCCAGCCGCTGGGCCTCGTCGAACCGCTGCATGCGGACCCCGTACTCGAAGGCCTCCACGCCATCCTCGTCGGGACCCAGGGTGGGATCCTCGGGATCGCCGCAGAGGGTGATCACCCCCTCGTAGAGGTCGCCGGCCAGGGGCCGGTTGCGGCGCAGCTCTTCCCGGCAGTAGTAGCGGCGCAGGTGGAGGGCGCTGAAGTCGACGAAGCCGAGGTTCACCGGCTTCTTGAACTTGTAGGCGTAGTCGCCGGCCAGGACCACCCAGGAGATGTGCGTCTCGATGACCGATACCTCCCCTTCCACCGGGTGGGGATAGCGGGAGGGGTCCTCCAGGGCCCGCAACCAGACGGGGGTCTCGCTCATCATTGGCTCCCGGTTCGGATGGGTCTTGTCCTACGTTGGCCCCGTCCTCCGGGCTTTGCAAGGGGAGAGGGCGGGGGTTAGAGTAACCAATCAATCTGTCAGCGGTGCGCCTGTGGGTGTCTATTCCGTGGATCGGCTGATGGGGGAGGCCCGTAGGCTGGCGGCCGAGTACCGCCGGGCCACGGGCAAGACCCTGCCCATCAGCAACGAGATCGCCATCTCCGATGCCGTGCGGCTGCTGGGCCTGGAGCCGGCACCGGACGACGCCCCCGCCGGTACCGATGCCATCGGGACCGGCGAGTGGGCGGGTGAGGCCATCCAGATCAAGGCGCGCGCCCTCTTCGACGAGAGCCGGAGCAGACCGCGGATCGGCCAGTTGGCCCTGGACAAGCCCTGGGATCGCGTCCTCCTGGTCCTCATGGACGCCAGCTACGAGACCGAGGAGATCCTCGCCGCCGACCGTGCCACGGTCGAGGACAGCCTGGCCGACAATCCCCCGGGCGAGAATCGCCGCAAGCGCGGCGCCATGTCCGTGGCCCGCTTCCGCATCCTCGCCGAGCCGGTCTGGACCCGGGAGGAGGGCCGGGTGCGGGACGAGGTCTGGGACAACCAGCGGGACGAGTGATGGACGACGAGGCCGTGGAGGGGGAGGGCGCGCCGGGGCCCGTTGGCGCGCTGCTGGCGGCCGACGGCCCGCTGGCCGAGCACATCGAGGGCTTCAACCCCCGCCCCGCCCAGCAGTCCCTGGCCGATGCCGTGGGGCGCACCCTCTCCGCCGGCGGCACCCTGGTCGCCGAGGCCGGCACCGGGACCGGGAAGACCTTCGCCTATCTGGCACCGGCCCTGCGCCAGAGCGGGCGGGTCATCATCTCCACCGGCACCCGTCACCTCCAGGACCAGCTCTTCGGCCGCGACCTGCCCCTGGTGCGGCGGGCGCTGGGCGCCCCCGCCGATGTCGCCCTGCTCAAGGGGCGCAGCAACTACCTCTGTCGCCATCGCCTCGCCCTGGCGCGCAACGTGGAGCGGGCGCCGAAGCCCCGGGCGCGGCTGGAGAAGGTCGCCCGCTGGGCGGAGACGACGAGCAGCGGCGACCTGGCCGAGCTGGACGAGGTGGTCGAGGACGACCCGCTCATCCCGCGGATCACCTCCACCACCGACAACTGCCTGGGCCAGGAGTGTCCCGAGGTCAACGACTGCCACGTCCTCCACGCCCGGCGGCGCGCCCAGCAGGCGGATCTGGTGGTGGTGAACCACCATCTCCTGCTGGCGGACATGGCCCTGCGCGACGACGGCTTCGGCGAGATCCTCCCCACCGCCGACGCGGTCATCGTCGACGAGGCCCACCAGCTCCCCGATGTCGCCACGCGCTTCTTCAGCACCCGGGTGAGCAACCATCAGCTCCTGGAGCTGGCGCGGGACACCCGGGCCGCCGCGA
>JBKGYA010000102.1:0-7439 GCA_046546335.1 Thiohalospira sp. | reverse complement strand
CCGCCTCGTCGGCGTTGCCGGCAAGCCGCTCCAGCGCCGTGGCGGCCCGCTCCACCTCCTCGGCCATGCGCTCCACGGTGGTCGCCGCATCGCTGACCACCGAGCGCCCCTCGCCCACGCGCTCGGTAGCGGTCCCTGCGGCGTTGGAGGCCTCGCCGGCGTTGCGGGCCACCTCCTCAATGGAGGAGGCCATCTCGTTGACCGCCGAGGCGACCTGTTCGGTCTGATCGCCCTGCTCGTCCATGCTCCGCCGTGCGGTGGTGGCATCCTCCTCCAGGTGGCCGGTGGCCTCCTGGAGGACCTCCGCCGTGTCGGCGATCCGGCCGGCGATGGCCTGGGACTCCTGCTGGAGCATCTTGATGGCCAGGCGCAACTGACCCAGCTCGTCCACCCGGCCGGTATAGACGTACTGCATCAGGGGATCATCGGCGATGGAACGGGTGGCGGCCACGGCGGCGCAGACCGGGCGCATGGTCACCCAGACCACGCCCAGGGCGAGCCCCAGGGAGAGCAGGGCCGCGCCCACGGCCACCGGCCACGGCTCCGCCGCCGGCGTCAGCGCCACGGCCATCTGCGGCAGCATGGCCACGATCAGGCCGGAAAAGAGGCGCCCCTGCATTCCGATCCGCCCGCCCAGGCGCAGGGCCAGGGGCGTCTTGCCGGCCCAGAGCTTCTCGTAGAGCGACTCGGCCCGCTGGACGTGTTCCCGCTCCGGTTTGGTCCGGACCGACTGGTACTCCACCACGTTGCCGGATTCATCGGCCACCGGCATGACGTAGGCGTCCACCCAGTAGTGATCGCCATCCTTGCGCCGGTTCTTGACCATGCCCATCCAGGGCTGGCCCGCCTTGAGGTGGGACCAGAGGTCCTCGAAGGCGGCCGGGGGCATGTCGGGGTGGCGGACCACGTTGTGGTTCTTGCCGACCAGTTCCGACTCCTCGAAGCCACTGATGGAGACGAAGTCCTCGTTGACGTAGGTGATGATGCCCTTGAGGTCGGTGGTGGACAGGATGTTGGCCCGCGCGGGATAGTCGTGCTCCCGCTGGGTCACCGGCTCGTTGCGCTTCATGGTCTCCTCCCTCCGTGGGCGGTGGTGGCCCCGCATTCCCCTCTCTGAACTGGGGCTTTATCGGTTCGTTACGTAGGGAAACGCCTGTATGACCATACGTTCAATATAGAAATCGGGCAATCTCTGCCCACTTTTCCTTCTGGCCTGCGCGATCCGCCTCCCGTAGACTGATTTGCCGGAACGCCCCCGACCCCGCGAGAGGCCCATGCACTACCGCGACCTGCGCGAATTCCTGGCCGGACTGGAGGAGCGCGGCCTGCTCCGCCGCGTCGATACCCCGGTGGACCCGAATCTGGAGATGACCGAGGTCTGCGACCGCGCCCTGCGCGCCGGCGGCCCCGCGCTGCTCTTCAACAACCCCCGGGGGTCGGATATCCCGGTCCTGGGCAACCTCTTCGGCACCGTGGAGCGCGTGGCCCTGGGGATGGGGGCCGACGATGCCGGGCAGCTGCGCGAGATCGGCCGCATCCTCGGCGCCCTCAAGGAGCCGGAGCCGCCCAAGGGGATCCGGGACGCCTTCGAGAAGTTCCCCCTCTTCAGGAAGGCGCTGACCATGGGGCCCAAGAAGGTCCGCAACCCGGTCTGCCAGGAGATGGTGCTGGAGGGCGATCAGGTAGACCTGGGGCAGTGGCCCGTCCAGACCTGCTGGCCGGAGGACGCCGGGCCGCTGATCACCTGGGGGCTGGTCATTACCCGGGGGCCGGAGAAGCCGCGCCAGAACCTGGGCATCTACCGCATGCAGGTCATCGGGAAGAACCGCGTCATCATGCGCTGGCTGGCCCACCGCGGCGGCGCCCTGGACTTCGCCGAGCACCAGCGCGCCCATCCCGGCGAGCCCTTCCCCGTCGCCGTCGCCCTGGGCGCCGATCCGGCCACCACCCTGGCGGCGGTGACCCCGGTCCCCGACCCCCTCTCGGAGTACGCCTTCGCCGGCCTGCTGCGCGGCTCGCGCACCGAGCTCGCCCCGGCCCTGGGCTCCGACCTCCAGGTCCCGGCGCGTACCGAGGTGGTCCTGGAGGGCCACCTCCACCCCGGCGACACCGCCCCGGAGGGCCCCTTCGGCGACCACACCGGCTACTACAACGAGGTGGAGGAGTTCCCGGTCTTCACCATCGACCGGATCACCCATCGCAAGGACCCCCTCTACCACTCCACCTACACCGGCCGGCCGCCGGACGAGCCGGCCATCCTCGGGGTGGCGCTCAACGAGGTCTTCGTGCCGCTGCTGCAGAAGCAGTTCCCGGAGATCGTCGACTTCTACCTGCCGCCGGAGGGCTGCTCCTACCGCATGGCGGTGGTGAGCATGAACAAGCGCTACCCCGGCCACGCCAAGCGGGTGATGTTCGGCGTCTGGTCCTACCTGCGCCAGTTCATGTACACCAAGTTCGTGGTGGTGGTGGACGCGGACATCGACACCCGCAACTGGGAGGACGTGGTCTGGGCCCTGACCACCCGCATGGACCCGGTGCGCGACACCACCCTGGCGGAGAACACCCCCATCGACTACCTCGACTTCGCCTCCCCGGTCCCCGGCCTGGGCGGCAAGATGGGGCTGGACGCCACCACCAAGTGGCCCGGGGAGACCGACCGCGAATGGGGCCGCCCCATCCGCCGCGACCCGGACGTGGTCGCCCGGGTGGACGCGATCATGCCCGCCATCCTGGGTCGGGCGGAGGAGCCACCGGCTTGAGCCGGGCGATCTTCGAACACGCCCCGGTGGGGCTGGCCGAGGTGGCGGGCGACGGTACCCTTGCCGCGGCCAATCCCGCCCTGGGCGCCCTGGTGGGCCGGGGGGCCGACGAGCTCACCGGCATGGCCGCCCGCGACCTGGTCACCAGCGAGGGACGAGCGGAGGCGGTCGTCGCCCTGGACCAGCTGGCACGGGGGCACGGCTTCCGCCGGGAGTGGCCCCTGGCCACCGCCGACGGCGGGACCTGCTGGACCGAGGTGAACGCCAGCCCCGCCCGGGGGGAGGCCCCGGCCGTGCTCGCCTTCACCGACATCGAGCAGCGCCGCGCCGACGCCGCCGAGCGCGACGCGGTGGAGGCCTTCTACCGCCAGACCTTCACCAACAATGTCGCGGTCAAGCTCCTCATCGACCCGGAGGACGGCCGGATCATCGACGCCAACCCCGCCGCCGAGCAGTTCTACGGCTACTCCCTGGAGGAGCTGCAGGGGATGCGCATCCAGGCGATCAATACGCTCTCCGCGGAGGAGGTGAAGGCCGAGATGGAGCAGGCGGCGGCGGAGGAGCGGCTCTACTTTCGCTTCCGCCACCGGGTGCGCAGCGGCGAGGTGCGGGACGTGGAGGTCTTCTCCGGCCCGGTCTGGCTCCACGGCCACCAGTACCTCCACTCCATCATCCACGACGTCACCGAAGCCCGGCACTACGAGCACCAGCTGGAGGTCTATCGCGACCTCTTCCGCACCGTCCCCGTGGGGATCTACCGCAATACCCCGGGACCCGACGGCCGCTTCCTCGAGGTCAATCCGGCCATGGTCCGCCTCTTCGAGGCCGGCGACGAGGCCGAGCTGCTGGCCACCCCGGTGCGCGATCTCTACGTCGACCCCGACGAGCGCGAGGGGGTGGCGCGGACCATCCAGGAGCAGGGGCAGGTGGAGGGCCGCGAGCTGCGCCTGCGCACCCTGGCCGGGAAACGGCGCTGGATCCGCCTATCCGCCCGCGCCACCACCACCGAGGGGGGCGAGACCGTCCTCGACGGCATGGTGGAGGACATCACCGCCCAGCGCGAGATGGAGCGGGCCCTGGAGGCGGAGCGGGACCTCCTCAACCGGATCCTGGAGACCAGCATCTCCGCCATCACCATGGCCGACCGCGACGGCCGGATCATCTATGCCAACCGGGCCGCCGAGCGGATCCACGGCCGCGACCGTGACGCGATCGCCGACCACACCTTCGACGACCCCGACTGGCACGCCACCGACCTGGACGGCCGACCCCTGGCCTCCGAGGAACTGCCCTTCCACCGGGTGGTGACCACCGGCGAACCCATCCACGGCTTCCGCCACGCCATCCAGTGGCCCGACGGCAAGCGCCGCATCCTCTCCATCAACGGCGCCCCCCTCTTCGACGCCGAGGGCCGGGTGGAGCGGGTGGTCTTCTCCATCGACGACGTCACCGAGCGCTACGCGGCGGAGCGGGAGCGCGAGCAGCTGGTGGCCATCCTGGAGGCGGCGCCGGACTACATCGGCCTGGCCGACGCCGACGGCCGGATCCTCTACCAGAACCCCGCCCTGGACGCCGCCCTGGGCATGGATACCGCCGACCTCCGCCGCCGCGGGCTCACGGTGGAGGATGCCCACCCCGAATGGGCCGGCCGCTGGCTGCGGGAGACCGCCCTGCCGGCGGCGGTGCGGGAGGGGCGCTGGTCGGGGGAGAGCGCCCTCTATACGGCCGACGGCCACATCCGGCCCGTCTACCAGACCCTCATCGCCCACCGCGACGAGACCGGCCACCCGGTGCGCTACTCCACCATCATGCGCGACCTCTCCTCGGTGCGTGCCGCCGAGGCATTCCGCCGCCAGCTCCTGGACAGCCTCGCGGAGGGGGTCTTCGGCCTGGACACCGCCGGCCGCTTCACCTTCCTCAACCCGGCCGCCTGCGAACTCCTGGGCTTCCGGGACGAGGACCAGGCCCTGGGGAGCAACGCCCACGAACTCACCCACCACCACGACGCCCGGGGCATCCCCTTCCCGGAGGCCGACTGCCCCATCCAGCAGGTCACCCGCACCGGCGCCCCGCTGGACGCCTGGGAGGACTGGTTCTGGCACCGCGACGGTCACGGCTTCCCGGTGGAGACCTACGCCGCGCCCCTGCGGGACGTGGAGGGGACCCTCACCGGCGTGGTGGTCTCCTTCCAGGACATCACCCGCCGCAAGACCGCCGAGGCCGCCCGGGATCGGGTCCTGGCCATCCTGGACGCCACCCCGGACTTCGTCTCCATGGCCGATTCCAGCGGCCGGATCACCTACATCAACCGTGGCGGCCTGCAGATGCTCGGCGAGGACCCCGAGCGCACCGGCCTGGAACGACCCCTGCCGGAGCGGATGCAGGGGGAGCGGGCCGGCGAACTGGCCCACCCCGAGTGGGCCCGGGCCATCATCGGGGAGCGGGGGATCCCCACCGCCGCCGAGCAGGGCGTCTGGCAGGGGGAGACCGCCCTCATCGACGCCGAGGGCCGGGAGATCCCCACCTCCCAGGTCATCCTGGCCCACTACGACGCCGCCGGCTCCGTGGCCCACTTCTCCACCATCCTGCGCGACATCTCCGAGCGCCGCGCCTTCGAGCGCCGCCTGCGCCGGGAGAAGGCCTTCAGCGACGCCATCCTCGACAACCTCCCGGGCATCTTCTACCTGATCGATGCCGACGGCCGCTTCATCCGCTGGAACGAACAGCTGGAGGCGGTCACCGGCCACGACGGCGAGGCGCTGAGCACCCTGGCCCCCCGCGACCTCTTCCCCGCGGAGGAGCGCGGGGCCATCGACGAGCGCATCCGTGCGGTCTTCGAGACCGGCGCCACCACCGTGGAGGGCCACCTCTGCCACCGCGACGGCACCCGCACCCCCTACTACCTCACCGGCTTCCGGGTGGAGCTGGAGGAGCAGGCCTACCTCCTGGGCGTGGGGCTGGACATCTCCGAACTGCAGGCCGCCCGGGCGGAGCTGGAGCGCTCCAACGCCGAGCTGGAGCAGTTCGCCTACGCCGTCTCCCACGACCTCCAGGAGCCGCTGCGCATCGTCGCCAGCTACCTGGGGCTGCTCCAGCGCCGCTACGCCGACCAGCTCGACGAACGCGCGGCTCGCTACATCGAGACCGCCGTGGGCGCCGGCGAGCGCATGCGCGGGATGATCAGCGACCTGCTGGAGTACTCCCGGGTCAAGCGCATGGGCGAGCCCTTCCAGCCCGTGGACCTGGGCGAGGTCGTCGACGCCGCCCGGGAGAACCTCGTCCCCGCCATCGACGAGAGCGGGGCACGGATCGCCGTGGAGGAGCTGCCCACGGTCCCCGGTGACCGCGGCCAGCTCCTGCGACTGTTCCAGAACCTCCTGGGCAACGCCATCAAGTACGGCCCCGACGACGACACCCCCCGCATCCGGGTCTCGGCCCGGCCCGACGACGGCCACTGGACCATCGAGGTGGCGGACAACGGCATCGGCATGGAGCCGGCCGACACCGAGCGGATCTTCGGCGTCTTCCAGCGGCTGCACACCCGGGAGGAGTACCCCGGCACCGGCGCCGGCCTCGCCCTGGCCCAGCGCATCGTGGAGCGCCACGGCGGCACCATCCGCGCCGAATCCGAGGGGCCGGGGTGCGGAACCACCTTCCGCCTCACCCTCCCCGCCGCAGGGGGCACGGCATGACCGGGGAGCTGGAATCCGGCGAGCTGCTCGCGGCGCTGCTGGACTCCGGCGTGGTGGCGGTGGCACTGCTGGACGGCGACGGCGCGATCCGCGACGCCAACGAGCGCGGCCGCCGCATCCTCGACCTCGCGGAGGCGGAGGACGGGACCCTCGGCCCCCCGCCCTGGCAAATCGCCCCCGCCGATCCCCAGCTGGGGACCGCCGACGCCTTCCCCGTGGGGCCGGTGCTCACCTCCGGGGCGCCGGTGCGCAACGTCCGCCTGACCCTCGCCTGGCCGGAGGGCGGGAGCCGTTACCTCGCGGTGGACGCCGCCCCGGTTACCACCGGTGGCGAGCCGCTGGTGCTGGCCTCCCTGCGCGACGCCACCGAGCGGGTCCTTGCCGAGCAGGCGCTCCAGCAGCGCGAGGCGGAGCTGGCCGAGGCCCAGGAGGTGGCCGGTCTGGGCAACTGGGTCTCCGACTTCACCACCGACACCATCCGCTGGTCGGACCAGGTCTACCGGATCTTCGGGCTGACGCCGGGAGAATGGGGCGGCACCCACGAGGCCTTCATGGAGCGGGTCCACCCCGACGACCGCGAACGGGTCCAGGCCGCGGTGGACGCCGCCCTGGCCGGCACCCCCTACGACATCGAGCACCGTATCGTTCGCCCCGACGGGACCGTCCGCCACGTCCACCAGCGCGGCCGCGTGGACTTCGACGCCGAGGGCCGGGCCCAGCGCATGATCGGGACGGTCCTGGACGTCACCGAACCGCGGGAGGCGACCCGCGCCCTCGAGCACTCCCGGGCGGCCCTGGAGCGGCAGAACGCCGAACTCCGCCGCCTGGCCGAGGTCGCCGCCCACCACCTCCAGGAGCCGGTGCGCCGCGCCGTCCTCTACGCCCAGCGCCTGGAGCGCAACCCCGGCGCCACCGACTGGTCCCACCTCCACGACCAGCTCGCCCGCATGGGCAAGCTGGTGGGCGACCTCCAGCGCTACCTCGCCTA
>JBKGYA010000101.1:0-7634 GCA_046546335.1 Thiohalospira sp. | reverse complement strand
TGAGTTCGCCCCAGCCGAAGCGGTAGCTGCGCTCGGCGCGCAGGTCGAGCCGCACGAAGGGCGGCAGCCGGCCACCGTTGAGATCGCCGTACTCCGGCGCCCAGTAGGTCCGCTCATTGCCGTCGGCATCGGTGTAGGTCTCCTCGGTGCGGCCGACGACCCGGGTGTAGGGCTGGCCGCTGCGCGCCAGCAGCCGCGCCCCCCAGCGCCAGCGGCTGGTCTCGTGGAAGGGCTGGGACCAGACCGCCTGGAGGGTATGGGGCTGGTCAGCGGCGAAGGGGTAACGCTCACCGGTGGTGGTATCACGCCGGAGGCTCCGGCCCCAGCTGTAGCCCAGCCAGCCCACGCGGCCGTCGCGCAGGTTCCGCTTGGCCAGCAGGTCGACGCCGTAGGCCTCGCCCTCGAGCTCGTTGACGTAGTTCCCGGGTGGGCCCTGTTCGCGGCGCTCCAGGACCAGGTCGCGCATGGGCTTGTGGTAGGCCTCCAGCTGCAGCGACCAGGGGCCGGCGAGGTCGTGCTTGAGGCCGACGACCCGGTGCTCGGCCCGGGTCCAGCGCAGCTCGGGGTTGCCGGCACCGGGCACGCGCTCGTTGCCGGCCGGGGCCTGGCGGTAGAGGCCCCACTGGGCGGTGAGGGCGGTGCTCGGGGTCAGCTCGTAGCGCCACTGCGTGCGCGGCGACCAGCCGGAGAGGGTGGCGACGCCGTCGGGGCTTCGCTGGTGGGTGTAGCGCAGCCCCAGGCGGGGGAAGAGGTTGCCCACCGGCGCCGGCTCCACCTCCACGTAGGGGGCCGCCTCGCGATAGCGCAGAGTGGCATCGGCGGCCAGGGCGGAGGACTGGCTCAGCGGGGTACCGGGGTCCTGGGTCGAGGGCTGGGTGGGGGCGTAGGCGTCGATGGCCACCCGGCTGGCCTCGGCGTCCACACCCACCGTCCAGAGATGGTCGCCGAAGTGCTGCCACTGCGGGCGGAGGAAGTCGGTGGTGGTGGCCAGCTCCAGGGAGTAGGGCTGACCCGGGTCGGGGTCGTCGGCCCCCTGGGCCCCGATGGCGAAGTCGAAGCGCTCCTGCAGCCGGCCGGCGCGGATGCGCTGCTCCCAGTCCGGGCCGAGCTGCTGGACCCAGCGCGTGCCCACCGTGGTGAAGGCCTGATCGGCGCCCAGCTCGCCGGCCAGGGCGGGGTCGTCGCCGGCGGCCTCCTCGTCGAAGAGCAGCCCGGTCTCGTCCCGGGCGGTGAAGGCGGAGAACTCGACAAAGCCGCCCTCCAGCTCCCGGCGCCAGCGCGCCTGGCCATCGTGGAACTGTGGAAAGGTGGTGTACTCCGTATCCCCCAGGCTGCCGCTCTCCGGCAGGAGGAGGTCGATGTAGCTGCGTCGCAGGGCGAGGAAGCCGCTGTCCCGCTCGCCCAGGGGCCCCTCCACCAGCGCCGAGGCCTCGTAGAAGCCCACCTGGTACTCCTGGTGGAGGCGGTCCCGGCGCGGCTCCCGCAGGGCGACGTCCACCACGCCGCCCAGGTTGTCGCCGAACTCCGCCGGATAGCCGGCCAGGTAGGTGTCGAAGCGCCGCACGGTATCGGGGTTGAGGATGGAGGTGGTCCCGCCCTGGTGGAAGAGGTAGCCCACCGGCAGGCCGTCCACGCGGAACTCGTTGTCCTGGTCGTTGGAGCCGCGGACGAAGAAGCCGGCCCCCAGGCTCCCGGTGGCGCCGCCGTTGCCGGTGCTGCCGGGGGTCACCACGCCGGGGAGGGTGCCCACGGCGGCCAGGGGGTCGTTCTGGTTGCCGGCCACCGAGTCCAGCTCCGCGCTGTCGAGGACCACGGTGGAGCCGCCGGTCTCGGTGGTGGAGCGGCTCTCCGTCTCCTCGTAGCGGATCTCCAGCGTCTCCAGGCGTGCGGGCTCCTCTGTCTCCTGGGCCAGGGCCGGCAGGGACAGGGTCGCCCCCAGGAGCAGGGTGTTCCGACCGGCGGTGCCGCGCTGCATGGGGTTCCGTCCAATGGCTGGTGTTCGCATCAGGATAGGACGGCGGCGCAGTTTCTGCCGACAGGGGTAACCCAGGCAAGGGGGCAGGATATCCGCATCCTCGGAGGCGGCCGGTCCCGGTCCCGTATACCCGACACGCCGTGAAGAGGTCCCTGTCGGCTCGACGACAGCATCCGGGCTGCCGACGATCGGGTATCCGGGGCGGGCACCGGCCGCGAGGCCTTCGCAGAGCCAGTACTCGGATGCCCTCGGCAAGGGGGGTGCGAGGCGATCCCGTCGAGGCCGGCCCCGGTGTTACGATTCGTCGACGGGCTCTGGTGGGTGCACCATGGCCGTTTCGGGGCTTCCTTCAGCGAGAGCGGCCATGGCCTCCGAGAACGCGACCATCGCCGGGAAGCAGTCTATACCCCGGGGCCTGTTGGCCGTCGGGGCGCTCCTCACGGCCCTCTACATGGTCGTCCCCTATGGTCGTTTCGCCGGCGCCCTCTACGTGGTGGCGACGGCCCTGGCGGCGCTGGCCATCGTGGCTGCCGTGCGCTATCGATCCCTGTTTCGACCCCTGGCATGGCTGCTGGTGGCCACCGCCCTGGCGCTGGCCGCCATTGGTCATGCCATCTGGTACTGGCTGGACCTCCGGGGTCTGGAGCCCTTCCCCTCGCTGGCGGACGGCTTCTATCTGGCGGTCTACCCCCTCTTCATCGCCGCCCTCTGGAACCTGGGCGTAGCCAGGGACTACCGGGACGGGGCGCTCAGCGATGCCCTGATCGTCGGGATCTCCGCGGCGGTGCTCGGCTGGGCGCTGCTCATCGCCCCCTTCGTCCAGGACCCGGGCCTGACCCTGGGGCAGCTGCTGGTCTCGGCGGGCTACCCGGTGGCCGATCTCGTCCTGCTGCCCTTCATCCTGCGGCTGCTCTTCCTGCGGCAGACGCGGCTGACCGCCCACCTCTATCTGCTGGCGGGGATGCTGGCCTACTTCGCCGCCGACATGCTGTACGCCCTCGGTAATTCGGCGGGCTGGTACGCGCCCGGTGGGTTCACCGATGCCGGCTGGCTGGTGGCCTATACCCTGTTCGCCGCCGCGGCCTGGCACGGCTCGGCGACCCGGGAGCCCAGCGCCCGGGTCTCGGGAGAGACCTTCACCATGCGGCGGCTCTATATCCTCGGTGGTGCATCGGTCCTGGTGCCGGCGGTCATCCTGGTGACGGCCGGGACCGACATGGAGATCGTGCGGGTCGCCGCCATCGCGTCCATCCTGCTCTTCCTGCTGATCATGCAGCGCATGGCCGGACTGCTGCGCGAGACCCGCCGTCAGGCCGAGGCGTTGCGCCACCTCTCCCTGACCGACCCCCTGACCGGGGCCGCCAATCGTCGCAGACTGGATGAGGAGCTGGGGCGGGAGATGGCCTACGCCCACCGGTACCGCATGCCGCTGACCCTGGCCTACGCCGATCTCGACCACTTCAAGCGCTACAATGACACCCACGGCCATGCGGCCGGGGACGTCCTGCTACAGGAGCTGGTGGCGCGCTGGAGCCAGACGCTGCGCCCCTCGGATATCCTGGCGCGCGTCGGTGGAGAGGAGTTCGTGCTGGTCTTCCCGGGGAACTCGCTGGAGGAGGCGCAGTCCATCATGGGGCGTCTGTGCGGGCTGGTCCCGTATGGACAGAGCTGTTCGGCGGGGCTGGTCAGCTATTCCCCGGGGGAATCGGCCGAGGCCCTGATGGGCCGCGCCGACGCGGGGCTGTACCGGGCCAAGGAGGGCGGGCGCAACCGGGTGGTCACCGTCGAAGCCGCAGAGCCCTGTTAACGGGGGCGGCAATACCGATACTCTCCACCCCGGGATGGGCCCGGCCGGCCCACCATTGGGGAACCATCTTTACTCCGTTCAGGGGATGTCGCCGTGGAATGGATCGTACTGGCTGGAATCGTCGCCCTGCTGCTCATCGGCGGGATCCTCATCTACAACCGCCTGGTTACCTACCACAACCGGGTGGAGAACGCCTTTGCCCAGATCGATGTCCAGCTCCACCGCCGCCATGACCTCATCCCCAACCTGGTGGAGACGGCCAAGGGCTATATGCAGCACGAGCGCGAGACGCTCACCGAGGTCATCGAGGCGAGGAACCAGGCCATGTCGGGCCTCAGCGAGGCCGAGCAGGACCCCATGGATCCGGCCACCATGCAGCAGCTCGGTCAGGCGGAATCGGGGCTCAGCGGCGCCCTGGGCCGGCTCTTCGCCCTGTCGGAGAACTATCCCGACCTGAAGGCCAACGAGAACATGATGCAGCTCACCGAGGAGCTGACCACCACCGAGAACCGGGTGGCCTACGCCCGCCAGGGCTACAACGATGCGGTGATGACCTACAACACGGCCCGGGAGGTCTTCCCCAGCAACCTCATCGCCGGCTGGTTCCGCTTCGAGGCCGCCACGCCCCTCGAGATCGAAGAGCCCGAGATGCGCGAAGCGCCCAGCGTCTCCTTCACATGAACTTCTTCGAACGCCAGGACCGCGCCCGGCGGATCAGCCTCTGGCTCATCCTCTACTTCCTGCTGGGCGTGGCCATCATCGCCGGCCTCATCGGCGCCATCGCCACGCTGCTGCTGGGGGAGCCGCCCCCCGGAGGCGCCGAGTCGCCGCTGCACCTGTTCACCGCCAACCTGGAGGTCTTCTTCCTGACGGTGGGCCTGGTGGTCGCCGCCATCGGGCTTGCCAGCGTGATCCGGATCTCGAGCCTGGCCAGCGGCGGCAGCAAGGTCGCGGAGATGCTCGGCGGGACCCGGGTCAGCCCCGACAGCAGCGACCCGGCCCGGCGCCAGCTCCTCAACGTGGTCGAGGAGGTGGCGCTGGCCTCGGGCACGCCCATGCCCGATGTCTACGTCCTCGAGGAGGAGGAGGGCATCAACGCCTTCGCCGCCGGTTACACCCCCAACGATGCCGCCGTGGCGGTGACCCGCGGGACCCTGGAGACCCTGGACCGGGAAGAGCTCAAGGGCGTGATTGCCCACGAGTTCAGCCACGTCCTCAACGGGGACATGCGGCTCAATATCCGCCTGATGGGGATCGTCTTCGGCCTCCTCTTCCTGACCATCGCCGGCCGCCTCATGACGCGGGCCATCTGGTTCGGCGGGCGCAATCGCGATGGCCAGCAGGTGGCCATGGCCATCGCGGCCCTGGGGGTGGCCCTGCTCATCGTCGGTGCCATCGGGATCTTCTTCGGGCGGTTGATCAAGGCCGCCGTCTCCCGCCAGCGGGAGTTCCTGGCCGACGCCTCTGCGGTACAGTTCACCCGCAACCCCGACGGGATCAGCGGCGCCCTGAAGAAGATCGCCCTGCATCAGCAGGGCTCGAGGCTGGAATCCTCGGAGACCGAAGAGGTCAACCACATGCTCATCGCCTCCGGGTTCTCCTCCATGAGCGGTCTGCTGGCCACCCATCCCCCCCTGATGGAGCGGATCCAGGCCATCGACCCGCAGTTCGACCCGGACCGGGACATCGCCGAACTGGCCCGGCGCGAGGAGCAGCGCCAGGACCGCGAGGCGCGGCGGGCCGAGCGGGAGCAGGCCCGGGAGGCGGAGCAACCGGCTTCCGGCGGGGGCGGGGTCAGCATCCCCGGCTTCGGCAACCTGCCCGGGACCGAGGGGCTGCCGGAGGGGGCCCTGCTGGGCGCCATCCTGGCCGACGTCTCCCGCCCCGACCACGCCCGCCAGGAGCTGGCCAGCGCCCTGGCCGCCTCCCTGCCCGAAGAGCTCCACGCGGCGGCCCGGTCGGAAGAGGCCCGGCGCGTGGTCTTCTTCACCCTCCTCAGCGGCGATGACGAGGTGCGTGAGCAGCAACTCCGGTTGATCGCCGCCCGCTCGGGGGAGGCCGACCGCGCGGTAGTGGAGGAGTGGTGGCAGCGGCCGTTCGGGCTGCAGGCCACCCACCGGCTGCCCCTGCTGGAGCTGGCGCTGCCGGCGCTTCGCCACCGGCCCCGCGCACGGCTTGTGGCGCTGCGCGAGACCGTCGACGAGCTGGTGCTGGCCGACGGCCGGATCGACCCCTTCGAGTTTGCCCTGGGTCAGCTCTTCGATGCCTACCTGCGGGACATCCTCCACCCCGGCGCGGCGGATGGCGGCCATGCCCGCCTCGATCGCGACAAGGTCGCCGGGATCCAGGCCCTGCTCTCGGTGATGGCCCGGGCCGGCCACGCGGAGGGGCAGGCGGCGGAGGCGGCCTACGCCACTGGCATGGCGCGCCTCTACGGGGAGGGCAACCCGCCCCCCTACCGCTTCCCGGCCGACTGGTCCCGGACCCTGGCGGAGGCCCTCCCCCGCCTCGACCGGTTGAGCCCCGCCAACAAGCGGCGCCTGCTGGAGGCCATGCTGGCTACCGTGAGCCATAACGGCCGGGTCAATGTCGCCGAGGCGGAACTCCTCCGCGCCTTCGCCGCCGCCCTGCACGTCCCGGTGCCGCTGATCCTGCCCACGGTGGACTCGGGGGGCGATTAAGGCCCCGGCTGCTATCGGCTTCGTCCGGGTTGTCTGGTCCAGCTCCTCTTGAAGGTTCTTCCCAACTGGTAGATCCTGAGTCTATCAAACGGGAGGAAACCGCCATGTCTACTCGGATTTCCCTCTGGGATGAGCTCGGGATCCCGCCGCGGGGGCCGGCCCTGCACAAGGCCCTGCATGAGGGTCTATCGTATTCCTCGTTCCGGGTTCTGGCTGGGGTGGCCGGGCTGGACCGGACCGCCCTTAGCAAGGCGGTCGCCATCCCGTCGGCGACGCTGAGCCGCCGAGCGAAGCAGGGTCGATTCAATGCCGAGGAGAGTGACCGCCTGTTCCGCTTCGCCCGGGTCTATGACGCGGCTATCCAGCTCTTCGAGGGGGATGCCGAGGCCGCGATCCACTGGATGCGGCATCCGGTTCGCGGGCTGGGTGGGGAGCGCCCCATCGACATGCTCACCACCTCGGCGGAAGCCGAAGCGGTGCTGGACCTCATCGGGCAACTGGAGCACGGGGTCGTTGCGTGAGCACGATCCCCGCCTACCGGATGGTGAAGGCGCGCTGGCGTGACGTCGCCTTCGACGGAACCGGGGCTCGCCTCTACGGCGGGCGCTGGAACAGTCGGGGGAGGCCGGCGACGTATGCAGCCGGGTCGGAGGCGCTGGCCATTCTGGAGATCCTGGTCCATCTGGACCGGACTGCGATACTGCCGAGCTATACGGTATTCGAGCTGGCGCTACCCCGGGAGGAGGTGATCGAACTCCCGCCCGAGGTGTTACCGACCAACTGGCAGACCAGCCCGGCACCGCTGGAGACGGTCGAGATCGGTGATGAGTGGCTTGCGCGCGGAGAAGGGCTGGCGCTGGCCCTGCCCAGTGTCGTGGTGCCCAACGAGCGGACCTATCTGCTCAACCCGGCGCATCCGAACTACGGGGATGTCGTGGCCGCTGCCGTGGAGCGGCCGGTCGAACTGGATCATCGCTTGCTGGGACCGTCGCCGGGCGGCACGGCCTGAACCGGTCCGAGGCTGGCCTCTCGCCACCCGAGCTGGGGCACGAAGGTCATCTACCGCTGCATGAAACGTGTGGGGACCGAGCAAGCGCCTGCGGCGGCAGGGCCGGGGTCCGTTGAAGAGATCTCCCTGCGCCGCCGAGGGGGCAGGAAGCAACTTTTCGCG
>JBKGYA010000100.1:0-7737 GCA_046546335.1 Thiohalospira sp. | reverse complement strand
CAGGGGATTGGCATACACTCGGCCACCTCGCTTCGCCACGAGCAGCTCGGGGCTTGCTCCCATCAGGGTCCGACCTTCACGAGAGCCCTCCGGAGCCGCCGACGGCGCGGGCAGATCCAATGCAAAGGTGAATCCATCCGGGTTTCGATCCGCGATTCTCGTCAGCAGGTGGTCACGATCCGGCCTTTCGGCAAGAGTGGCTTCTAGACTCCGAGACAGAACGATCTTGCTGATCGTGCCAGTTCTTATCCACTCGACGGCGGAGGCGACCGCCTCTTCGAAGGCCTGAGGAGACTCAGGGGTCCGGACGGTGGCGCGAGGCCCGGCCCCGATTTCTCCCAACGCCGTCAATGGAGAACTCCATCGAATCGAAGAGGGAATGAAAAGATAGGCCGGCGCCCCATCATCGAAGGGAATTGCCCCGACGACCATCGGCTCGCAACCACCGTTGGCCGGGGCCTGTCGGAGCAACCCAGAGGCCCGCTTCGCCAACCCCTCCGGGGTTTCAAGGGCCGAGCGACGGTCCATTACGGTGGCATAACGACCTCGGGCTATCAGCGCACCACGCGGCGAACTGAGACAAAACGACGCCCCAGTCCCATACCGTCCGGCGGCTTGTCCGGCCTCCTCATGATTCATCGTGGTACCTCCCTCATCTTTATGATGATTTGCGGAGATGGTGATCAGACTAAAAAAATGAACACGAACCCTGCTGAGAACGATTATCATTTATTTTGCTACAGATGAGCCCTCGCCGCCTTTGCCTGATGGCCAAAATTCTTTGAGGAAACGCCAAAAGGCCACACGCAAGATCTCGTGGTGTGCAGATCGGGAAGCACTACGAGAATGAGCGGACTGCGCACCCATCAAACACAGACGCCCCGCCCCGAGGAAACACCTCGAAGCGCATTATGAGCGGTTTGAAGGGGGAATACTTAATGTCCGGGAGGTACCACAGGGTAGTGGCATTGGACAGGGAGTTCGCGAGAATCGCGGCGAATCTGGCAACGGCTCTTTATATAGACGGCCGTCGTCAGTGTTTGATTGTTTGGTCGGGACGGCAGGATTTGAACCTACGACCCCCACACCCCCAGTGTGGTGCGCTACCAGACTGCGCCACGCCCCGAATCAGCGCGTATATTATCGCGCCCCCGGGGGGTTCGCCAAGCCCCCTTCACCGCCGCAGGACGGTAAGGAGCTCCTCGAGTTCGGTGCGGACCTGGCGCGCCATCTGGCGGCTGTGGTTGATGTCCTCGCGGGCGTGCTCGCTCTCCATGCGCTGGCGGGCGCCACCGATGGTGAAGCCCTCCTCGTAGAGGAGGCTGCGGATCTGGCGGATGAGGACGACATCCTCGCGCTGGTAGTAGCGGCGGTTGCCGCGGCGCTTGACCGGGTTGAGCTGGGGGAACTCCTGCTCCCAGTAGCGCAGGACATGGGGCTTGACGTGGCAGAGCTCGCCGACCTCACCGATGGTGAAGTAGCGCTTGGCCGGGATGTCCGGCAGCTCGTCGTTATTCGTCGGTTCCAGCATAGGCCTCGACCCGCGCCTTGAGCTTCTGGCCCGGACGGAAGGTCACCACGCGCCGCGCGGAGATGGGGATCTCCTCCCCGGTCTTGGGATTACGGCCCGGGCGCTGCTTCTTGTCGCGCAGGTCGAAGTTGCCGAAGCCCGAGAGCTTCACCTGCTCGCCGCTCTCCAGCGCCTCGCGGATCTCCTCGAAGAAGGCCTCGACGACCTCCTTGGCCTCGCGCTTGTTCAGGCCCAGCTCCTCGAACAGCTTCTCCGCCAGTGCGGCCTTGGTCAGTGCCATCGGTTTCGCCTTAGTCTCTCAGGGTCGCGCCGAGGCGCTGGCTCAGCGCCCGGACCACATTCTCGGTGACCGCCTCGACATCACCGTCGGTAAGCGTGCGCGAATCGTCCTGCAGGGTCAAGCCCAGCCCCAGACTTTTTCGGCCGGAATCAATGCCTTTCCCGCGATAGACGTCGAACAGGCGGGAATCCCGGAGCCACTCCCCGGCGGCCTCGCGGGCCACCGCCAGGACATCGGCGGCGGCCACCGCCTCGTCCACCACCACCGCCAGGTCCCGCCGGATGGCGGGATAGCGCGACGGCGTGCGATAGGTCGGCAGCGGCGCCGCGGTGAGCGCCTCCACGGCGATCTCGAACAGGTAGACCGGGTCGGCCAGGTCCAGCTCCTCGGCGATGACCGGGTGCAGGGCCCCGAGCCAGCCCACCAGTTCGCCGTCGCGCTCGATGCGGGCGCTCTGCCCCGGATGGAGTGCAGGGTGGCTGTCCGCCTCGAAGGTGAAGGCATCCGCGGCGCCGGTGGCGGCGATGATGGCCTCCAGGTCGCCCTTGAGGTCGAAGAGGTCGACGGAGTCGCCCCCGGCGCCCCACTGCTCCGGCCAGCGCGAGCCGATGGCGGCAGCGGCCAGGGCGTTCTCCTGTTTCAGGCCGTCGGCCTCGGGACGAAAGCGCTGGCCCAGCTCGAACAGCCGCACCCGGCTGCGCTGGCGATGGCGGTTGTGCTGGATGGCGGTGAGCAGACCGGGCCAGAGGCTGGTCCGCATGACGTCCATCTCCGCCGAGAGCGGATTGGCCAGCGCCAGGGGCTCCAGGCCCGGCTCCAGCCGGCGCTGCAGGCGGGCATCGACGAAGCTGTAGGTGATGGCCTCCAGGTAGTCGCGGTGGGCCATGAGCCGGCGCAGCCGGGCCGCCGGCAGGCGCCCCTCGGGCTGGCGCGGGGCGGCCACCTCCATGGCGGGGAGCGCGGCGGGGAGGTGGTCGTAGCCCACCACCCGGGCGACCTCCTCCACCAGGTCCTCCTCGACGCCGATGTCGAAGCGGTGGCTCGGCGGCACCACCCGCCAGCCGTCCAGGTGCTCGCTCTCCTGCATGCCCAGCCGGCGCAGCGTGTTGAGGACCGTATCCGCGTCGATATCGGTGCCCAGCAGGGCGTTGAGCCGCTCGTGGCGCAGAGGGACGTTCTCCCACTTCGGCAGGGCGGCGGTGTCGGTCACCTCGGTAATGGGCCCCGGCTCGCCCCCGGCCAGCTCGGTGAGCAGCGCCGTGGCCCGCTCCAGCGCCAGGCGCGGCAGGGCCGGGTCGACGCCGCGCTCGAAGCGGTGGGAGGCATCGGTATGCAGACCCAGGCGCCGGGCGCGGCCGAGGATGGCGTCGGGGGTGAAGAAGGCCGCCTCCAGGACGATGTCCCGGGTGTTCTCGTCGACGGCGGAGCGTTCGCCGCCCATGACCCCGGCCAGGGCGGTGGGGCCGGCCTCGTCGGCGATGACGAGCATGTCCGCCGCCAGCTCCGCCTCGCTGCCGTCCAGCAGGGTGAGGACCTCCCCGTCGCGGGCGAAGCGGACCTCGAGACCGCCCTGCAGGCGCTCGGCATCGAAGGCGTGCAGCGGCTGGCCCAGCTCCAGCAGGACGTAGTTGGTGACATCCACCACCAGCCCCAGGCTGCGCAGCCCGCTGCGGCGCAGGCGCTCCTGCAGCCACACGGGGGAGGCGGCCGTCGGGTCGATGCCGCGCACCGGGCGCACCAGGTAGCGCGGGCAGGCGGCCGTCTCTGCCACGCGGGCGGCCGCCGGCTCCCCACTGACCGCGACCTCGGGCACCTCGGCCTCCGTCACGTCACAGTCGAACAGCGCCCCCACCTCCCGGGCCAGGCCGCGCACCGAGAGGCAATCGCCGCGGTTGGGCGTCAGGTCGATCTCGATGGCCCGGTCGTCCAGGCCCAGCCAGGCGCGCAGGTCGGCGCCCACTTCGGCCGCGGCGGGCAGCTCCAGCAGCCCCTCGCCGCCCTCGCCCAGCCCGAGCTCGGCAGCGGAGCAGAGCATGCCGCAGGACTCCACCCCGCGTAGCCTGGTGGCCCGGATGGCGGTGCCGTCGGGCAGGGTCGCCCCCTCCCGGGCGAAGGGGGCGATGAGGCCGGCGCGCGCATTGGCAGCTCCGCAGACCACCTGGAAGGTCGCCGTGCCGTCGGAGACGGTGCAGACCTGGAGCCGGTCCGCCTCGGGATGGGGCTCGCAGCCCTCGATCCGGCCGACCACGACGCCGTCAAAGGCGCCGGCCACCGGCTCCACGGCGTCCACCTCCAGGCCGGCCATGGTGAGCCGATGGGTCAGGCCGGCGGTATCCACCGCCGGGTCCGCCCACTCCCGCAACCAGTTCTCGCTGACTCGCATGGTGGCTCCCGTTCCCCGGCGCTAGGCGCCGCCCCGCTCCCGGGCGAACTGCTCCAGCACGCCCAGGTCGTTTTCGAAGAAGACCCGCAGGTCGTCCACGCCGTAACGCAGCATGGCCAGCCGCTCCACCCCCATGCCGAAGGCGAAGCCGGTCCAGCGCTCGGCGTCGATACCCACCTGCCCCAGGACGTTGGGGTGGACCATGCCGCAGCCCAGCACCTCCAGCCAGCCGGTGTGGCTGCAGACGCGGCAACCGGCGCCGTCACAGTGGACGCACTCGATATCCACCTCCGCCGAGGGCTCGGTGAAGGGGAAGTAGGAGGGCCGGAACCGGGTGGCCAGGTCGCGCTCGAAGAAGGCGCGCAGAAAGACGTCCAGCACGCCCTTGAGGTGGGCGAAGCTCACCCCCTCGTCCACGTAGAGCCCCTCCACCTGGTGGAACATGGGCGTGTGGGTCAGATCCGAGTCGCAGCGGTAGACCCGTCCCGGCGCGATGACCCGCACCGGCGGCTCCTCGCCCTCCATGACCCGGATCTGCACCGGCGAGGTGTGGGTGCGCAGGACGGTATGGGCATCGAAGTAGAAGGTGTCGTGCATCGCCCGCGCCGGGTGGGAGGGCGGGATGTTCAGGGCCTCGAAGTTGTGGAAGTCGTCCTCCACCTCCGGCCCCTCGGCCGCCTCGAAGCCCATCCCGGCGAAGATCCCCTCGATGCGCTCCAGGGTCCGGGTAACGGGATGGATCCCGCCGGCCCCGGCACCGCGCCCCGGCTGGGTCACATCCACCGCCTCGGCGGCCAGCCGCTCCTCCAGGGCGGCGTTCTCCAGCGTGGCGCGGCGAGTCTCCACCTCGCCCTGGACCCGCTCCTTGGCCGCATTGATGGTCTGGCCGGCGGCGCGGCGCTCCTCCGGGGGGAGGTCGCCCAGCGTCTTCATGCGCTGGGTGATGACCCCCTTCTTGCCCAGATAGTGCACCCGCAGCTCGTCCAGACGCCCCAGATCCGTCGCGGCCCGGATGGCCGCTTCGGCCTCGGCGACGAGGCGGTCGATCTCCTCCACTGCGCCCTCCTTGAGAAGGTCCCAACGACAAAGGGGAAGGTCGCAACCTTCCCCTTCGAATCGGCGGCGCGGGGCCTCGCCCCGTCCGCTTACTGCGCCAGACCGGCCTTCGCCTGCTCGGCGATGGCGGCGAAGGCGTTGCGGTCGTGGACCGCCAGGTCGGCGAGGACCTTGCGGTCCATGTCGACGCCCGCCTTCTTCAGGCCGTTCATCAGCCGGCTGTAGGAGAGGCCGCACTCCCGGGCCGCCGCGTTGATACGGACGATCCAGAGATTGCGGAACTGCCGCTTCTTCTGCCGGCGGTCACGGTAGGCGTACTGCGCCGCCTTGGTGACCGCCTGCTTGGCGTTGCGATAGTTGCTCTTGCGCCGGCCGTAGTAGCCCTTCGCCTCGGAGAGGACCTTCTTGTGCCGGGCCCGGGCGTTCACTCCACGCTTGACTCGTGCCATGTCTCGGTCCCTCCCCTACTTGTACGGCAGCATGCGCTTGAGCAGCGGCTGATCGTTCGCGTGAACCATCGCCGGCTCGCGCAGGTGGCGCTTGCGCTTGGTATCCTTCTTGGTAAGGATATGGCTGCGATGCGACTGGCGCCGCTTGAACCGCCCGGAGCCGGTGCGGGTGAACCGCTTTCCGGCGCCGCTGTTCGTCTTCATCTTGGGCATGGTCGGATTACTCCGCTCTCGTCATTAGCTTCAGTGTCCGGGGACTGCCGCGAAGGGCAGGTTTCGGGACCCCGGAGCACCCCCAGGGGGCGGCGAGCCGCCCCCGGCCCCGCTACTGCTTCTTGCGGGGCGCGATCACCATGACCATCTGCCGACCTTCCATCTTCGGCATCTGTTCCACCGTGGCGATCTCCTCCAGATCCCCGGCGACGCGCTCCAGGAGCTGCTTGCCCAGCTCCTGGTGGGCCATCTCGCGACCACGGAAACGCAGGGTCACCTTGGCCTTGTCGCCGTTCTCGAGGAAGCGGGTCAGGTTGCGCAACTTGACCTTGTAGTCGCCCTCGTCGGTACCGGGGCGGAACTTCACTTCCTTGATCTGGGTCTGTTTCTGCTTCTTCTTCGCCGCCTGGCGCTTCTTGTTCTGGTCGAAGATGTACTTGCCGTAGTCCATGATCCGGCAGACCGGCGGGTCGGCGTCGGGCGCGACCTCCACCAGGTCCATACCGACCTCCTCGGCCTGCGCCAGGGCGTCGCTGGTCTCCACGACCCCCTTCTGTTCACCCTCGGCGTCCACCAGGCGGACCTGGGGGACGTTGATGCCTTCGTTCAGGCGGGGCTTCTTCTGCTTTTCGGCGGCGATACTTCAATCCTCCGGAAGGACGGTGTCGCGGCGCTCCACTTCCCCGGCCAGGCGCTCGGCAAAGGCCGTTACCGGCATGCTGCCGAGATCGGTCCCCGACCGGGTCCGCACTGCGACCTCGTCGTTTTCGACCTCTCGGTCCCCGACCACCAACAGGTAGGGGACCCGCAAGAGCGTGTGCTCGCGGATCTTATAGCCGATCTTCTCGTTCCTCAAGTCCGAGACCACGCGCATGCCCCGATCGGTGAGGCGCTGCTCCACCTCGCGGGCATGCTCGTGGTGGCGGTCGGTGATGGTGAGCACCGCCGCCTGGACCGGCGCGAGCCACGTCGGGAGGTGACCGGCGTAGTGCTCGATCAGGATGCCGATGAAGCGCTCCACCGAGCCGAGGATGGCGCGGTGGATCATCACCGGCGTGGCCCGGTCGCTCTCCTCGGTGACGTACTCCGCCCCCAGGCGTTCGGGCATGTTGAAGTCGACCTGGACCGTACCACACTGCCAGACGCGGCCCAGGCAGTCGGTGAGCGAGAACTCGATCTTGGGGCCGTAGAAGGCGCCCTCCCCCGGCTGCAGCTCGTACTCCAGGCCGGCGCCGGTGAGGGCGCGATCCAGCGCCTCCTCGGCCTTGTCCCAGGCGGCGTCGGAGCCCACCCGCTGCTCGGGGCGGGTGGAGAGCTTGACCTGCACCTCGTCGAAGCCGAAATCGCGGTAGGTCTGGTAGAGCAGATCGATGAAGTCCCGCACCTCGCCCTGGATCTGGTCCTCGGTGCAGAAGATGTGGGCATCGTCCTGGGTGAAGCCACGCACCCGCATGAGGCCGTGGAGCGTCCCCGAGGGCTCGTTGCGGTGGCAGGAGCCGAACTCCGCCAACCGCAGCGGCAAGTCGCGGTAGCTCTTGAGGCCCTGATTGTAGACCTGGACGTGGGCCGGGCAGTTCATCGGCTTCACCGCATACTCGCGGTGCTCCGAGTGGGTGGTGAACATGTCGTCCCCGAACTTCTCCCAGTGGCCCGACTTCTCCCACAGGGTCCGGTCGATGATGGTCGGGGTCTTGATCTCCTGGTAGCCGTGGCGGCGCAGGGTGGTGCGGATGTACTCCTCCACCTGCCGGTAGAGGGTCCAGCCGTGGTCGTGCCAGAAGACCATGCCCGGGGCCTCTTCCTGGGTATGGAAGAGGCCCTGTTC
>JBKGYA010000099.1:0-7785 GCA_046546335.1 Thiohalospira sp. | reverse complement strand
TCACCACCGCCGAGCTCGGCCAGTTCATCGCCATTGAGCTTGATCCAGCGGGCCCCGTCCAGCAGGGCCGTCAGCCGTTCGCGCTCCCACCAGGGCGGCCGCAGATTCACGTCCACGAAGGCCGCTCCCGCGCGGGTGCGCAGGGCCTCCAGCGCCCGGCGGGAGCGCGGGTCCCGCGCCGCCAGGCTGCCGTGGTAGAGCAGCTCCGGGTGGCCGGCGGCGGCCGTTGCCGCCTCGGCATTGATGGCATCCCAGGCCACATCGGTCACGATCTCGTAGGTGGGTTCGCCATCGACCAGTTCAACCCGGACCCGGCCGGTGGGATGCTCGCGATCGCGCTGGAGCCCGGCGGGATCCAGCTCCCAGCGCGCCATCGCCTCGCGGATGCGTCGGCCGTAATCGTCCTCCCCCACCCGGCTGACCAGCCGGACCGGCCAGCCCAGGCCGCGGAGGTGCCAGGCGACATTGAAGGGGGCGCCGCCGAGGACGGCGTGATCGCCGAATTCGTCGAAGAGGACCTCGCCAAAGATCACCGGTGCCGTGCGGACGTCTTCCATCTCGTCGTTCCACCGCCTCTGCCAGGATTTCGACCCAGCATAGCCCAATCCGGGCCGGGAACGCCCGTGTTGTCTTGGCGGGCACTCTGGGCGAGACTGATTCGGTTACAGCCATCCACCCCATCGGGAGCCGTCCATGTCCGAGGAGCGCCTCGCCTCCGCCTATCGTCTGCTCGAGGATTCCGTCCTCTACTACCGGGGGCAGCCGGTGGGCACGCGTGCGGCCCTGGATCCCAAGGCGCCGGCGGCGGAGAACTACGAGGAGTGTTTCGTCCGCGACTTCGTCCCGTCGGCGCTGGTCTTCCTGCACGACGGCCGCACCGACATCGAGCGCAACTTCCTGGAGGTGGTGGAAAGCCTGCGCACCCGGGAACGCAGCCGCGCCGGCCACGAGATCCAGCCCGGCGTGATGCCGGCGAGCTTTCGCATCGATACCGACGAGAGCGGCGAGGAACACCTGCTGGCCGACTTCGGGGAGCGGGCCATCGGCCGCGTGGCACCGGTGGACTCCATGATGTGGTGGACGGTGCTGCTCTACATCTACACCCGCCACACCGGCGACCGGGAGCTGGCCCGGCGGCCGGACGTCCAGAGCTCCATGCGCCAGATCCTCCACCTCTGCCTCAAGGATACCTTCGAGGTGAGCCCGGGGCTGCTGGTGCCGGACGGCTGCTCCATGATCGACCGCCGGCTGGGGATCTACGGCCATCCCCTGGAGATCCAGGCACTCTTCTACGGCGTCCTGCGCAGCGTCCACGAGCTCATCGAGCCCCGCGGCCCGGAGGACGAGGCGCTGCTGGAGTCGGCGACCACCCGGGAGCAGGCCCTGCGCAACTACGTCCGGCTCTTCTACTGGCTGGACCTGCGCCGGCTCAACGAGATCCACCGCTACTCCACCGAGGAGTTCGGCAGCGAGAGCGTCAACATGCTCAACATCTATCCGGAGTCCATCCCCGACTGGGTGGTGGACTGGCTGCCGGAGGAGGCGGGCTATCTGGTGGGCAACACCGGCCCCTCCCGCATGGACTTCCGCTTCTTCAGCCTGGGCAACCTCCTGGCCATCCTCTTCGGCCTGGCCACCGACGAGCAGGCCGAGCGGACGGTGCGGCTGTTCGAGGCGCGCTGGGGGGACCTGGTGGGGGCGGTGCCGCTGAAGATCTGCTTCCCCGCCATGGAGGGGCTGGAGTGGCAGGTCCAGACCGGCTCCGATCCCAAGAACGTCGCCTGGTCCTACCAGAACGGCGGCAACTGGCCGGCGCTGCTCTGGGCCTTCGTCGCCGCCACCCTCAAGAGCGGTCGCGGCGATCTCGCCGAGCGCGCCTACCAGCAGGCGGCGGACAAGCTGGAGAACGACCACTGGGCGGAGTACTACGACGGCCGGGCCGGGCGGCTCATCGGCCGGCGCGCCAACTTCAATCAGGTGTGGACGGCCACCGCCCTCATCGTCTCCCACCAGTTCCTGGAGGGGAGCGAGATCCTCTACCTCTTCCCGCGCTAGCCGCCCTTCAGCGTTCGCCGGGCGTCGGCACCCCCACCTGGCGGGCGAAATCCTCGGCCACCATGGGGCGGGCGTGGAGGAAGCCCTGGTAGGCATCGCAGCCGCGTGCGGCGACGAAGTCCCGCTCCGCCGGCGTCTCCACCCCCTCGGCGATGGCGTAGAAGCCCATGTGCCGGGCCATGTCCAGGATCGTCCCCACCAGTGCGGCGCTGCGCGGCTGCTCGGTGACATCGCGGATGAAGGCGCGATCCACCTTGAGGGTATCCAGGGGCAGTTCCCGGAGCTGGCTCAGGGAGGAGTAGCCGGTCCCGAAGTCATCCATGGCGAAGGTCACGCCCAGCTCCCGCAGCGCCTCCATCTTGGCGATGGTATCGTCGATGTCCCGGATCACGGCGCCCTCGGTGATCTCCAGGGTCAGGGCGTGGGCGGGGACGCCGTGGCGCCTCAGGGCCGCCTCCACCCGGCCAACGAAGTCGGCCAGCCGGAACTGGTGGGGGCTGACGTTGACCGCGAGCCCGTGCTCCGGGCAGGTACAACCGCGGTCCAGCCAGCCGCGCACGGAGCCCAGGGCGAGGTCCAGGACCCGCTCCCCCAGGGGGATGACCAGGCCGCTCTCCTCGGCCACGGGGATGAACTCCCCCGGCGAGATCGGCGCCTCCCCCGGCGGCTGCCAGCGCACCAGGGCCTCGCCTCCCACCAGGGTGTCGCCATCCAGGGCCACCTGGGGCTGGTAATGGAGGAAGAGCTCGTCGGATTCCAGGGCGTGGCGTAGCCGACTCTCCAGTCGATGGCGGCGGTGGACGCGGTCGAGCATCCAGGGCTCGAACAGCCGGGCCCCTCCACCCTGCCCCTTGGCCTCGTACATGGCCACGTCCGCCCGGGTCAGCAGCGCCTCCGCCTCCTCCTCCATCTCGGCGGAGAAGCAGGTAACGCCGATGCTGGCCTCGACGAAGAGGCCGTGCCCCCCGATCCGGTGGCCGCGGGCAATGCCCTCGTAGAGCTGCAGGGCCAGCTCCTGGGCCGCCTGCTGCGCCTGCCCCTCGTCGGCCCATTCCCCCGGCGGCAGCACCACGAACTCGTCGGCGGCCAGGCGCGCCACGGTGGCCTCGCGGCCGGCCATGCGCTGCAGCCGGCGGGCGATGGTCCGCAGCAGCCGGTCGCCGATGCCGTGGCCCAGGGCCTCGTTGATATCCTTGAAGCGATCCAGGTCGACGAACAGCAGACAGCCCGCCCACCCCCCTTCCCGGATCTGCCCCAGCCGCCCCTTGAGTCGCTGGCGCAGGAGCTGGCGATTCGGGAGGCCGGTAACGGGATCGAAATGGGCCTGGCGCTGGATCTCCGCCCAGGCCGACTTGAGGTCGCGAATATCCCGGGCGATGGTCGAGAAGCGCTCGATCCCGCCGGCCGAATCGCGGTGGGAGAGGATGACCTGCGAGACCGGAATCTCGTTGCCCGCACCGTCCAGAAAGGCGGTCTCTCCCTGCCAGATCCCCTCCCGCCGGGCGGTGGGCAGGCCCTCGTCGCGGACGCGTCGCCAGGCCCAGGGGGGGTGGGCGTCGGCGATCCGCCGCTGCCGCTCGCCGGTGAGGCGGCTCCACTCCCGCGCGGTGGCGTTGCGGTAGATCTCCCGACCCTCGGTATCGGTGATCCCGACATAGTCGGGGGTATTCTCCACCACCTCGGCCAGGAGGTCCCGCTCGGCACGCGCCGCCTCGAAGGCGCGGTCCCGCTCCATCTGGCTCAGGGCGTAGCCGACGTCATCCACCAGCTCCCGTAGCAGGCGCACCACCTCGTCATCGAAGAAGTCCCCTTCCCGGGCGTAGACACTGAGACTCAGGGGGGCAGAGGTCCCTGCGGTTACGGGGATCCGGAAGGCTGCCGAGGCATTCACCCCGGCCCGCCGGGCGAGCTCCCGCCAGGGGCCGACGTGCTCGGCCGTCTGGAGGTGGTTGACGATTACCGGCTCCCCGGTGCGAAGGGCGGAGCCGGTTGGTGTCCGACCCTCGATGCAGTCCCCCTCCGTGCGGACATGGAGCTCCCCGAGATATTCCTGCAACCCGCCGAAGGCGGTGAGGCGCTCCACGGAGCCGTCCGGCTGCCCCTCGCCGACCCAGGCCAGGCAGAGCCCGGCGTGCTCCACCGCGACCCGGCAGAGCTCGGCCAGCAGCGCCCGGGGGTCATCGCTATGATCCCTACGGATAACCGCCTGGTTGATGGTGGAGAGGGCGTGATAGAGGTTGCGCTGGCGCTCCAGGGCGGCCGCCGTGTGCCGCTGCTCGGTGACGTCACGGATCTGCCAGAGGTGGCCGACGAAGCCGGCCTCCCCTTCCACCGGCAGGTGGTCGATCTCCAGCTCCGTACCATCCTTCAGGCGTAGCGGCACCCTGCGCTCGGCGGCCCGCCGCCCGATGAGCCCCCGGGCCCATTCCACCATCCCCTCGCCCTGTTCGCTGTGCTCCGCCACTCGGGCCACCACATCGCAGCAGTCCATGCCCTCGGGTTCGGTGATCCCCGCCCGGCGCAGGAATTCCCGGGCCGAGGCGTTGACGAAGACGATTCGTGGAGTCGTGTCCTCCATGATCACGGCATCGTCCATGGCGGCGGTGAGCGCCTCCAGCCGGGAGGCGGTGATGGCCAGCTGTTCCTCGGTGCGGGCGTGGCGTTCCTCCTGCAGCAGGGCCGCGACGAGCTCCGCGGCCACGGTCAGCAGGCGCCGCTCGGCCTCCTGCCAGATCCGCCCGGCATCGGTGGTTTCCGCGCAGAGGACACCGCTGATGGTGCCCTCCTGGACCACCGGCGCATCCAGCAGGGCCTGTACACCGGTCATAGCGATGTAATCGGGAGAGAGCCCGGCATCGAGGGAGGAGGCGAGGATGGAGCCGTCCCGTTGGAGGGCCTGCTCGTAGTGGGGGCAGTCACCCCGCGCGAGGGTGGCGGGGCCGGGAGCACCGGGATAGTCGGAGGCCATAACCAACTGGCGCCGACACAGCCCCTCGTCACAGTGGAGCCACAGGGAGACGCGCGCTACATCGAGGGCATCGCGCAGCGTCATCAGCATGGCTTCCAGTCGTTCACTGGCCGATCGGGGGCTGCGCAGTTCGGACGCGATCCGCGCCAGCGCCCCGTCCACGGCACGCCGGGCCGGGTCTGATTCCTGGTCCATCGAGACTCCAGGTTCCTCCATCCCGGGCGCGATCCACCCGACGGCAGGATTGTGCCAAAGCCGGATCCCGGCGGCCAGCGTGGTAGTCCCGGGATGTGAAGCGGTTCTCGGCAGGCCGGGCCGGAATGGCCCCGCGGGAGGGAATATGGCGTCCCCAAGGGGATTTGAACCCCTGTCGCCGCCGTGAAAGGGCGGTGTCCTAGGCCTCTAGACGATGGGGACGAGGAAGGGCTATCGGGGTCACCGCCGACGCGAGAGCTGGGCCATGGCGGTCCCTGTCATCAGGAGCAGGAATCCCCAGGGGACCAGCGCGATGAGCTTGACCAGCTCCTCACCCGCGCCGAGGAGCATCCCGCCGAAACCGATGACCATCCCCGTCACGATGAGGAGGATGCTCACCCAGACCAGAATCGTTCCAGCGAGGTGCATGCCCCGAATCTACCTCAAGGGGCCGGAGCCCCTTACAAACCGAGCCGGTCCTGGAACCGGCTCGGTCGAAAAATGGTGGAGCCAGGCGGGATCGAACCGCCGACCTCCTGCATGCCATGCAGGCGCTCTCCCAGCTGAGCTATGGCCCCGAATTGAAGTGGCGCATTATAGCAGCGCTGCCGTCCCTGGCAACCCCCCGATCTCAGCCATTCGCCGTGTCGATGTGGGCGATGGCGCGGTCGAGCCGCGCGAGGGTGGCGTCCTGCCCAAGAAGTTCCAAGGTAGCATCAATGGGCGGGGAAACGGTACCCCCCGAGACGGCCACACGGACCGGCTGGGCCACCTTGCCGAGCTTGAGGTCATGGGCCTCGGCCACCGCCAGGATCTCGCCATGGATGGCCTCCGCCTCCCAGGGGGTCAGGCCGGCCAGGCGCTCCCGCAGGTCGGCCAGCGCCGGCCGGGTCTCGCCGGTGAGGTTCTTGCGGGCGGCCTTCTCGTCGTAGTGGTCGAACTCGCGGTAGAAGAAGGCGCTCTTGTCCGCCATCTCCACCAGGCTCTTGCAGCGCTCGCGCTGGGCCTCGACCACCGCCATGAGGTCCGGGCCGGTCGCCGCCGGATCGATGCCCCGCTCCCCCAGGTGGTGGGTGAGATGTTTGGCCACGTGGGCCGTCTCGCTGTGCATGATCCAGTGGTGATTCAGCCAGACCAGCTTGTCCGGATTGAAGGCCGAGGCGGCCTTGTGGACGGCGTCGATATCGAAGAGCTGAGTCATCTCGTCCAGGGAGAAGACCTCCTGGTCGCCGTGGGACCAGCCCAGCCGGACCAGATAGTTGAGCAGTGCCTCCGGGAGGTACCCCTCCTCGCGGTACTGCATCACCGAGACGGCACCGTGGCGCTTGGAGAGGCGCTTGCCGTCGGGGCCCAGGATCATGGGCACATGGGCGTAGCGCGGCGGCTCCGCCCCCAGCGCGCGCAGGATGTTCACCTGCCGCGGGGTGTTGTTCAGGTGGTCATCGCCCCGGACTACATGGGTGATCCCCATGTCCAGGTCGTCCACCACCACGGTCAGGTTGTAGGTGGGGGTGCCGTCGGAGCGGGCGATGATGAGGTCGTCCAGCTCCCGGTTGGCGAATAGGGTCCTGCCGTGGACGGCATCGTCCACCAGCACCTCCCCCTCCAGCGGATTGCGGAAGCGGACCACCGGATCCACCCCCGGCCGCGGCTCGGCGCGGTGGCGGCAGCGGCCGTCGTAGCGCGGCTTCTCACCCCGGGCGCGCTGCTCCTCCCGCATGCTCTCCAGCTCCTCGGGGGTGCAGTAGCAGTGGTAGGCGTGGCCGGAGTCGAGCAGCCGCTGGATGACCTCCCGATAGCGCGGGAAGCGCTCGGTCTGAAAGAAGGGGCCCTCATCGTAGTCCAGCCCCAGCCACGCCATGCCCTCGAGGATGGCATTCACCGACTCCCGGGTGGAGCGCTCCCGATCGGTATCTTCCACCCGGAGGACGAAGCTGCCGCCGTGCTTGCGGGCGTACAGCCAGGAGAAGAGCGCGGTGCGCGCCCCGCCGATGTGGAGATAGCCGGTGGGGCTGGGGGCGAAACGGGTTCGAATGGTCATGGGCTGCGATCCGGCGCTGACGGGAATCCGGCGATTCTACCAAGCCGCGGCGTCCCGGAGCTACGGCCGGATCTCCTCCAGGTCCAGGGCGTGGTGGTGGCGGGCGTACTCCACCAGGGCCGCCATCAGGCTCGGCTCGTCCTCGCCGTCCTCCGGCCAGCTGGCGGCCACCTCGTTCACCGGCCGATCGAAGGCCTCGGCCATCATGCCACCCACGTGGAGACCGCCCTCCTTGTCCGTCCCCGGGAGGACGAGGAAGAAGTGGCCGTGGCGGTGGAAGATGGCGTCGCACTCGCGCAGGGCCCCCTCGAGCTCGGCGTGGATGGCCGCGGTATCCTGGTCCAGATGGAAGTAGAGCACCGTCAGCCGCCGCTGCTCCTCGTAGTAGCGATCGATCTCGCCGATCTCGTGGCGCACGAAGGCCGGAAGATATTCAAAGGGGAAGATGTGCCCGGACATGGTTGCGACCCTCCATCATGGTTACCTCGAGCCTACCAGAGCGAAGCGGGTGCGTTGAGGGTCTGGG
>JBKGYA010000098.1:0-7786 GCA_046546335.1 Thiohalospira sp. | reverse complement strand
GCTCGCGGGCCCGGTCGCGGCGTCGGCGGGCGTCGCCCCCTCACCGGCCGGCCTCGCCGAGGACGGCGCCGGACCGGCGGGGGCCGCGGTGGCATCATCCGGGCGGAAGGCGATCATCCGCAGCAGCGCCATCTCCAGCCCGCCCCGCGGGTCCGGGGCCAGGGGCAGGTCGCGCCGGCCGTGGAGGGCGATCTGGTAGTAGAGCTGGATGGCCTCCGGCTCCATGCTCGCCGCCAGCTCGCGCAGGCGGGCATCCTCGCCCAGGCCGTCATCCACCGCCTCCGGGGCGAACTGCGCCACCGCCAGCCGGTGGAGGTAGCTCACCAGCTCGGTGAGCAGGCCGGCCGGATCCGGGATCACGGCGGTCATCTCCGCCACCGCCGCCAGCGTGCCGGGGGCGTCGCCGGCGTGGATCCGCTCCAGCAGGCTCGCCACGCGCTCGCGGCCCACGGTACCGAGCATGGCGGCCACCTCGTCCTCCCGCAGGCCGTCGCTGAAGGCGATGGCCTGGTCCAGCAGGCTGAGGGCGTCGCGGACGCTGCCCTCCGCCGCCCGGGCGATGGCGGCCACCGCCCCGCGCTCGGCCGGCAGCCCCTCCGCCTCCAGGATCCGGGTCAGGTAGTCGGCCAGTTCCCGCGCCGGCAGCGGCTTGAGGTTGAAGCGCAGGCAGCGGGAGAGGACCGTCACCGGCAGCTTCTGGGGATCGGTGGTGGCCAGGAGGAACTTCACGTGGGGCGGCGGCTCTTCCAGCGTCTTCAACAGGGCGTTGAAGCTGTGCGTGGAGAGCATGTGGACCTCGTCCACCAGGTAGACCTTGTACCGCCCCCGGGCCGGCGCGTACTGGACGTTGTCCAGCAGCTCCCGGGTGTCGTCCACCTTGGTGCGGGAGGCGGCATCCACCTCCAGCAGATCGGGGAAGCGCCCCTCGTCGATGGCGCGGCAGGACTCGCAGACCCCGCACGGCGAGGCGCTCACGCCCTCGTCGCAGTTCAGGGACTTGGCCAGGATCCGGGCGATGGTCGTCTTGCCGACGCCGCGCGTGCCGGTGAGCAGCAGGGCGTGGTGGACGCGGTCGCGATCCAGGGCGTTGGTCAGCGCGCGTACCACGTTCTCCTGCCCCACCAGCTCGGGGAAGGAGCGCGGACGCCATTTTCGGGCCAGGACCTGATAGCTCACCGGCGGGCCTCGGCGAGGGGAAATGGGGAGGTGACCCACGCCGACCCGGCCCCGGCACACGAGGAGACTGCTGCCGCTGCTCCCTTCCGGGCCTGACGGGGTTCACAGCCACTCGTTGCGGGGAGGCCGACGCGGACCACCATGGACCTCGCGCTCCACCGGGGCGGAGCGTTCGAGGAGAGATACTCTACCACCCGGCCGGGGACGGAATCGACCCCGATTGGTCGGCTGACAGGATGTCCGCATACTCGGGCACTATCGGTCCAGGTCCCTGATACCCGACCGTCGGCAGACGGGATGCTACCGTCGAACTGACAGAACGTCTTCACGGCGTAGCGGGTATCAGGGACCGGCCCGACCGCGAACGCTTTCCGAGAAGTACGCGGACGCCCTGTGCCGGATCGACCCCGGCTTGCCGCCCCGGCCGGGGCCCCGTAAGCTGCGCCGCATGCGACGCTATGACGGTGAACTCATCCACGCCAGCCGCGACGACCACGGCCCCATCGAAGTCGTGGAGGACGGCCGCGTCCGCTCCCTCCACTTCGGCAGCCGTTCCCGGCAGAGCGCCCTGCTGCTGGAGCGGCCGGAGGCGCTGGTGCTGGCCTACACCCAGTCCATGATGGCCTCCCTGCTGCTCCACTCCGCGCCGCAGCGAGTGCTGCTGGTGGGACTCGGCGGCGGCTCCCTGGCGCGCTTCCTGCTCCACCACTACCCCGACTGTTATATCGATGCGGTGGAACTGCGCCCGCGGGTGGTGGAGCTGGCCCACGGATACTTCCGCCTGCCGGAGGACGACCCCCGTCTGAACATCATCCCCGGCGAGGGTCGGCAGTTCCTCACCCACGCCGCCCTGCGCCACAGCGACTACGACCTCATCCTGGTGGACGCCTTCCACGGCACCGGCATGGCCGAGGAGGTGGCCGAGGCCGACTTCTTCGCCGCCGCCCGCGGCCGCCTGGCGGATGAGGGGGCGCTGGCGGTGAACCTCTGGCAGCAGCCCGCCCAGCGCCTGCGCCGCACCCTCACCGGCCTGCGCGATGCCTTCGCCGGCCGCTGCCTCCAGCTCCCGGTCCCCACCCGCGGGAACCTGGTCGCCCTGGCGGCCACCGCCCCCATCCCGACCCACTTCGCCACCGTCTGGGACCTGCGCGCCCACGCCCTGGCGCGCTTCACCGGTCTGGACTTCCCCGCCTTCCTGGAGGGCCTCGCCGAGGCCAACTCCTCCGCCTGAGGGCCGCCCTCCCCCGCTCGCCCTGCGGATTTTTTCTTGACTAAATTCGTAAGTTACTTTATACATAGTCCAGATCCATGACCATCCGCCAACATGAGGGAACCCAGCCATGCGACTTTCCACCAAGGGGCGCTACGCGGTCACGGCGATGATGGACCTGGCCATCCACGAGGACAGCGGCCCGGTAACCCTGGCCGACATCTCCCTGTGCCAGGACATCTCGCTCTCCTACCTGGAGCAGCTCATGAGCCAGCTCCGCCGCCACGACCTGGTTCGCGGCATGCGCGGCCCCGGCGGCGGCTACAGCCTCTCCCGGCCCGCCAGCGAGATCAGCGTCGCCGACATCATCACGGCGGTGGACGAACCGCTGCAGGCGACCCGCTGCGGCGGCGAGGAGAACTGCCAGGAGGGGGAGCGCTGCCTCACCCACGAGCTGTGGAACGACCTGAGCCACCGGCTCTACGAGTTCCTCGACGGCATCACCCTGGACGCCTACGTCCAGCGCGAGGATGTCCAGGAGGTCATCCGGCGGCAGAAGAGCCGCCAGGGCCAGCGGAACAACATGCGCCGGATCCGGGCCGCCTGACCGGCGGGGCGGTGATCGACAGAACGGGAATCATTCCCGTTCCCGTTCATATCTAGCTGTTCCTGCTCGATTTCTGACGTGACGGAACGAGACTCGCCGTCTATAATTCCTCCCTGATCCATCAGGGAGGATTCTCGATGTTCCGCCATCTCTTCGTCAGTGCCGCCCTCTTTGCCGTCGTCGCCGGGGTCTGGCCCCAGGTGGGGGAGGCCATGCCGGCCTTCGCCCGCCAGTACGAGGTGAGCTGCGCCACCTGCCACAGCGCCTTCCCCAAGCTCAACGACGGCGGCGAGTCCTTCGCCGGGAACAACATGAAGCTCCCCGGCTGGGAGGACCAGGCGGTGGACTTCGGCGACGAGCGCCTGGCGCTACCGGAGATCCCGCCGCTGGCGGTGCGCGCCCAGGGCTTCTTTCAGGTCCGGGAGGGGCGGGTCGCCGAGTACGATGGCGGGGATTTCGAAGGCCTCAAGGGGGCGGACAACGACCTCCAGTCGCCCTACCTCATCAAGCTCCTCTCCTCGGCGCCGCTCTCCGAGAACCTGACCTATTACTTCTACGGGATCATGGCCGAGAAGGGGGAGAACGGCTCCTTCCTCGTGGAGGATGCCTGGTTCGGCTATCAGGACGCCCTCGGCACCGGCGTGGACGCCACCCTGGGCCAGTTCCAGGTCTCCGACCTCATGTTCGCCCGGGAGACGCGGCTGAACTTCCAGGACTACATGGTCTACCGCATGGCCGATATCACCTACGACCGCGGCCTCATCCTCAGCCGTGGCCTGGGGCCGGTGGACCTGGCCGTGGGGGCGGTCAACGGCAACGGCATCGAGGACAGCGAGACGGTGAACGGCCCCGGCTACGCCCGGGCCGACCACAGCTTCGACAACGACCACGAGAAGTCGGCCTTCGCCCGGCTGGGCTTCGAGGTGGGCGGTGTCGGCGTGGGGCTGCTCGGTCTCTCCGGCGGCTGGCAGGGGGTTGATACCGACGCTGGAGATGTCTCGGCTGGCAACGGCGCCGACAGCGACATCCAGATCGGCGGCCTCGACCTCGCCGGCCGGATCTCCCCCACCGTCGACTGGTACGCCCAGTACCTGCAGGTGACCTGGACCGACTTCCTGGACGGCGAGGACGTGACCTGGGACGGCGGCTTCGCCGGCGTCGACTGGATCCCCAACGACCGCTGGGCCTTCTCCGCCCTCTACAACCACACCGATTCCGGCGACCTGGACGGCAGCGAGACGGTCTACGACGGCATCGACATGCAGACCGTTTCGCTCACCGCCTCCTACTACTTCATGCGCAACGTGAAGGGGCTGGTGGAGGTCAACGCCGACCTGCTGGATACCGAGGACCCCGCCGTCCACCCCTACGGCCACCTCTCCGGCGAGGACTACCTGCTCATGGGGTTCGACGCCGCCTTCTAGCGGCACCCCGGGCCATCATCGAGGCGGGGCCCGCCGCGGGCGGGCGAGTCAGTCGGCGGGATTGGGGCAGTGCAGGACCTTCCAGTAGCCGCCGAGGTTCACGGGACGGACCTCGGTGGCCTCCAGGCCGGTCTCGGCGAGGAAGGTGTCCATGCGGAAGTCGGGGTGGAAGCCGACGTACTTGGCGATGGGCGCCAGGGCGCCCTCGATACCGCCGACGATGGCGTTCTCCGACTGGAAGTGGTTGACGATGTAGAGGTCCCCCCCCGGCTTGCAGACCCGGCGCATCTCCCGGACCAGCCGGTGGTAGTCGGGGACGGTGGAGACCACGTACATGGCCACCACCCGGTCGAAGGCATCATCGGGGAAGTCCATGGCCTCGGCGTCCATCTCCCGAATCGCCTCCACATCCTCCCGGATCCCGTCGCGCTCCACCCGCCGCTCGGCGACGTCGAGCATCTCCCGGGAGATGTCGATGCCGGTGAGCTTCACCCCGCGCGGATAGAGCGGCAGGGAGAGGCCGGTGCCGACCCCCACCTCCAGCACCCGCTCCCCCGGCTGCGCCCCCAGCGCCTCGACCACGTGGCGACGCCCGGGATGGAAGATGGGCCCGAAGACCACGTCGTAGATCCGGGCCCAGCGGCGGTAGGCGGCCTTCACCGACTCGATGTTCATGCCTTCTCCTTGCTGGCGAGGGGATGCCCTACTCTAGCACTCGCGCCAGCGCCCGCGCATGTCGCGCCCGGGTCAGTCCTCGCCGCCGAAGACGTTGCCGAACTGCCGCTCGACCTTCCAGTCGTGGGGGGAATAGGCCGCCTCCATGTTGCTCAGGTAGGCGTTGATCTGGCCCTCCTGGTACTCCCGAGGGACCTCCACCAGCCGGACCGGGCGGCCGGTGGCCGTCTCGCCCACGTTTTCCCGGAGGGTCGTCGTTCGTTCCCCGTCCAGGTTGCGCTGTGCGGTGGTGTAGATCCGAGCGGTCTCCCCACTGAGTTCGGCCATGGTGCCCTCCCCCTATTTGCTCTTGTCGTGGTGCGACCCTCCCGGTCCGCCCGACCTCCCTGTATTGGTCAAAAATTATACCGCTATTGACCGAGGGTAGCGAAGCGGGCGAAGCTTCGGGCATCGTCAACATTCGTGAGAGCGCGTGCCGTCCCGTATCCTCCTCGCCCTCCTCCTGGCCCTGACCACCACCACGGTCGCCGCCGTAACACCCTACGCCGGTGGGGGCCTGGCCGGGAGCCGCGTGGAGGCCCGGGGAGGGGCCGATGGCGGCACCGCCTCCTTCCGGACCCTGGGCGTGCGCAGCGGGGCCTGGCGCCACGAGGCCGGCTTCATGGACCTTGCCAACCCCTCGATCGGCGACCGCCAGTACCGCCTGGACGGCTATCGCTACCTGGCCGGGTATGACCTCCTCATGGGCGCCCACTGGGGCCTCACGCTCCAGGCGGGCGCCTGGTTCCACCGTAGCGAGACCGCCGAAGGCGAGACCCGCCACAGCGCCACCAGCGCCGTTGTGGGCGCCGGTGCCACCTTCAGGCCCCGGCGCCGCATGGCGGTACGGGTCACCGCCGACCGCTACCCCGCCCCCGCCGTGGGCGAGACCCTGGATACCCTCGGCCTGCAGGTCCTCCTCGACTTCCCCTGACCCCCTCGTCGCCGCCGCGCGACACCGGCAGAGCCCCGTCAACCGCGCCTCTCCGTGGTTCCCCCTTCGCCGCCTGTCGTCGACAAGCGACACCAGCCGGCGAGGGAGGCTCCCAGGTCATTGATTTCCGGTATGAGAGACGATTGGCACACCACCTGCAACCGGGAAGCGTGAGTCCCCGACCCCGCAACAGGAGGAAACCATGACTGCGGAACGTGAATTCGGAAAACTACTCAAGAGCCTGCCCGAGGGAGTCCTGGGCCAGCTGCTCCTGCACGGCGATGACGCCGTCTGGGCCGCCATCGCGGCCCACGCATCGACCCTCCCCGAGGAGGTAATCGAGACCCTGGCCACCAGCCACAACGACGCGGTACAGCGGAACCTGGCCCGCCAGGCCGCGGAACTCCCGGAGGGCGCCCTCTACATGCTCCTGGCGACGGCTACCAGCGACGAGATCCGCGGCCTGGTCTTCCAGGCCCGGCATCAGCTGCGCACCGACATCCGCCACTTCCTGGAGGAGAGCGAGGGGCTCCCCGCCAGCGCCTGAGGCCCTTCCATGGAACGCCATCGAGGCGACGGACCCCTTCCCTGCCCAGGAAGAGGCTCCGTTGCCCCGGCGTTGCCATCAAGGGGATCGGTCGAGCAGGGACCGCACCGGCCCGCTCAGCCCTGAGTATCCGCCTCGCAGAGGCGCTGCTTGTGATCCGGCATGTTGTCCGGACACTCGCCGCAGGTCTCGTTGCCCGGCAGGGCCCAGTCGATCTTCTTCGGGTACGGCAGGTCCATGTTCTCCATGATGGTGACGAACTCCGCCTCGCTCTTGTCCTTGCCCAGACGCGGGTTGCGCGCCTTCTCCTGACCGATGGTGGATATCTGGCGCTCCTCGTAGTCGTGACACGGGTAGACCAGGGTCTCGTCCGGGAGGGTAAAGAACTTCTCGTGGATGCTCCGATAGAGCGTCGGCGCATCCCCCGACTGGAAATCGGTGCGCCCGCACGCCTCGATGAGCAGGGCATCGCCGGAGAAGAGCATCGCCAGGCCGGCATTATCCAGCAGGTAGGCGTGGTGGGTATCGGTATGGCCCGGGGTATAGAGCGGATGCACCTCCAGGCTGCCCACCCGCAGGGGCTCGCCCTCGCGCAGCCCCCGATCCCGGCACGGCAGCTCGTCCATGGCCGGCCCCGCCAGCTGGCAGCCGGTCCTTTCGCGCAGCATGCGGCCGCCGGTGATGTGGTCGGCGTGGATGTGGGTCTCCACGGCGTAGTCCAGGCTCAGTCCCAGCTCCTGGAGCACGCGCAGGTCACGATCCACGGTCTCGATGACCGGGTCGATAAGGGCGGTGGTGCCGGTGTCGCTGCAGTGCAGCAGGTAGGTGTAGGTGGATGATTCGGGTTCGAACAGCTGTCTGAAGATCATGGTTCCCTCCTCGGGGGCTCGGTCGTTGCCGGGACACTCACCGCCTAGGACAGCAGATCCCCGCCCGGAATTCATCCGTCTGCTGGCAGGGCGATTCCGTGCCGGGCGGCGCTGGGGGCCGGGCACGAAACATCCTCGCCGCCAGGGGGCACCTGGAGACAGGACTCAACCGTGACCCGTCACGTGAAGCCAGTAGACCATAAAAAACGGGCTAGGAGGATCCTCCTAACCCGTTGGACTTACTGGGATAATCTGGTGGGCCGTGCTGGTCTCGAACCAGCGACCAATGGATTAAAAGTCCACTG
>JBKGYA010000097.1:0-7970 GCA_046546335.1 Thiohalospira sp. | reverse complement strand
CTGGCGCTTGATGGCCTTGTTGGTCAGGCCCTCCGGCGTCGACCACCAGCCGTCGCCGCGCATGGCCTCCGCCGCCGCCAGGAAGCGGGTGCGTACCTCCTCAAAGTCGGCCTCCGGGAAGTCGTGGCTCCAGATGAGGCGCCCGGTGCCGGTCCAGCCCAGGTGCAGGCCCTCCGCCCGGAGGTAGTACTGGAACATCCAGTGGTAGCGGCCGGGCCGGGTGTAGAGGACGCTCCAGACCGAGACCATGTTCTCGATGCGAAGCGGCAGCTCCCGCTCGGCCAGGTCGCGGTTGAGGGCGGCCGCCCGACGGTCCCAGGTCCCTTCCAGGTCGTCGTAGAGCGCGTCGATCCCCGGCTCCTCCAGTCGCCGCAGGAAGGCGTTCATGGCGGTCATCACGTAGGGGTGGGCGTTGAAGGTCCCGCGGGCGAAGCAGATATCGGTGGGCCGGTGGTCGCGGTAGCGCTTCATCAGGGCGGCGCTGCCGCAGAGGACGCCCACCGGGAGCCCGCCGCCCAGGGTCTTGCCGTAGGTCACCAGGTCGGCGCGCACGCCGAAGTACTCCTGGGCGCCGCCCCGGGCCAGCCGGAAGCCGGAGAAGATCTCGTCGAAGATGAGCGGGATCCCGCGCTCGGTGCAGACGGCGCGCACCTGGTGCAGCCATTCGGTGTAGGCGGTGCGGTCGTAGGCGCAGGCGCGGTCGCCGGCCATGAGGGTGGCGTCCCCCGGCGCGCCGCCATTGGGATGGAGGGCCTGCAGCGGGCTCACCAGGACGCAGGCGATGTCCTTGCGGGTGCGCAGGACCTTCAGGGTGTCATCGTCCATCTCCTTGAGGGTGTAGACGTCGTCCACCCTGCGCTGGCTGCCCACCCCCGGCTGCACCCCGTCCCACCAGCCGTGGTAGGAGCCGCAGAAGCGCACCAGGTGGGAGCGGCCGGTGTGGTAGCGCGCCAGGCGCACCGCCTGCATCACCGCCTCGGTGCCGGACATGTGAAAGGAGACCGCCTCCAGCCCGGCGATCTCGCGCAGTCGCTCCACGTTGTCGGTGATGACGGGGTGGTAGGGGCCGAGGACCGGGCCCAGGGGCTGGGCCTGCTCGAAGCTCGTGGCCAGGCACTGCTTGTAGAAGTCGTAGCCGAAGACGTTGACCCCGTAGGAGCCGGAGAGGTCGTAGGCCCAGTTGCCGTCGGCATCCCGGATCTGCGTGCCACGGCTCTCGGTGGCGATGTTGCCCAGCGGGAGGTGCTCGCGCACCAGGTTCCGAAAGGGGAAGGGCACCCGGTAGGCATTGATGAACGCCAGGTCGGCGATGGCCGGCTCCAACTCCTCGGTGGTCTCCAGGCTCCGGGGCGCGCGCTCCCGGAAGAGCCGCGCCAGCCGTTCGAAGCCCGCCCGCCGCCGGGCGACGATGGCCTCCGGTGCCCCGTCGCGGCCGAAGGCCGCCTCCTCCCGGAACTCGTAGAAGGGCACCCGCCGGGCCACGCGCCGGGACATCTTGCTGTGCCCCCGCAGGGAGGGGTGCTTGGCCCGGGACAGGCGCAGGCGCACCTGGGCCCGGTGCAGGACCACCAGGGTCAGGACGGCGAGGGCGAGATAGAGCCAGGGAGCGGGCAGCATGCGTTCTCCGAAGGCGAGCAGGGTCCACCGTCATCATCGCGTAATCATGTGAACGCCTTTTGACACCCGGCCCACCGGCCCGAATGGGGGTGGGAGCCCCCCGTTCGGGCGGATTGTGGCCTGCCGCCCCCGCTCGGGTTCGGAAGGGGTCAAGGAAGGGGTCAAATCTCACATCTTTAATTCGGAAGGGGTCAAATCTCACATCTTTAATAATCCGCTACCCGGGCGCCCCGTCCACCCGCGGGCGCAACAGCATCGGGCCCAGGCCGGCCAGCAGCCCACCGAAGGCCAGGAGCCAGAGCGCCTGGGCGGTGGCCATGGCCGCCGGGAAGGCGGCCGGGGCCAGCAGGGGCGTGGCCACACGCACCAGGGCGGCGAGGGTGATCACCGCAGAGACCAGGCTCGGCCACCGCAGCGGTGCCAGGACGTGGAGGGCGAACCCGGCGATAATCCAGGCGTAGCCGAGGTAGAGCACGGCCAGCAGGTGATGAGCCAGGACCCCGGGTCGGAACCAGCTCGCCCAGCGGCCGGCGTGGAGGAGCGCCAGCGCGCCGGCGACCAGGGCCGTGGCGCCCTCCCGGTCGGTAAAGGCCGCCAGGACCCAGAAGAGCAGCATCAGCGCCAGGAGGGTCCGATCCAGCCACGGCCGCTCCCCCGGGTCGTAGTCGTCGCCCAGGGCGCGCCGGGAGAAGAAGACGAGCACCCGCTGGACCACCACCAGCATCAGGGCGATGACCAGCAGCAGGCCGGAGACCAGCCCCGCCTGCCGCAGCCCCGGTAGCTCGCCCAGCGCCCCGGCCAGCCACAGGCCGTGGCTGATCCCGAGCAGCGCCACCTTGGCCAGGACGCCGCTCTGCTGCCGGAGCTGGCCGGCCGCCATGACCGGTCGGGCCAGGGCGATCACCAGCCCGACCATGAAGGCCAGATCGGCCGCGCCGGATACCATCAGGCCGCCCGCTCCAAGCGGCCCGGCCAGGCGCCCTGCCAGCCACAGCCCTGCCAGGACGGCCAGGGGCCGGCCCGTGGCCGTGTCCCGGCCGGTCCAGTTGCGCACCGCCGTGAGCAGGAAACCGGCTACCATCGCCGGGGCGTAGCCGAAGACCATCTCCCGGGCGTGCCAGCCCGCTGCGCCGCCGGGGAAGCCGGCGACCAGGCCGGGATCCCGGTGGAGGAACCATGCCCACACCCCCATGGCCGCCACGGCGTGGATCAGCGCCAGCAGGAAGAAGGGGCGAAAGCCCAGGGAGAGGGGAACCGGGGTGCGTCGCATGGCCCCAGTCTCGACCGGGACCCCTCGCGGCGACTTGACCCGGGTCAAGCGCGGGTCGGGCAAGACCCCGTCGGTTGTCGGTGGACCCGGGGCGCGGCATGGGCTGCAATACGCTGGATGACAATGACGACAATTGGGGAGGAGCCATGAGCCAACCGTCCGGGGGCCCGCTGGCCCGCCTGATCGGCCCGGGCACGACGCGCCTGGGGCCCGCGGAGATCGCCGTCTCCCTGGCCGGTGCCCTGGTGGGGATCGCGGCGGTCCACGCCGTGAGTACCGCCATCCTGGGGCCGGAGGCGGCCCTGTTCATGGTCGCCTCCATGGGGGCGGCGGCGGTGCTGCTCTTCGGCGTCCCCCACGGCGCCCTCTCACAGCCCTGGCCGGCCATCGGGGGGCAGGTGGTCTCGGCGGCGGTGGGGGTGACCGCCGCCATGTGGGTCCCGGACCCGGCGCTCGCCGCCGGGGTCGCCGTGGGCGGTGCCATCGCCGCCATGCAGATCGCCCGCTGCATCCACCCGCCGGGCGGGGCGACGGCGCTCATCGCCGTCATCGGCGGGCCGGAGGTCCACGCCCTGGGCTACGCCTACATCGTGGCCCCGGTGCTGCTGAACACCCTCATCCTCTTCGCCGTCGCCGTGGTCGCCAACTACCCCTTCGCCTGGCGGCGCTACCCCATCGGGCTGGCCCCGCCGGCACAGGACCTGCCGGCCCCCCCGCTGGATCGGGACGACCTCGCCGAGGCGGTGCGCGACCTCCACGTGGTGGTGGACATCACGCCGGACGAGCTGGATACCCTGGCGCGCCGCGCCGTGGCTCGCGCCGCCGGCGACCCGGGCATGAGCCTGCCGGTGGGCCGCCGCCGGGTGGAGGCGGAGACCGGCGAGGGGCTGACCATCCGCAAGCGCCACGGCGAAGGCGATGATGCCAGCGGGCAGGTCACCCTCAACGTGGTCGACCGCGAGGAGGAAGACCACCGGCGGTGACAGGGACCCCCGCCCCGTGGCTGAATACCCGCAAGGGATTACGGGGAGAGAGGCACGTGCTCAAGACCATCGCCGTCCCGGAGCTGGAACCGGGGATGTTCATCCACGACCTGCAGATGTCGTGGCTGCAGCACCCCTTCCTGCGCAGCCAGTTCCTCCTCCGCAGTCAGGACGATATCGACCGTATTCGGGCCCTGGGGATCCGCGAGGTGGTGATCGATACCGGCCGCGCCGAGCGCCTGCCCGAGGGCCCGGAGGGGCGCCAGGAGGAAACCGCCCGCCTGCAGGCGGAGCTGGACGCCTACCCGGGGGAGCGCCCCCGGGCCGATGTCCTCCGCCAGCGCCGGGTGGAGGTGGACGAGGAGCTGGAGACGGCGCGGCCGGTGCGGGAAGAGGCCACCGGTGTGGTGGAATCGGTCATGCACGACGCCCGCCTGGGGCGGCAGGTGGACCTGGCGCGGGTGGAGCCCGTGGCCGAGCGGATGATGGAGAGCATCTTCCGCAATCCCAACGCCCTGCTGAGCCTGGGCCAGGTCCGGCGAGTGGACCGCTACACCTTCGAGCACTCCATTGCCGTCGGGGTCCTGCTGGTGACCTACGCCCGCGCCCGGGAGCTGGACCCTGAGGTTATCTACCAGCTCGGCCTGGGCGGGCTGCTCCATGACATCGGCAAGGCGCGCGTCCCCGAGGCCATCCTCACCAAGCCCGGCGCCCTCACCGAGAGGGAGTACCAGGTCATGCAGCGCCATGTGAACCTGGGTCTGGAGATGGTAGGCGACATGCCCGAGCTGCCGCCACCGACCCTGGAGGTCATCGCCCAGCACCACGAGCGCTGGGACGGCAGCGGCTACCCCAACGGCCTGTGCGAGGACGAGATCGGGCCCTACGGCCAGATGGCCGCCGTGGTGGATGTCTACGACGCCATCACCTCGGATCGCTGCTACCACCGCGGCGAGCACCCGACGCTGGTCCTGCGGCGGATGCTGGAGTGGAGCCGCAGCCACTTCCGCGAGGAGGTGGTCCACCACTTCATCCAGTGCGTGGGCATCTACCCCGCCGGCACCCTGGTGCGCATGGAGAGCGGGCGGCTGGCGGTGGTCCTCGACCCCGGCGAGAAGATCCTCTATCCCACGGTGAAGGTCTTCTTCAACACCCACACCCACAGCCTCGTCCAGCCGGAGGTCATCGACCTGGCCAACCCCGGCTACCACGACGACCACATCGCTGCCTACGAGGATCCCCGCCGCTGGGACTTCGACCTCAACCGGCTGCTGGGCTGAGCCCCAGCCACGCCTCGAAATCGGCCCGGAACATGGGCCGGCCGGTGAAGAAGCCCTGGGCCTTGCCGCAGCCCAGCTCCCGGCACTTGTCCTGCTGCAGCTCGGTCTCGATGCCCTCGGCCACGGTGGCGAGGCCGAGCTTGTCCGCGAGGGTCACCGAGGCGCCCACGATGGCCTCCCCCCAGGGGTAGGCCAGCCCCTGGACGAAGTGCTTGTCGATCTTGAGCTCGTCCACCGGGAGGTCGGCCAGGTAGGCCAGGGAGGAGTGGCCGGTACCGAAGTCGTCCACCGAGATCCGGCTGCCCCGGCTGCGGAAGGCGGCGAGGGTATTAATGCCCCAGTTGGGCTCCTCCATGATCCCCGTCTCGGTGACCTCGAAGCGGACGTGCTCCGGGTCGATATTGGCGAAGCGGAAGTGGGCCATGAGGCGGTCCTGGAGTTCCGGGTCGCGGAACAGGCCCGGGCTGAGGTTGATGGAGACCTCGCCGTCAAATCCCCGTTCCCGCCACGCCGCCAGGTCGGCCAGTGCCTCGGCCACCACCGCCTCGGTGAGCGGCCCGATGAGGTCGCTCTGCTCGGCGAAGGGGAGGAAACTACCCGGCGGGATGAGGCCCTCCCGGGGATGGTCCCAGCGGCAGAGCGCCTCCACCCCGGTGCACTTGCCGGTGGCCAGGTCCACCTGGGGCTGGTAGGCCACGCAGATCTCGTCGCCGTGCTGCAGCGCCTCGTCCAGATCCACCAGGCGCCGGAAGCGCTGGCGGTCGCGCTGGTCCCAGCCGGCATCGAAGATGGCGTAGCCGCTCCGGGTGGTTCGCGCCTGGTGGGCGGCGAAGACCGCCGCCCGCACCCACTGGTCCAGGGTCTCGGCGTGGTGGGGGAAGTGGCTGAGGCCCACCAGGGCCTCCAGCCGGTAAGGTGCCCCCTGGATCTCCAGTGGCTGGCGGCAGGCCTCCAGCAGGGCGCGCTCCACCTGCACGGCGCGCTGGTAGGGGGTGTCCTGCAGTACCAGGGCAAAGCGGCCCTGCATGATGTGGTAGGGGTAGACCCCTGCCGGCGCGGTGGCCTCCAGCCGCTCGCCGATGGCGCGGACCACCTCGTCGCGCTCCCGGGGGCCGAAGGTCCGCAGCGCGAAGTCGACATTGTCGATATCCACCACCAGCAGGACGAGGGTGCGGCCCTCGGCCAGCGCCTGCTCCACCAGCGGCGCATTGTCGCGATAGAAGGCGTCGCGGTTGGCCAGCCCGGTCCGGGAATCGCGGGGGACCGTCTCCGCAGTCGGTTCGTCGGTCGCCATACCACCTCCCTGTACCCGGACCGGATGTCCCGTTGCTGACCAGAGTGCAGCCCAGACCGGGACGGGTGTCAACGAGCTCGGCCCTTTCGGTGCTGGCCTCCCGCACCCGCCCGGGGTACCGTGTGCGACCCGTCATCCGTCCCGCCAGGAGAACCTCTCGTGCACCGGATCCTCGGTCTGGAACTCGTCTTCGTCCTCCTCTGGAACTCCGGCTTCATCGGCGCCGAGTACGGCCTGCCCTATGCCGGCCCCTGGACCCTGCTCTTCTGGCGCTACGTGGCGCTGGCCCTGCTGCTGGGCGCCTGGCTGGTGATCCGCCAGCGCATGGCCTGGCCGGGCAACCGGGCGGTGAGCCATACCGCGCTGGTGGGCATCCTCGCCCACGGGGTGTGGCTGGGCTGCGTGCTGGTGGCGCTGGACATGGGCGTGCCGGCGGGGATCGTGGCCCTGGTCACCGCGCTGCAGCCCCTGCTCACCGGGGCGCTGGCGGGGCCGGTGCTGGGCGAGCACTCCGACCTGCGCCAGTGGATCGGCCTGGTCCTCGGCTTCGCCGGGGTGGTCATCGCCGTGGGCGCGCGCCTCTCCGGCGACGCCGTGACCCCGGCGCTGGGCTACCTCATCCCCTTCGGCTCCGTGGTGGCCATCACCATCGCCAGCCTCATGCAGCGCCACTGGGCCCGGGCCGGCACCGCCGAGCCGCAGCCCCTGGACATCACGCTCTTCTACCAGAGCGTGGCCACCGCCCTGGCGCTGCTGCCCCTGGCCTGGCTGGTGGAGGACTTCGCCACCGACTGGACCGCCCCCTTCCTGGGCACCATGGCCTGGCTCATCATCGCCGTCTCCCTGGGCGCCTACTGGTCCATGTGGCGGCTGCTGGGCCGGGACGAGGCCACCCGCGTGGCCAGCCTCTTCTACCTCAGCCCCCCGGTGACCATGGTCATGGCCTGGGCCGCCTTCGGCGACGGCCTTATCGCCACCGACATCGTCGGCCTCGTCGTGGCCGGCCTGGGCGTGATGCTGGTCTACCGGGTGGGGTTTCGGTTGCGGGGGTCGTGAGGGGCCCGGCGCCTCTATCTATCAAAGTATCCGGCGGCCTCAGGGGCCTATATCGGGCTCTGTCCGCCTCCCACCTTGGTAAAACGGGACCCTTGGCATCGAGATGCTGACAGGAGGGCGCGGTGAAGCTCGACACACAAGTGACCGGCAACATCGGGTTGTATTATGTCTGCTACCACCTGTCACGGATGGGGTGGAACGTCATGCCGACCGCTCGGAACGCCCGCGGGATCGACCTGATTGCCTATGACAGGACCGGGACCGCGTTTATTGGTGTTCAGGTAAAAGCGCTGACAAAACGGGCGCCTGTCCCTCTCGGCTCTGGCCTAGACAAGATCATGGGGGACTGGTGGATCATTGTTAATAACATCGGCACGGAGCCTTCAACTTATGTGCTCCGCCCGGATGAGGTGCGGAAGTTAGCTCATCGAGGCGAGAAAGATGGGAGGGTCAGCTACTGGCTCCAGCCA
>JBKGYA010000096.1:0-7985 GCA_046546335.1 Thiohalospira sp. | reverse complement strand
ACCACGCCCGCAACATCTGCGAGTACGTCATCTACCTGGTCCGCGGCAAGGACGTCCGCCACACCAGCATCGAGCAGATGGAGAAGGAGGTCCGGCAGGGGCGCTGAGGCCTACTCGCCGCCGTCGAGCATCCCGCGCAGGGCGGCCAGCCGGGAGCGGTTGCGCTCCTTGCGCTCCGTCGGGTCCTCCTCGGCGCCATCCCGGCCCGGCCAGTGGAGTTCGTCGGCCGGCAGTTCCTCCAGGAAACGGCTGGGGTCGCAGCTCACCTTCTCGCCCCCGCGCTGGCGCTGGCGCGCCAGGGTCAGGGTCAGGGAGCGCTGGGCCCGGGTGAGGCCGACGTAGGCCAGCCGGCGCTCCTCCTCCACCGAATCGCCGTCCACCGCCGAGTGGTGGGGGAGGATGGACTCCTCCATGCCCACCAGGAAGACGTGGGGGAACTCCAGCCCCTTGGCGGCGTGCAGGGTCATGAGGTTCACCGCATCGGGGCCCTCCTCGTCGTCCTCCTGGCGGGATAGGACATCCACCAGCGTCAGGTGGCGGACCAGCTCCCCCAGCTCCTCGGGGCCGTCCTCGCGCTCGGCCAGCCGCTCCAGCCACGCCACCAGCTCGGTGACGTTGCCCCAGCGCCGCTCCGCCTGGGCGGGGCTCTTGGAGGTATCGGTGAGCCAGGTCTCGTAGTCCATGGCCGCCAGCAGCCGGCGGGTGAGACTGGCCGCCGACTCCCGCGGCGCCTCCTCCACCAGGTCGGCGATCCAGCGGGCGAAGCCGTGGAGCCTGTCCACGGCGCGCTCGTCCAGATGGGCGGTGAGCCCCATCTCGAAGCAGGCGGAGAGCAGCGTGACCTCGCGCTCCCGGGCGTAGTGGTTGAGCCGCTCCACGGTGGTGGCGCCGATCCCCCGGCGCGGGGTGTTCACCACGCGCAGGAAGGCGGCGTCGTCCGCCGGGTTGGCCAGCAGGCGCAGGTAGGCCATGACGTCCTTGATCTCGGTATGGGCGAAGAAGGACTGGCCGCCGGTGAGGGTATAGGGGATGTCGTACTCGCGCAGGGCCTTCTCGAAGGCGCGCGCCTGGTAGTTGCCGCGGTAGAGGATGGCGTAGTCCCGCCAGTCATTGCCGTGGCGCAGGCGGTGGTGCATGAGCTCCGAGGCGACCCTTTCGGCCTCGTGCTCCTCGTTGCGCGTCTCCAGTACCCGGATGGGGTCGCCGGTGCCCAGCTCGCTCCACAGCCGCTTCTCGTAGAGGTGGGGGTTGTAGGCGATGAGGTGGTTGGCCGCCCGCAGGATCCGGGTCACCGAGCGGTAGTTCTGCTCCAGCTTGACCACGTGGAGATCGGGGTAGTCGTGGCGCAGCTGCTCCAGGTTCTCCGGCCGCGCGCCGCGCCAGGCGTAGATGGACTGGTCGTCGTCGCCCACCACGGTGAGCCCGTTGCGATCGCCGACCAGCAGCCGCACCAGCCGGTACTGGGCGGCGTTGGTGTCCTGGTACTCGTCCACCAGCAGGTAGCGGATGCGCTGCTGCCAGCGCGCCAGCGCCTCGGCGTCGGACTCGAACAGCCCCACCGGCAGGCCGATGAGGTCGTCGAAGTCCACGGCGTTGTAGGCGCGCAGGTGGCGGGTGTACTCGGCGTAGACCCGGGCGGCGGCGATGTCCGCCGGGTCCTCCGCCTCGGCGGCGGCCGCCGCCTCGGGGGTGATCCGATCGTTCTTCCAGCGGCTGATCCGCCCGGCCACCGCCTGGGCGAGGTCGTCGTCGGTATTGGCCCGGCGCAGGAGGTCGCGCACCAGGGCCTGGGCATCACTGGCGTCGTAGATGGAGAAGCCGGAGCGCAGCCCCACCGCCCGGGTCTCGTGGCGCAGGATGTCCAGCCCCAGGGTGTGGAAGGTGGAGACCCGCAGCCCCCGGGCATTGCCGAGCTGCCCGGCCACGCGGGACTTCATCTCCCGCGCCGCCTTGTTGGTGAAGGTCACCGCCGCGATGTTCCGCGCCGGCAGCCCGCACTGGTTGGCCAGGTAGGCGATCTTGGCGGTGATCACCCGCGTCTTGCCGGAACCGGCCCCGGCGAGGACCAGCAGGGGGCTGTCCACGTGCCGGGCGGCCTCGCGCTGCGGCGGATTGAGGCCCTGGAGGGGATTGGCGTCGGTCATCCGGCCATTGTACCGCTCCCGCTCCGACGGCGAGACCCGGCCCGGCCATTACCGGCCGTCCACCGCCTCGAAGGGTGTCCCTCAGCCGAACCGGCCCGTGATGCAGGACTCGGTCCGCTCCTGGCGCGGATTCGTGAACATCGTCTGGGTATCGTTATGCTCGACCAGCCCGCCGAGATGCATGAAGGCGGTGAAGTCGGAATTCCGCGCGGCCTGCTGCATGTTGTGGGTGACGATGAGGATCGTCACCTCCTTGCCAAGCTGCGTGATCAAATCCTCGATCTTCGCGGGGGCGAGGGAGGCCGTCGGCTCGCCGAGCAACAGTAGCTCCGGCTCCGGCGCCAGGTCGTGGAACTCCGACCGGGTCCGCGAGATCCAGTTGAACATCTGGATGGGCAGGACGGTGAAGGGCGAGGTCAGCCATTCGAAATTCAGGAACGGGAACGTCGTCTCCACCGGCGACGGCGGCAGGAAGGCGATATAGGTCAGCGCCCCGATGGTGATCACCGGGGCGGTCTGGCCGGGTGCGGACCACCTCCTTGTCGGCGTAGGACGACTTCTTGATATCGATGAACAGCGGCCGGGTCAGGGGCGGATACTCGCCGCTCGAAGCCGTCTCGACGCTCGGCAATACCGGCTCGCTGCCGTTGTAGTTGCGGTTGTTGGCGATGCCCTGGAGCAGGACGTTGCTGGCGCACTGCTCAAGCCAACCGGGCGAGGTAACAATCCATTTCCCGTTCGATGAGAATCCAGTGACACCTCTGTTACGTCCGTGTTTCGGGCTCGTGCGCTGTCACGATCCCGAAACACGGACGTAACATAGGTGTCATAGTCTCCCCGCTGGCAATCCAGAACTTGCCGGCAACCAGACCCTCAAGGAGGCTTTTCATGACCAAGCTGACCAACCGGGCGCTCATTGCCCCCCTGATCGCCGGAGTAACGATCCCGGCATCCGCCCTCGCCGGTGGTGCGACCGCCTACGAGGACGGTGCCAAGTACCTCGAGTTCGGTGGCCGCCTGCAGGCCCAGTACCACCACGAGGACCCCGACAACGGCGACAGCACCGATGAGTTCTTTTTCCGGCGGCTGCGCCTCTACATGGAAGGCAGCATGACGGAGAACATCTCCGGCAAGTGGCAGATCGACTTCGGCAAGGCCGGGACCAGCGTCAAGGATGCCTATATCGCCTACGATGCCCTCGGGCCGGGCAGCCTGACGGTCGGCAATCACTACGCCGCCTTCTCGCGGGAGTCCAGTACCTCCTCCAAGCGCCAGCAGCTGGTGGAGCGGACCTTCGTTGGCGACCACAACTACGGCACCCCCGACCGCCAGATGGGCATTTCCTACGCCGGCAGCACCGACCTGGTGGGCTACAATGTGGGGGCCTACGAGGCCTACATCGACGGCGACACCGACAAGCTCGACTTCGGCTCCGGCACCAACAAGAGTGACGATTGGTACGGCGGCAAGATGCTCGCCGGCGGCCTCGACTTCTACCCCATCGGCGGCAAGTTCAAGAAGGCCCAGGGCGACTTCGACCGCGAGACCCAGTTGGCCATCGGCGTGGGCGCCTTGTCCTGGGGCAACGATGACGATGAGGTAGACGCCGCCCAAGGCAACCTCGCGGAGGCGAAGCAGTACGAGTCGGTAACCGGCTACAGCGCCAATCTCGCCTTCCGCAGCGCCGGCCTATCCGTGGACGGCCAGTACAACGCCTTCACGAGCGAAACCAACGGCAAGACTAACAGCAGGCTGATCGAGGACGGCGACGGCGACTTCGACACCTACTCGCTGGAGGGGGGCTACATGGTCGTGCCGGCCACCGTCGAGATCGTCGCCGGCCACGAGGGCCTCGACGCCGACGCCTACGACGAGACCTGGACTCGGTCGTCGGTCGGTGTGAACTACTTCTTCAACGGACACACCGACAAGATCCAGGCTACCTATCGGTCTGGCTCCAACCTCGACGGGGTCGACGGCGACGATTCAGACGAGGTCTTCGTGCAGTTCCAGCACGTGCTCTGACCCGCCCCCTCGAAACCCGACGCTCCCTGCCCCCGTGGACTGCCCCCGTAAGGCAGGGCAGCGTCCACCTCCCGAGTAAGGCTCGGGAGTGCTCCCTCCCTCCCGGCATCTCCCCGGCTCGCTGTACCCCGCCCCGCTTGGACCGGCCCGACGGCGATCCGGATAATCCGCGCTCCCCCTCGAGCCGAGGCAGCGCCATGACCGACGAGACGTCGCCCGGTGATCACGCGGCCGCCACCGAGGATGCCGAGACCTTCGAGCGCCGCCACCAGGAGACGGTAAGGCGGCAGCTCCAGCGCGCCCTGCGCGGGGCGGTGCGGGTGAAGCTCACCAGGAGCTACCGCTCCAGCTACGAGATCACCCGCTTCGCCCAGCGCATCCCCCCGGACCCGGAGCTGGAGGCCATGGAGCGCCACGGCGAGGAGCCGGCCATCGTCGCCTGCCGCAGCCGCAAGGAGGAGAACGCCGCGATCCGGCAGGCGGTGGAGGCCTTTCTGGACTCCGACTACAACCACCTGGGCATCATCCACAAGACCCAGAGGCAGGCGCGGGCCACCCACAAGGCGCTCACCAAGGCCGGGATCCCGGCCCAGCTGGTGGACGAGGAGAGCCCCTCCTACGGCCACGGCGTACTGGTCTGCACCGCCCACCTGGCCAAGGGGCTGGAGTTCGATCGCGTGGTCATCCCCCGGGCGGAGGCGGCCAACTACCACAGCGAGGGCGACCGCCACCTCCTCTACGTCGCCTGCACCCGCGCCATGCACCGCCTCACCCTCACCCACACCGGCGAGGTGACGCCCCTCATCGGGCCCGAGGACGAACCCGCCGCCTGACTCAGGTCCCGCAGAAGGTCCGCTGCACCCGCTGTTCGTCGCGGGGCGGGCGGGCCAGCTCCTCCTCGCCCAGGTGATCGGCGAAGGGATCGGTGAGCACGGCCAGCAGCCGGTCCATGGGGGTGAAATCGCCCTCCTCCGTGGCCGCGTCCACCGCCCACTGGGCCAGGTGATTGCGCAGCACGAACTTCGGGTTCACCGCCCGCATGGCCGTCTGGCGTTCGGCCTCGTCCCGGCCCTGCTCCGCCAGGCGCGCCCGCCAGCGGGCCAGCCAGGCGGTGATGGCGGCCGGCTCGTCGAAGAGGTCCACTACCGCCGCGTCGGCCGGGCCGGCGATGTCGGGGAGGTCGCTCAGCCCGCGCAGGGTGAGGTGGTAATCGGCGCGGCCGTCGGCCATCGCCTGGAGGAGGTCGTGGAGGAGTTCGCCGTCGCCCTCGCGGACCTCGGCCAGACCGAGCCGCTCGGCCATGAGGGCCCGCCAGGTCGCCTCGAAGCGCGGCAGGAACTCGTCCAGCAGCGCCTTGGCCCGCTCCACCCGCGCCTCGCTCTCCTCGCCCAGCAGTGGCAGCAGGCACTCCGCCAGCCGGGTGAGGCCCCAGCGGGCCATGGCCGGCTGCTGGTCGAAGGCGTAGCGGCCGCCGGTATCGATGGAGCTGTAGCACGTGTCGGCGGCGTAGGTATCCAGGAAGCCGAAGGGGCCGTAGTCCAGGGTCTCCCCGGCCAGGGCGAGGTTGTCGGTATTCATGACGCCGTGGATGAAGCCGGCGGCCATCCAGTGGGCGATCAGGTCGGCGGTGCGGGCGATGACGGCGGAGAAGAGCGCCGGATAGGGCTCCTCGGCCCCGGCGACCTCCGGGTAGTGGCGCTGGATGACGTAGTCGGCCAGGGTGCGCACGCCCTCGACGTCCCCCCGCCGGCCGAAGTACTCGAAGGTCCCCACTCGGACGTGGCTGGCCGCCACCCGGGTAATGACGCCGCCGGGATGGACCGCCCAGCCGCGGCGCACCGGCTCGCCGGTGGTCACCGCCGCCAGCGCCCGGGTGGTGGGGACCCCCAGGGCGGCCATGAACTCCGAGCCGAGATACTCGCGCACCACGGGGCCGATGGGGGCGCGGCCGTCGCCGCCGCGGGAGAAGGGGGTGGGGCCGGCCCCCTTGAGCTGGAGGTCCCGCCGCACGCCCTGCCGGTCCACCACCTCGCCCAGGAGGATGGCGCGGCCGTCGCCGAGCTGCGGGACCCAGTTGCCGAACTGGTGGCCGGCGTAGGCCAGCGCCCGCGGCTCTGCCCCCTCGGGGACCCGGTTCCCGGCCAGGATGGCCACCCCCTCCGGGGAGCGCAGGGCCGCCGGGTCGATGCCCAGCTCCCGCGCCAGCGCGTCGTTCACCCGCACCAGGCCGGGATCGGCCACGGGCGTGGGGGCCACGGCGGTGTGGAAGGCCTCCCCCAGCACCGGCCCCTCGCGGTCGAAGGGGATGGGCGCGGCGGGCGCGGTCACGGATTCGGCGGCGGTGGACACGGCAGAACTCCCAAGCGTTTTACTCAGGAATCAGCGTAGCATCTCCCGTCGCCGCTGGGGAGTCCGGCGCAGGCGGGGCTACTTCTCCTCCCAGAGATCGACGTCCTCCCCCCGCTCCCGCAATCGCTGGCTGCGCTGGTCGATATACCGCTGGAACCGCGGCTCTTCCTCCCAGGCACCAGTGGCCACGTAGTCGAGCATGGATCGCACATGGAAGCCGCGAAAATGCGACTCCATGCGAATGACCTCCCGCTGTCCGTCGAAGAGGACCATGGTGGGGGTGTAGGTCACCTCCAGCTCGTCCGCCCACTCCCGGGCGGAGCGTTGCTCACCCTCGGGGGTGGTCACGGTCTCGTCACCCCAGCGGTCCAGACGAACCACGTGGAAGGGCTCCAGCCGTTCCCGGGCCCGCGGATCGTCGAGGATCTCGTCATGGACTCGCCGGCACTCCGGGCAGCGGCGCTGCTCGAAGAGGATGGCCAGCGGGCCTTCGGCCCCCGAGAGGTCGTGGGGCGGCTCGGCGAGGAAGGGCTGATCGACGAATCCCGGCTCCGCCGCCTCCCCCGGCCCGTGCTCCGCCATGTACGCGGCGAAGTCCTCCTCCCGCCAGGCGCCCTCGCCGACATACTCCAGCGCTACCCGGAACTCCTCCGGCGGATAGTAGCCGTTGAGGCGGAGGATCGGCTCGCCCTCATCATCCAGGAAAAGCAGGGTCGGAGTGAACTGGACCTCCATATCCTCGGCCAGCGCCTTCTCGCCGAGCTGCTCCCCATCCAGGGTGGTGACCGGCCGGTCACCCCGGAGATTGAGGGCCACCACGTCAAAGTTCGCCCGGGTGTAGTCGACGATGTCGCGCTGGTGGAAATTGGTCTCGATGAGGGCCTCGCAGTAGGGACAGCCCTCCTGTTCCCAGAAGAGGATCAGGCCACGATCCTCCTCGCGGGCCTCGGCCAGGTCCGCTGGCAGGTCGAGAAAGGAGACCTTGAACCAGCCGGGGAGAGAAAACTCCCCCCCGCCATGGACCTCGCCCTCCTCCTGGGCGGCAACAGGTGCGGCGAACAGGAAGAGGAGGGAGCAGACGGTGATGATGCGGGCAACCATGGCGCACCCCCGTATGGCACGGACGGCGGGAATGCCGCCTGTTACTGCTCTATAGCAGGTACTGACCGCAATCACCAGGTAACGGTCTCGGTCTTCCCGGCGTGCCGACCGGAAGACCAATGCGGTGTGGGCCATGACGGTGGCGCAGGCCGTAAGAAGGGAAGCAGGAACGGGCCGGCCACCCGGCGGCACATCGCCGGTCCCCCGCTCCGGTCAGGACGCCTCCACAGGCGGGGCGGTGCGCCGCCACGCCCGGGCGAGGAGGAGCAGGCCGGCAAGCCCGGAGGCCCAGGCAACGGCGGGGACCCCGACCAGCTCCGGCCCCGGAGCATCGTCGACCAGGAGGGCCGCCGTGACCAGCAGGGC
>JBKGYA010000095.1:0-8203 GCA_046546335.1 Thiohalospira sp. | reverse complement strand
GACCACGGCCGCGACTGGGCGCGGGCGGCGGTGAACAACCCCCACCGCATCGCCTTCATCGACGAGGGCGTGCGCACCACCCTCTCCACCCTGCGCAGCCACGGCTTCCGCCTGGACTGGCGACGCTGATCGCCCCTTCGGGGCTGGTCGGCGCGGCCGCAAAATCCTAGAGTAGGTCCCCTGTTCCCGGGGGAGTCAAAGGAATGCAGAAGAAAAAGATAATCATCGGCGCCGCAGCCACGGCGGTTGTGCTGGCGGGCGTCCACTACGGCGGCGCGGCGGTCATCGGCCCCGAGGTGGAGGATCGCTTCCGGGCCGAGGTCCAGCGGCTGGACGACCTGGACGAGCGGGCCGACATCCGGGTCACCGACTACCAGCCCGGCCGCCTGCATTCCACCGCGGAGGTCACCGTCCGCCCCGACCAGCCGGTGGGCGAGGACGAAGACCGGCCGCTCCCCGGCGTGCGTTTCGACGTGACCCTGGACCACGGGCCATTCCTGGCCCGCCTGCCCCTGCCCTTCGGCGCGGTCGGCTTCACCGCCACCGCCCACGCCGACGATGACCTGCGCCGCGCCCTGGAGGGCGAGATCGAACCGGCCCCGAACGCGGAGACCCCGTTGCTGACCGTCTCCGGGCGGGGCGGCTTCACCGGCACCATCTCCGGCGACTTCCGCTCCGAGGCCTTCTCCGCGGAGGCCGCGGCCGAGGAGCTCGCCCTGGAGTGGGGCGGGATGCTGGGCACCTTCACCGCCGACCGCGAGACCCTGGCCGTGACCGCCCGGGCCCCCGGCGGCGAGCTGCAGCAGGGCACCGAGAACCGGGTGCGCTTTGCCGACCTCCGCATCGAGGGGGACGGCACCGCCACCGATGGCTCCTATCTCCTGGGCCGGCAGTCCGTGAGCGCCGGGACTCTGGTCTTCCGGGCACCCGAGGGCAAGATCGACATCGACAGACCGGCGCTCACCAGCCGTCTGGACCGGGAGGAGGCGGGCCTGCGCGTCGGCTTCGAGACCCAGGCCGCCGGCCTGAAGCTGCAGGGCCGGGATCTGGCCGACCCGGTGGACTGGGAGGATATCCGGCTGGAGGCCGCCCTGGCGGGGATCGATGCCGATGCCTACGGCGAACTGGCCGACGTGGTCCAGGAGTATCCGGCCGAGGTGCCGGAGGCGGTACTGCGCGACCGCGTCCTGCCGGCAGTCCAGACCATCCTCACCGGCCATCCCCGTATGACCCTGGACGAGGCCCGCGCCACCAATGCCGAGGGCACGCTGAAGGCCGATGGCGAGGCGAGCTTCCGCGAGGGCTCCCGCCCGGACATCAACCGGCCGCGCACCGTGGTCGAGGCGCTGGACGCCCGATTGACCCTGGACGCGCCGGCCGCCGCCGTGGAGGCCAATCTGCGCCGGAGCCTGGTGAGCCAGGGCCGCTCCGAGGAGGTGGCCGGCCGCCAGGCGGCGATGCTCGTCGAGGCCCTGGCCGCCGACGGCTACCTGGAGGCGGTGGACGAGGCGGAAGACGACCGCTACCGCAGCGAGGTCACCTTCCGCGGTTCGCAGTTCCTGGTCAACGGCAAGCCGGCGCTGGGCCTCATGGGGGCCCTGATGCAGTAGGCGGCGGCCCGTGACCCTGCAGAGCCTGCGCCCGACCCTGCTCCTGGCCCTGCTCCTGATCCCGGGGCCGGCGGTCGCCAGCGCACCGGCGCTGCTGGCCACCGGCAGCTTCCTCGTCCCCGGCCTGGGCCAGTTCATCAACGGGGAGCCGGCCAAGGGCGGCTTCCACCTCGCCACCTGGGGCACCGCCGCCGACATCGCCGCCTACTACCGCACCCGCGACGACTACATCGAGCCGGGCGACCGCCACGATGAGGACGAGCTGGTCATCACCACCAACCGCACCAGCGAGCGCGCCGACCTCTTCGGCACGGTGGCCAGCAGTACCCGCTTCTACTCGGCCTTCGATGCCTACCGCCAGCGCCGGACCATGCGCGGGAACCGCGGCTACCGCACCCCCATCTCCGACGAGGGCTTCCAGGATCTCGCCCGGGCGCCCTTCGAGGCGCGCTACCTCAGCCGACCGACGACCTTCGTCCCCATGGCCATCGCCGCCTCCGGCCTGCTGCTCTCCAGCGAGGACTCCTGGGTCACCCGGACGCAGGGCGGCCTCACCCGCCACGAGACCGCCGCCATGCTGATGCCCCGCCAGGGGGCGGTAGCGCTGGGAGAAGAGGCCTTCTTCCGCGGGGTCCTGAACAACTCCTTCCACCACCAGTTCGGCCCCTGGTGGGGAACGGCGGCATCATCGGTGGGCTTCGGCCTGGCGCACTCCGGCGCCGGGCTGTCGGCGAACGCCGGCGTGGCCACCGCCTACGGGGTCTATCTGGGCTGGCTGCACCAGCACAACGACTACCGGCTGGGGGAGAACGTCGCCGTCCACTTCTGGTGGAATGTCCTGGTCTCCGCCGCGGCGCTCCGGCACGACCCGGACGAGCGCACGGCGGTGGTGCGGTGGGAGTTCCGCTTCTGAGGGGCTACTTCAGGTAGGTGTAGAGCTCGTCCTTGAGCTCCAGGCGGCGCTTCTTGAGGTCTTCCATGCTCTCGTCGGTCAGGGGCTCCCCCTCCTGCTCCAGCCGCTCGATCTTCTTGGTCAGCTCGTCGTACTCCTCCATGAGGCGATGGAAGTGGTTGTCCTCCATCTTGAGATCATGGATCCGATCGCGCTGCTCCGGGAATTCGAGGACGAGGGTGTGGTGTTCGCCAAGCATGGGCGCTCCTGAGTGGATGGGTAATTCCTCCACTCTGCCACCCGCCATCGAGCAAGGGAAGGTCTAGGCGGCCCCGACCTCGTCCCGGATGGCGGCCAGCCGGCGCACGGAGTCGACGGTCACGGCGGGGTCGAAGGTCTGGGAGGTGACCATGATCTCGTCGGCAGCGGTCTTCTGCAGGAAGTCGGCGTACTGCTGGCGCGCGCTCTCGGGGCCGCCCACCACGGAGGCCCAGAGCCAGGCCCGGATGCGGTCGCGCTCGTCCGGCTCCCAGAGGGTGTCCATGTCCTCCACCGGCGGCGGCATGGGGCCCGGCGTCCGCCCCCGGGCCATGCCCAGGAACTGCTGCTCCACGGAGGTGAAGTGGTAGCGGGCCTCGGGATCGGTCTCCGCCACCACGGCATTCATCGCCACCATGGCGTAGGGCTCGGCCAGCGCCCCGGAGGGCTGGAACTCGTCGCGGTAGCGCGCCAGGGCCGGGAAGAGTTCCGCCGGGGCGAAGTGGGCGGCGAAGGCGTAGGGCAGCCCCAGACTCGCCGCCAGGCCGGCGCTGGCCGTACTGGAGCCCAGGACCCAGACGGGGATATCCAGCCCCGCACCGGGGACGGCCTGCACCATCTTCTCCCGGCCCGCCTCGCCAAGGTAGCCGCGCAGCTCCGCCAGGTCCTCGGCGAAGCGCTCCGCGCCCTCCACACTGCCCCGGCGCAGGGCGCGCACCGTGCGCTGGCCGGAACCCGGCGCCCGGCCCAGACCCAGGTCGATGCGACGGGGATGGAGGCTCTCCAGTGTCCCGAACTGCTCCGCCACCACCAGCGGCGCGTGGTTGGGCAGCATCACCCCGCCGGAGCCCACGCGGATGGACCGGGTATGCTCGGCCACGTGGCCGATGAGCACCGCCGTGGCAGAGCTGCCGATGCCGGTCATGTTGTGGTGCTCCGCCAGCCAGAAGCGGCGATAGCCGCTGGTCTCCGCCGCCTGCGCCAGCTCCGTGGTGGCGCGGTAGGCCGCGGCGGCATCGCCGCCCTGGCGGATGGGGGCGAGGTCCAGCAGGGAAAGCGGGGTCATGGGGTCTCCTCCCGGATGGCAACCGCGCCAGTCGACACGGCCGGCGGACCCGGGTCAAGGGGTGGGCGGCGCGGCTACTCCGCCCGGCCGACGACCCGGTTCCGCCCCTCTTCCTTGGCCTGGTAGAGCGCCTGGTCCGCACGCAGCAGGAGCCGCTGCTGGGAATCCCCCGAGCGGCGGGCGGTCACGCCGAAGCTCATGGTCACGCTCCCCACCGTCGGGAAGGGGCTTTCGGCCACCACCCGGCGCAGGCGCTCGGCCAGATCCTCCGCCGCCGCCAGTCCCGTATCCGGGAGCAGGATGGCGAACTCCTCGCCGCCCCAGCGGGCCACGCGATCGACCCGGCGCACCGCCGTGGTGAACCGTCGGGCCAGCTCCACCAGGACCTCGTCCCCGACGTTGTGGCCGTAGGTATCGTTGACCCACTTGAAGTGGTCGATGTCGCACAGGATGAGAGAGAAGGGGTCGCCGTAGCGCTCGGCCCGCTCCGTCTCCGCCTCCAGGAATTCCTCGAACTTGAGCCGATTGTCGAGGCCGGTGAGGTAATCGTGGTTGGCACGGTACTCCAGCTCCCGGGTCCGCTCCGCCACCCGCGCCTCCAGGTGATCTCGGGCCCGCCGGAGGGGGCGCAGTCCCATCCGCTCCACCGAGAACCAGAGGACCCCGGTGAACAGCAGGACGCCGACGACGCCGCCAACCACCAGGGAGCGGCGCAGCTGGGCCAGCGCCTCCGCCTCCTGTCGGCCCGAGCGGACCAGCTCGATGGTGAGCGCCCGCCCGGCGCCGTAGTCGATGCGCTGTTCGAAGCGCTGAGTGGTATCGCCCTCCCCGGCGTCGGGGGCGTCGGGGGCCTCGAAGTCCACCCAGGTATAGGCGCCGTCCCCCGAGACCATCCGCAGACGGCGGACGCGGTGGTGACCTTCGGCATACTCCTCCACGAAGCGGGCGACGGCGGCGTAGTCCCCGCGGACCAGGGCCTCGCGGGAGAAACTCGCGATGATCGCCAGCTCCGACTCGCCCGCCGTCTGCGCCTGTTGCTGGAGGAGGCCGCGTTGCTGCTGGAGCACGCTGACCACGCCGATGGCGGTAAAGAGGGTCAGCACCAGGAGCAGAACCAGCGGCAGGCGCCAGCGCCGGATATAGCCGGCCGTGACCCAGGCGCCCCTCACGGCGCCGACTCCACAAGCTCGCGCAGGGGGCGATAGTCCTCGGCGCTGGCGGGGACCAGCCCCGTGACCTCCGGCCCCAGCGCCTCGAGGACCGCCTCGCCCTGCGGATGGTCGGAGAGGTCCAGGAGGGCCTCGCGCCAGCGCTCCACCCGCTCGGCCGCTACTCCCTGTCGCACCACCCAGGGGTGCTGGGGAACCGGCTCGGTCCGCGCCAGGGCGCGCACCCCCCGGGAGCGGAAGCGACGGAAGACCTCCTCGCGCATCGCCCCGACCTCGACATCCCCCAGCAGCACCGCCGAGGCAACATTGAAGTGGTTGCCCAGGAAGGACCAGGAGTCCGTATCGCCCGGTTCGACGCCGGCCTCGGCCAGCATCTGCCGCGGCATCCGGTAGCCCATGGTGGAGTCGTCGCTCACGAAGGCGACCGTGCGCCCCTCCACCTCCGGGAGCGCCTCCAGATCGCTGTCATCGCGCACGGCCAGGATGCCGTGGAAGACATCCCGCCCCTGCACCTCCTGGCGGGCGAGGACCTCGTGGCGACCGTGCTCCAGCCACAGCCGCCCGTAGGAGGACGGCCCCATGTAGGCCAGATCCACCTGCCCCTCGGCCACCGCGTGGATGTGCGCCTCGTAGCTGTTGGCCACCCGCACCTCGAAGCGGTCCCCGGTGGTCTCGGTGAGATAGTCGGCCAGCGGCTGCAGGCGCTCCAGCAGTTGCGTGGCGGAGATATAGGGATGGACGCCGAGCCGCCAGGCCCGCTCACCGGCGTCATCCGCCACGGCGCCGCCGCAGAGGAGCGAGCCCACCAGAGCGGCGGCGAGTCGGCGGAGGGGGCGGTGCTGCCCCGCTGCTCCGGTTCCGGACATCATCCTGATTCCGTTCCTATTTGTCCCATATTGATCCCGTTCACATACCAGTCTGCGGCAAGGTGCACGCAACCGCCACCCCCGGAGGCCGGTTGCAGCCCGGCCGTCGTCGGGCTTTTAGCCGGTACTCGCCGGCCCTTGACGGAGCGGTCCATCCGAACTAGTTTTCGACATATGTTGAATACTCGAATAAATACCACCGACCTGGCCGAGCGCCTCAAGGCGCTGGGCAACCCCCATCGGCTCGCCGTCTTCCGCCGCCTGGCCGAGTGCTGCGCCCCCGGCACCGTCTGCGGCACCGACGAGGCCAGCCGCGTCTGCGTGGGGGACCTGGGCGACGGGCTCGATATCGCCCCCTCGACCCTCTCCCACCACCTCAAGGAGCTCCATCGCGTGGGGCTCATCCGGATGGACCGCAACGGCAAGCGGACCGACTGCTGGGTGGAGCCGGCAGCGGTCGAGGAGCTCGCCACCTTCTTCACCGGACTCTCTTCATCAACCAGCGTCGGCAACCCCGGCCAGGAGGAAACACCATGAGCGACATCGACGAAAAGGCCCGCCAGGGCAGCTGCTGCGGCCCGCAGGTCGAACGGGAGCCCGCCGGCGACCACCAGGACCTCATCCGCAACGCCTACGCCCGGGTGGCCGAAAATACCTGGGAAGGCGGGGCCTCTGGCACGGAATCCGCCTGCTGTGGCGGCGGCGCCTCGGAGCAGGAGAAGATCAACACCCTCTTCTCCACCCGCCTGGGCTACAGCGAATCGGATCTCCTCCAGGTACCCGAAGGGGCCGACATGGGCCTGGGTTGCGGCAACCCCAACGCCATCGCCGCCCTGCGGCCCGGCGAGGTGGTGGTGGACCTGGGCGCCGGAGGCGGGTTCGACTGCTTCCTGGCCGCCCGGGAAGTGGGCGAGGCGGGCCGGGTCATCGGCGTCGACATGACCCCGGAGATGGTCTCGAAGGCCCGGAACAACGCCGTGCGGGGCGATTTCGCCAACGTGGAATTCCGGCTGGGGGAGATCGAGCACCTGCCGGTGGCCGATGACACCGCCGACGTCATCCTCTCCAACTGCGTCATCAACCTATCCAACGACAAGCCCGGGGTCTTCCGTGAGGCGTGGCGGATCCTCAAGCCGGGCGGCCGGCTCGCCATCTCCGACGTGGTCGCCAGTGTCCCCCTGCCGCCGGAGCTGAGCGAGGATACCGGCCTCATCGCCGGCTGCATGGGCAACGCCTCCCTGATCGAGGATCTGGAGCGCATGATGGTCGACGCCGGATTCCGGGATATCGCCATCGAGCCCAAGGATGACTCGCGCGAATTCATCCGGGACTGGGCCCCCGGCCGGGGCGTTGACGACTACGTGGTCTCCGCCACCATCGAGGCCATCAAGCCCACGCTGGATTGAGGGATCCCGGCTCCTCCACGGAAGCGCCCCCGGGCAACCTTCCCCGGCGGGCTCCGGTCCCGGCCGTGCCAGGATGCCCTCGGTCCGACGAAACCTTTCGCCGCCCCTGCGCCGCCGCGCCGTCCGCTCAGGAAGGCCCCTGCCCCCGGAGCTGCTCCATGCGCACCGGCTCCAGTCCCCGCTCCTGGAGGCCGTCCAGGATCCCGGGCAGGGCCTCGGCCGTTGGCAGTTCCGGATCGTGCAGGTGGAGGACCACGATGCTTCCGTCATCCACCCGGTCGAGCACGTATTCCGCCACCTGTTCGGGATCCGCGGACGCCTCGGCATCGCCACTGGCCACGTCATACTGGACGGTCCTCACACCCAGGGCCCCAGCGGTATGCCAGACGGTCTCGTCGATCGCCACATAGGGGGCGCGAAAATGGCGAGGCCACTTGCCGGTGAGGGCGTGCGCCATCAGCTGAGCCAGACCGATCTGCTGTTCGACTTCCCGGGGTGAGAGCTTCGTCAGATCCGGGTGGCCCCAGGCGTGGGTCCCCACCTCGAAACGTGCGTCCTTGTGCAGGTCCCGGGTCAGCTCCGGATGCTCCGCCATCCAGAGACCTCCCAGAAACAGCGTGGCGGGGATATCGCGGTCGCGCAGGATGTCCAGGACCTGCTCGTTTACCTCGTTGCGGTCGTGATGACTGCACGCGTCAAAGGTAAGGGCGACCTGCCCATGGCTTCGACTTCCGTGATGGATCACGCGCGGGGATATGGGTTCGATCCGGGGCGGAGACCCCTCGGACAGTTCGGGGTAGCGCGCCTGGAATTCCTCCACGAGCCCTTCCGGCAGCGGCTCCGCAGCGCCGGGGACCCCGACGGGCATCACCAGCAGAAAGGCTGCGATCAGGGATTGGCGCACCGGCATGGCCGCACTCCGTATCAACCGCTGTG
>JBKGYA010000094.1:0-8220 GCA_046546335.1 Thiohalospira sp. | reverse complement strand
CACATATAGGCTCCTCACGTGCTTCCATGCATCGCGAGGAAAGCGCAAAAAATGGCACCACCGGGCAATCGTTGACCACCACAAATTGGGCTCATATTTTAACTCATCCCTCTGGCTAAACGTCTTCCCGACGCTTTCCGGTTCACCTAGATTCGCATCATTCAAGGCAAAAACAAACTTCTTTCGCTCAGATAAATATACTTCTGGCCTTGGGCACCCATCTTCCACGAATGAGCTTTTCTGGTGTTTATTCCGCCACTTTTCGAACAAAGCATCCTCTTGAGACTTTATATCCATGCTATACCTCTATCAATGACGTTGGGTGGGGCTTCCTAAGACAGAGAAGCTACGCACCGACCAGTGGGCTCCTCGAACGATATACCTTTAAATAGCCCATTTAGGAAATGGCCGAAGAGAGTCTTAGTCTGATGGAATCCGCAGTACACCAATCACTACTCTAGGGGGGTTACTATGAATTGGCCAGGCCCATGCTGGGCGCTAAGCCAGCCTGAAGACCAGTAAGGGCGAACATAACCACTGCCGGAACCGCCGGCTCACCCTTACTGGACCAGGAGACTCGCCCATGAGCCACCACGCTTACGCCCTGCCCGTCCTCGCCGTCGCCACCCTGACCAGCACCGGCTGCGGGACCGCCGTACCGGATTGCGCGGCCAGCGGCACGACGGAGACAGCCCGGCAGATCGTCTCCAATACCGTGGAAGAGACCTTTCAGCAAAGCCGGAATCAGTTCGAGCACCTGGCGGATTCCTTCGACAAGACGCTGGAGCCCGAGGTGGACACCATCCAGTACCGCCTGGAGAACATCCGCACTCGGGAGTTCGACGAGGCGAGCCAGCGATACGCCTGTACCGCCACCCTCGCTGCGACCATGAACGGGCGCGAGGAGACCCAGGAGCTGCGCTACACCTCCCAGCACAACGCCGAGGGGGAGCACTATGTCGAGATCCAGGGGCTCACTGAGCAACGGATCGGGGAACTGCTTACGGTCGCGTTCCGCGAGGGAGCGGAGTGAGTCGGGTGCCATGAGGGAGAAAGCCGATTGCCTGCCGGTGCCCGAGACCGTTCAGCAATATCACGCCAGCGCCGACCACCGCCGAACCATCGATCTGGTTCTCGAGCATGAGGGGATGGCACCGGCCGATCTGGACTGGGACGAGTTGCGTCAGTACTTCCATACGTGGCTGAGGGCCGAACAGACCCGGCTCGATGCCTGGGACTTACTGCTCGCGGCCAACCGACACCTGTGGGGCCATTCACTCCCCACCTTCGGTGGCCGTCTTCGCGAGTGCGACCCGCTCTACTACGACCGCGATAACTCGGTCCGGTCGGCGTGGGACGAGCAGGCGCTCTACCGCTTCCTCGTCCCGGAAGCCGGCAGCTCGACACGCATTCAGGAAGCACTCCTGGGCTGCTGGGTCGATGGTGGCTATCTGCGGCTGTGGCTATGGTTCATGGACGCGGACCAGTCCTGCCCCTCGAGCTACCTGGACCTGGGCCGGGGCTGGGACCCCGATCCGCATAACGACGAGCGGTACACTGCGTACGCCCTGAACACCGAGGCGGTCCACCTGTCCAGTCCGGCCCTTGATGTCAGCGACCTCCAGCAGGCTGCGGATGACGCCATGGCGAGGCTGGCAGCTATCGTCTAACCCCCTGACGTATTTCCTGCCCGGGACCTGACAAGATCGTCGGCAGCGCCCCTTACAAGGAGACGATTCTCTCCTCCGATTGCGACACCCTCCGTCGCCCCGTTCCGCTATGATGGACACCATGCTGGCAGGGAGGCCGGACCGAGACCACTCCGGCGCCCGGCAGGGAGTCCGCGCCCGGTCCCTTGCGGGAACCGACCATGCGCCGCGTCCTCCTTGCCGCCCTGCTCCTGCTGGTGGCCACCCCTGCCCTCGCCGCGGAGCTCCGGATCGCCTCCTGGAACGTGAAGCACCTGGGCTGGGACAACGACAAGCACCTCCCCGCCCTCGCCCGCGTGGCCGGACGCTTCGATCTCGTGGCCCTGCAGGAGGTGATGGGCACCGAGGGGGTCGACGAGCTGGAGGCCGCGCTGGAGGCGGAAAGCGGCGCCGGCTGGGAAAGCCTGGTCTCCCATGAGCTGGGGGACGGCCGCTACAAGGAGCGCTACGCCTTCCTCTGGCGAGAGGCGGCCATCGCCTACGACGAGGGTGCGGTGGTCTACGTCGACGACGCCGATCGCTTCCTCCGAGAGCCCTTCTCCGCCCGTTTCCGCGCCCGGGCGGACGACACGACCTTCGTCGCCGCCACCGTCCACATCCGCTACGGCGACAGCGTCGCCGACCGGACGCCGGAGATCCGCGCCCTGCGCCGGTACTGGGAATGGCTGGCCGAGATCGACCCCGAGACGGTCGAGCGCCGGCTGCTGATGGGCGATTTCAACCTGGAGCCGGACCACGCGGCCTGGGAGCCGCTCACCGGCGTCGCCCGCCCGCAGCTCACCGAGGGCGCCTCGACCCTGGGCACCGACAGCGGCTGGTCAAAACTCTACGACAACCTCTTCCTGCCCGGAGAGGCCGACCTGAACGTGACCGGCCACGGCGTCCTGGATTTCCGGTCCCTGCTGCGCCGGACCACCGACGACGCCTGGCCCCATGAGGAGGCTCGCTCCCGCGTCTCCGACCATGCGCCGGTCTACATCCTCCTCGATGGCGCCGAACTCCACCCGGTCGAGGGCGAAGACCGCCCTGGCCGGGCGCAGGACGCCCCGGCCTGCATCGACCTCAACGCCGCCTCGCGGCAGCGGCTCCAGGATCTGCCCCACATCGGTCCCGAGCGGGCCCGTGCCATCGTCGACGGCCGTCCGTGGGAGGGGGTGGAAGAGCTCGACCGGATCCACGGGATCGGGCCGGCCCGGGAGGCGGATATCCGGGAGTCGGGACGGGCCTGCGAGTAAGGGGGCAGTCCATTACGCCGCCGCACGGACTACCGAGCAATCCTCGGTAGTTGAACGGGCTCCTCCTACTGGCACTCTACGCCGGCCTCCCGCAGCCTCGCCACGGTAGCCGGCCCGATCCCGGAGACCACTTGCAGCTCGTCCAGGCTCCCGAAGGGACGGTGGGCGATGATGTCCCGGGCGCGGGTGGGGCCGATGCCCGGCAGCGTGGCCAGGGCCTCGGCGTCGGCCGTATTGATATCCAGGGTATCCGCCTCCGCCGAGGGAGAAGCGGCTGCCGGCGGCGCCGGTTCTTCGGTCCCCTCACCGGGGGCCTCCGCCGCCGGCCCCGATGCTGTCCCCTCCCCTTCCTCGGGCGCCCCTGCCTCGGGCTCCTCCTCGACCACGAAGCGCAACCCGGCGAAGTCGGCGATGATCTCCAGCATCCGGGCCTGGCGCCGGGTCCGCGGGCCCGTCTCCAGCGCCCGCTCGTCCATGGCCAGGACGATCTCCGGAAGCGCCGCCGGTGAGACCCGGCGCCCCATCTGCCGGGCGAGGTGCGCCGTCACCGCCTCCACGGTCCGTTCCTCGGCGGGAACCCCGTTGAATTCCGCGTCCATCTCCGCGGCCACGGCCTCAGCGCGTTCCCCGCGCTCGCCCTCCTCGACGAGGAGCCCGGCCGCCCGACCCCGGCCCCAGCCCTCGTAGACCAGCGCCAGGGCCACCGGCAGCCCCGCCTCATCGGTGGGCAGACGGGAGAGCCGGCCCGCATCCCGCTGAATGCGGTGCCGGATCCGGGCATTGCGCAGGGCGCGGACGCCATCACGCACCCAGCCGGGGAGTGCCGCCAGCACCCGCCCCAGCGTGACCACCAGCCACCAGAGGATCTGCGCGAGCAGAACGGCAGCCCCGACGGCAAGGCGCACAAGCTGGAGGGCGGTGGTGAGGACCAGATAGACCGCCTGCATCGAGGCGGCCTTCCTCCCGCGGAGCTGGACCCCGCCGATCTTCGCGGAGGAGCGGTTGGGGTGGGTGAGATTGAAGGCGCCGAGCCGGTTCTTCGCCGCCAGCGACAGTCCGCTCTTCGACAGATTCAAGCGCAGGGGCCCGGCCCCGTACCGGCCGCGCAGGACGAAACGGCCGTTCTGCACCGCCACCTGCGTGCCCGGCCCCACCGAGGTGGAGACGCGCACCCCACGGCTGGTGCTGGCGGTGAGATTCACGCCCGCAGCCTCGGTCTGCGCCCGCAGGGCAACCCCGCCGGTGCGGCTCGCGCGCAGATGCCGGCCCCGGTGCTCGATCCGGCGCTGCCGGCCGTGCTCGTCCTTCCTGCCGAGATTGAACATCGCGCCTCCTCCCCTCTCCCCTGAGTTCCCGATCCCACCAGACCGGCCACCCAACGGCGGTGGTGTATGAGGACAGATCAGCTGCTTACTCGCCACTCGTCAATCCAGTGCTCTCTATCGGGGTCCCGAGTTTCTCCCCGCCGATGCGACCACTCTCTGTGCCCCCATCGACCACCCCTGCACATTTCTTGTGACTTTGCATTGCCTCCCTTCCCAGCCCCGTAGAGGCCGGCACATCCCCCCTCTACGCTCCTGAAGACCGGGCGCTTTTACCCGCTGGCATTAGTAATTGTTCCTCGGCCCGGGCCGTGCGCGTTCCCTTAAGGGAACCGCCCAGAGGCAGTAACAGGAAGGGAGTCAGCCATGAAGCGTCGAACCCGCTACACCGCCACCGCCATCGCCCTGGCAACCCTGGCCGCCCTGACCCTGCACGGGCCGGCGTCCAGCACGGAATCCGGGCATTCCATGAAGCAGGAACGCAGCGGCATGATGGGCATGGGACTGGGCCCCCGGGCCATGCACGACCTCGACCTCAACCGCTCCCAGGTCCGCAACATCACTCGGAGCCGCAGGGAAGCTGCCGGAGAGGGGGCCCGGGTCATGGCCGAACTCCAGGAGCACCACTGGGAGCTGAACCGGGCCATGGCCGAGGATGAGCCCGATGCCGAACGTATCGGCCAGCTCCACCTCCAGATCCGGGAGAACCAGCAAGAGCTCGCCCGCATCCAGCAACAGACCCACGAACGCATCATGAAGACCCTCTCCGACGAACAGCGGGAACAGCTCCAGGAGCGGGATCGTCGGGACCGCTGGGACCCGCCCGTGGAGGAGGAATAGCGCGACGGCGACCGATCTTCCGGGGATCCCTCGCCTAAACGCCGATGCAGCCGAGGCCGCCTGGCAGGAGCTGGAGCAGTTCCTGGCGGAGAGCTTCGACCGCTGAACGGCCTCAGCGCAACTGGCTGTCCTTGCTCCCGCGCCGATTGAAGGGGGAGGCGGCATGCTGGTCGGCGTCGCGGGCCTCCTGGCAGGTGATGCAGAGGCGGACGCCCGGGACGGCCCGGCGCCGGGCCTCGGGGATGGCCTCGCCGCACTCTTCGCAGTGCTCCGGACCCGCCTCGCCGTCCGGGAGCCGGCTGCGGGCGGCCGCTACGGCATCCTCGACGGTGTCGTCGATCTGCTGCTGGACCGCGCCCTCTTTTGCCCAGCCACCGGCCATGGCCACCTCCCGCTGTATCGATGGAATCTACACCGCGAGGATAGACCCCGCGCCGGCTAGCCGGCCACCAGGACGAGTACCCAGGACAGGGCGAGCAGGGCCAGCGCCCCCCAGGAGAGGTGGCGCCGGAGGCGTCGATAGCCCGCCATGGCGGGATCCGAGGCCAGCAGCTGCCGGTCCACCACGTGGACCAGGGCGACCAGCCCCAGCATGAGCCCCAGGCCCACCGGTGGCGGCGCCAGGAGGGCGACCCAGGCCAGCAGCGCCGGGATCACCCCCCACTGGAGCAGCCGCCGCGCATCGGCCCGCTCGGGGTGGGCGAGCACGCGCCCCCAGTGGACCGCCCCGAGGAAGGCGAGGATCACCGCCGCATAGCCCGCCAGGGCGGTGGCGACGAGGGGGCTGTCCGGCCGCACGGCCAGGGCGGCGGCACCGGCAATGAAGGGGACGAGGCCCCCGTAACCCAGGGCGCTCAACCAGTGGCTCGGCTCCCCGGCCGCTGGCGCCAGGGCGCGGCGCAGCTCCGGCTCCCCGCCCACGAACTCGCCGTGGTGGAAGGCCATGGGCAGGCCGTGCCAGCCGGTATGCTGCTGCAGGCGGCGAAAGCGCTCGCGCTGCTCCGCCTCCCCCATGGGCATGTCCACGAAGGTGTGGTCGACCCCCAGCCGTTCCAGCCAGGCGGCCAGCTCCCGGGTATCCGTGAGCCCCGAGCGGAAGACCACGACCTCCGCCGACTCCGTCAGCGCGCGCAGCTCCTCCGCGTCCGACCTTGATTCCGTCCCCGCCATGGCCTGGTCCCCGATTCGCACTCCTCCCCTCAAGCTAGGCCAGGCGGCGGGCGCTTACAAATGGCCCCCGGGGAAGGAGGGCGTCCGCGTACTCGCCCCGGAAGGAGTCGCGGCCGGTGCCCCGAGCAGGCGAACCCCTTGCACGGAGGGCCTCCCGGCCCACGGCGGCCGCACAGCGGGGGCTAGTGGCCGCCGCCCAGCTCCACATCCTTGTCGTGGAGCGCCAGGCGGTCGTGGAGCTCGCCGCTGGAGCCGCCGGGCTGGAGCACCTCCACCTCCATGCCGCGGCGACGGAACTTGCCCACCACCTTGTCGATGGCATCCACGGCGGAGCTGTCCCAGAGGACGACGTCCCGCAGGTCGAGGACGACGTTGTGGATGGGCTCGCGGTAGTCGAACTCGTCGATGAACTTGTCCACGGCGACGAAGAAGAGCTGCCCGGTCACCCGGTAGGTACGGGTCTTCTCGGCCGCGTCCAGCTCGCTGGTCACCTCGATGGCCCGGGCCATCTTGCGGGCGAAGAAGATGGCGGAGAGGAGGACGCCGGCGATGACCCCCATGGAGAGGTCGTGGGTCACCACCACCGTCACCACGGTCACCACCAGCACGGTGGCATCGGTGCGCGGGAGGCGGTGGAGGGTCTTGAGCGAACTCCAGTCGAAGGTCGCCACGGAGACCATGATCATCACCGCGACCAGGGCGGCCATGGGGATGATGGCCACCAGGTCCCCCAGCACCAGGATGAAGAAGAGCAGGAAGAGCCCCGCCGCCAGGGTGGAGAGCCGCCCCAGCCCGCCGGACTGGATGTTGATCACCGACTGGCCGATCATGGCGCAGCCGGCCATGCCGCCGAAGAAGCCGGTGACGATGTTGGCGATGCCCTGCCCCTGGGCCTCGGTGTTCTTGCCGCTGGGGGTGTCGGTGAGGTCATCCACGATGGAGGCGGTGAGCAGCGACTCCAGCAGACCCACCACGGCCAGCGCCAGGGAGTAGGGGAAGATGATCTGCAGGGTCTCCAGATTCCACGGGATATCCGGCAGGAGGAAGACCGGCAGGCCCGACGGCATCTCGCCCATGTCCCCGACCTGCAGCGTATCCAGCCCCTGCCACCAGACGACGATGGTCAGCGCCACGATGATCACCAGCGGCGCCGGCAGCAGTCGCGGGTAACCCGGCAGGTGCGGCAGGGTGTAGAGCAGCACCAGACCCACTGCCACCAGGGCCCACATCGTGTAGTTACCGTCGGTGAGGTAGGGCACCTGAGAGAGGAAGATCAGGATGGCCAGGGAGTTGACGAAGCCCACCATCACCGTGCGCGGGATGAACATCATGTACCGCGCCAGCTTCGCCCGGGCAAAGAGGATCTGGATGACCCCGGTGAGCAGGGTCGCGGCCAGCAGGTACTGGAGGCCGTGGTCGCCCACCAGGTCCACAACCAGCAGCGCCATGGCGCCGGTGGCCGCCGAGATCATCCCGGGCCGGCCGCCGGCGAAGGCGATGACCACCGCCATGGTGAAGGAGGCGTAGAGGCCCACCTGGGGGTCCACCCCGGCCACGAGGGAGAAGGCGATGGCCTCGGGGATGAGGGCCAGGGCGACCACCGCGCCGGCGATGAGGTCGCCGCGGACATTGAAGAACCATATGCCGCGCTGGCGCTCCCAGGCGGCCTGCAGAGAGTGCTTCACGAATACTTTTCCCGTTCCGGTGGACTTCCGCACCGGCCCGGAGCCGATGTCCGGGGGCCGTGGCGAGCGAGGGGAGGCTGGTTGCAACCGACCGGCTCTCGGTACAGACTGGCTGCCCGAAAACAACCATTTTAACAGTCAGCAGGCCGTGCCTGAAGCTTCCGGCGGCCGGGCGGTCGCGTACTTGCTCCGAAAAGGGTTCGCGGTCGGTGGAAGTCCCTGATACCGGGTCGTCGGCAGCCGGGACGCTGCCGTCGAG
>JBKGYA010000093.1:0-8262 GCA_046546335.1 Thiohalospira sp. | reverse complement strand
AGGCGCAGGCCGGCGTCGCGGGCCTCGCGCAGCAGGCGCTCCACGCCGGGTCGAAGCGGAATGGCTCCGGTGGCCAGGAGTTCGGTGTAGTGGCGGGTCTTGGCGGCGTGGAGTTCGGCGATGAGGCCGTCGAGATCCGCGGGGAGATCCTCGTCCGGGCGGTGCTGGGCGAGGTAGTGGCGGATCCGCTCCTTGCCGCCGGTGATCGCCAGTAGCTCGCCGTAGAGGGGTTCGTCCCAGTGCCAGTCGAGCCCGGCGTCTGCAAAGGCCCGGTTGAAGGCGACCCGATGGCCGTCCCGTTCGGTATCGGCCAGGGTGCCATCCACATCGAAGAGCAGCGCCTTGAGTTCCGCCATCAATGCCTCCTTACTACCGGAGCGCAAGCATACCGTGAACGGAACCCCTCTGGGCAATTCTTTTACAACTGTGTCACGCGGCCCGCCGGGCCGGAGCCTCAGCCGCGCTGGCGCTCCCGGATCTCGTCCAGGGTCTTGCAGTCGATGCACAGCGTCGCGGTGGGCCGGGCCTCCAGTCGCCGGATCCCGATCTCCACCCCGCAGGCCTCACAGTAGCCGTACTCGCCCTCGTCGATGGCGGTCAGGGCCTCGTCGATCTTCTTGAGCAGCTTGCGCTCCCGGTCCCGGGTGCGCAGCTCCATGGTGAACTCCGACTCCTGGCTGGCGCGGTCGTTGGGATCGGGGAAGTTGGCCGCCTCGTCCTGCATGTGGTGGAGGGTCCGATCGACCTCCTCCATGAGGTCCTGGCGCCAGGCCCGGAGGATATTGCGAAAATGCTCCTCCTGGGCGGGGTTCATGTACTCCTCGCCCTCCTCCGGCTGGTAGGGCGCGATCTGCTCCATGGCAGTGGTGATCTTGTTCTCGGTTTCCGGCATGAGTCCCCTCCCTGACGGGACGCAGTCTGCAAAGCCGGCATGTAATACCAGAACCCCGGTTCAGGGCGCAACCAAAATCTTCACACGACGGTGCGGCGCATCCACGAAAGCCCCGTCCCACGGTAGAATGCCGACCATGGATCATCCGCCGGCCCCCGCTCCCTATCGCGGCCGCTTCGCCCCCTCCCCCACCGGACCACTGCACTTCGGCTCCCTGGTGGCGGCGGTGGGCAGCTACCTGCGCGCCCGCGCCGCCGGGGGTGCATGGCTCCTGCGCATGGACGACATCGACACCCCGCGCAACGTCCCCGGCGCCGCCGACGGGATCCTGCGCGACCTGGAGGGGCTGGGCCTCGAGTGGGACGGACCGGTGGTCTACCAGAGTGACTGCCTCGAGGCCTACACCGCCGCCCTGGGGCGGCTGCTCGAACAGGGGGCCGCCTACCCGTGCGCCTGCTCCCGCGCGGAGGTCCGCGCCGCCTCCGAGGCCGCCGGCCTGGCCCCGGGGGTCTATCCCGGCACCTGCCGGGGCGGCACCGGCGGCCGACCCGGCCGCTCGGTCCGCCTGCGCACGGACGGGGCGCGGATCGCCTTCACCGATGGCCTGCTGGGGCGCCAGAAGCAGGATCTGGAGGCGGCGGTGGGGGACTTCGTGATCCGCCGCGCCGACGGGCTGTTCGCCTACCAGCTGGCGGTGGTGGTCGACGACGCCGCCGCCGGGATCACCGAGGTGGTCCGCGGCAGCGACCTGCTGGACTCGACCCCGCGCCAGATCCACCTCTATCGCCGGCTGGGGCTGCCGGAGCCGACCTGGTTTCACCTGCCCATCGCCGTCACCCCGGCCGGGGAGAAGCTCAGCAAGCAGACCGGTGCCGAGGCCATCGGCGGCGAGGCGGCACCGGAGGCCCTGTGGCGAGCCCTGGCCTTCCTGGGCCAGGCCCCGCCCGCTGCGCTGCGGGGCGCGCCGGGGCCGGAGCTGCTGGCATGGGCCGAGGCCCACTGGGACCCCGGCTCCATCCCCGCCCGGGCTGCCCTCCCCGATCCGTCCCGAGCCGATCCGTCCCGAGCCGCCGCCCCGGAGGAGGTCGGGCGGGAGTAGGCCGGCCGGGAGGCCGGATGTTACGCTGCGTAACGCTTCCAGGGGCAGCGCGGGGGATCCATGGCGGACGGGACAGGCAGCGGGCGGGATCGCCCCCTCATCGCCGCGCTGGTGGCCGCGGCCCTGCTCGCCTCCCCCCTGCTGGCGGTCTGGGCGCGACCGGCCTGGGGGTGGCTGGCCCCCTACGCCGTCTGGGCCGCCATCCTGGGGGTGACCGCCCTGCTCCTCCACGCCGGGCATCGGCCGGGCGATCGGCGCGGGGGGGATGATGACGCTTGAGGCCGGCTGGCTCCTGGCGGCGGCCACGGGCTACCTCTCCCTGCTCTTCGTCATCGCCCTGGCGGCGGAGCGCGGCTGGCTGCCCGACCGGCTCCTGCGCCACCCCGCGGTCTACGTCCTCTCCCTGGGGGTCTACGCCACCTCCTGGAGCTTCTACGGCAGCGTCGGCTTCGCCGCCAGCGACGGCTACCAGTTCCTGACCATCTACCTGGGGCCGACCCTGGCCTTCCTCCTGGCCCCGATCCTGCTGGCCCCCATCCTGCGCCTGGTCCGCGAACACCAGCTCACCTCCCTGGCGGATCTCTTCACCTTCCGCTACCGCAGCCAGGCGGCCGGGGTGGCGGTGACGCTGTTCATGCTGGTGGGCAGCCTGCCCTACATCGCCCTGCAGATCCGGGCGGTCACCGAGTCGGCCCAGGTGCTCACCCGGCAGACGCCGCCCCATCTGCTGGCGCTGGGCTTCTGCGGCCTGCTCATCCTCTTCGCCACCCTCTTCGGCGCCCGCCACGCCGCCCCGGGGGAGCGCCACGAGGGGCTGGTGGCGGCGGTGGCCTTCGAGTCCCTGGTCAAGCTCGCCGCGCTGCTGGCGGTGGGGGCCCTGGCGCTGTTCGGCGTCTTCGGCGGGCCCGGCGGGCTCAATGACTGGCTGGCCGCCCACCCCGAGGCCCTGGAGCGGATGTACGAGCCGGTCCACTCCGGCTCCTGGACCACCCTGCTGCTGCTCGCCTTCGCCGCCGCCTTCCTGCTGCCGCGCCAGTTCCACATGGCCTTCACCGAGGCCACCGACGCCCGGGGATTGCGGATCGCCGCCTGGGGCTTCCCCCTCTTCCTGCTGCTGCTCAACCTCGCCATCCCGCCCATCCTCTGGGCCGGCCAGGAGCGCGGTCTGACCGGGGCCGCGGACTACTTCGTCCTTGCCCTGCCCCAGGCGGAGGGCCACGCCGGGCTGACCATCGCCGCCTTCCTGGGCGGGGTCTCCGCCGCCAGCGCCATGGTCATCGTCACCACCCTGGCCCTGGCCGCCATGGTCATGAACCACCTCCTGCTGCCGGCGAGCCTGGCGCGCCGACCGGCGGAGGGCGGCAACCTCTACCGCTGGCTGCTGTGGACGCGCCGCGGCGTGGTGGCCCTCATCATCCTCGCCGGCTACGCCTTCCACCTGCTGCTGCAGCAGCGCGCCGGCCTGGTGGAGATGGGGCTCATCTCCTTCGTCGCCGTGGCCCAGTTCCTGCCCGGGATGGTCGGCCTGCTGCTCTGGCCCCGGGCCACCCGCCAGGGCTTCGTCGCCGGCCTGCTGGGGGGCGGCACGGTCTGGGCCGCCCTGCTGCTGGTGCCGCTGCTGGAGCGTGCGGGCTTCCTGACCGCCGGTTTCGACCTGGCGGCCCTCATCGGGCCGGTGGCGACCGAATCGCCCTGGTTCACCGCCACCACCGCCTCGCTGACGGTGAACGGGGCGCTCTTTCTGCTGGGCAGTCTGCTCACCCGACCCAGCGAGGCGGAGGCACAGGCCGCCCGGGCCTGCGTGCAGGCGGCCCCGCCCGCGACGGGGGTGGTCTCGGCCAGCTCGGCGGAGCAGTTCAGCGACCGCCTGGCCGAGGCGGTGGGGCCCGAGGTCGCCCGGCGGGAGGTCCGGCGCGCCCTCAAGGACCTCGACCTGCCGCCGGACGAGGACCGCCCCGGCGAACTCACCCGGCTGCGCGAGCGGATCGAGCGCAACCTCTCCGGCCTCATGGGGCCGCTGCTGGCCCGGATGATCGTGGACGAGCGGCTGCGCCTGGAGCCCTACACCCGCCAGGCCCTGGCCGATACCGTCCGCCACGTGGAGGCGCGCCTGGCCGACTCCACCCTGGAGCTCCACGGCCTCTCCCGGGAGCTGGACTCCCTGCGCCGCTACCACCGCCAGGTCCTCCACGACCTCCCCCTGGGGGCGGCGACGGTGGCCCTGGACGGCGAGGTCATCCACTGGAACCAGGCCCTGGCCCGGCTCACCGGGATCGAGGAGGAGGCGGCCACCGGGCGCGGCGTGGCCGAGCTGCCGGCCCCCTGGGGCGGCCTGCTGGCCGGCTTCCTGCGTACCGACGACCGCCGCCTGCGCAAGGTCCAGGTGGGCCAGGGGGAGACGACGCGCTGGCTCAACCTCCACAAGGCGGCCATCGAGGCGGAGCAGGATGCCGCCGGCACCGTGGTCCTGGTGGAGGACCTCACCGACCTCCAGCGGCTGGAGGCGGAGCTGGCCCACAGCGAGCGGCTGGCCTCGGTGGGTCGGCTGGCCGCCGGGGTCGCCCACGAGATCGGCAACCCGGTGACCAACATCGACGGCCTGGCCCAGGCCCTGGATCCGGCTGACCCCCGGGCGGTAACCACCGGCCTGGGCCAGATCCGCACCCAGACCCGGCGGATCAGCGACATCCTCCAGGCCCTCATGCGCTTCAGCCACGGCGGCGACGCCGACACCCGCGCCAGCGAGCCGGTGGCCGTCGCCCCGCTGGTGGAGGAGGCCATCCGGCTGGTGGCCGTCTCCGGGGCCGGCAAGCGGGTCGCCTTCGAGCGCCACATCCCCGACGGCCTCGCCATCCTCGGCGACGAGCCGCGCCTGCTCCAGGTCCTGGTCAATCTGCTGGGCAACGCCGCCGACGCCTCCCCCGCCGGGGGCACGGTGGAGATCTCCGCCGAGGCCGAGGGCGGCGAGATCACCCTCGACCTCATCGACGAGGGGGCCGGGATCGATTCCGACCACCTGGAGCGGCTCTTCGAGCCCTTCTTCACCACCAAGGCGCCCGGCGAGGGGACCGGCCTGGGGCTCGCCGTGGTCTACCACATCGTCCAGGCCCACGGCGGCCGGATCGAGATCGAGAGTCGCGCCGGCGAGGGCACCCGGGTCCACCTGCGCCTGCCCGCCGCCATCCACCGGATCCGCCACGAGGAGTCGACATGAGCACCATCCTGGTCGTCGAGGACGAGGCCATCACCCGCGACACCCTCACCGGCGTGCTGGAGCGCGCCGGCCACCGGGTCACCGCCGTGGAGTCGGCCGAGGCGGCGCGCACCGCCGATCCGAGTGCCTTCGATCTGGTCCTCACCGATCTCCGCCTGCCCGGGGCGGCGGGCACCGACCTCATCGCCGCCGCCGACCCGACCCCGGTCATCGTCCTCACCAGCTACGCCTCCGTACGCTCGGCGGTGGACTCCATGAAGCAGGGGGCGGTGGACTACCTGGCCAAGCCCTTCGACCACGACGAGCTGGTCCTGCTGGTGGAGCGGACCCTGCGCACCGCCGATCTGGAGCGCCAGAACGCCGCCCTGAAGTCCCAGGTGGCGGCCCACTACCCGGTGGGCGGGATGATCGGGGGGAGCCCGGCGATGCAGGCGGTCTTCGACCGGATCCGGCGGGTGGCCCCCACCGCCGCCACCGTCCTGGTCCTGGGCGAGTCGGGTACCGGCAAGGAGCTGGCCGCCCGCGCCATCCACGACGGCAGCCCCCGCCAGGAGGGCCCCTTCATCACCGTCAACTGCGCCGCCATCCCGGCGGGGCTCATCGAGTCGGAGCTCTTCGGCCACGAGAAGGGCGCCTTCACCGGTGCCGACCGCCAGCACCGCGGCCTGGTGGAGGCGGCCGAGGGCGGCACCCTCTTCCTGGACGAGATCGGCGAACTCCCCGCCGAGGCCCAGGCGCGGCTGCTGCGCGTCCTCCAGGCCGGCGAGGTCCGGCGGGTGGGCGCCACCGGGGCGCGCCACGTGGACGTCCGGCTGGTGGCCGCCACCCACCGCGACCTGCGCGCCCTGGTGGCCGCTGGCGACTTCCGCGAGGACCTCTACTACCGCCTGCAGGTCATGGAGATCCGGCTACCGCCCCTGCGCGAGCGCGGGCCCGATGTGGAAGCGCTCGCCGAGGCGCTGCTGGCGCGCGCCTGCCAGCGGCTCAACCGCCCGCCCCTGGCGCTCACCGAGGCCGCCCGCCGTGCCATCCGGGAGCACGACTGGCCCGGCAACGTGCGCGAGCTGGAGAACGCCATCGAGCGCGCCGTGATCCTCGCCGACGGCGAGGCCATCGATGCCGCCGCCCTGGGCCTGGAATCCACCCCGGCTCGCCCGGAGGCCCCCGCCGACGACCTCTCCCTGGATGAGTACTTCATCCACTTCGTGCGCAGCCACGAGGGGGAGCTCACCGAGACGGAGCTGGCGCGGCGGCTGGGGGTCAGCCGCAAGACCCTGTGGGAACGGCGCCAGCGGCTGGGTATCCCGCGCCGGCCGGGATAGCCGTCTATCCAGCGTGGGCAATTTTCGGTAAATTACCGGGCCGAATGGTTCAAGGATAGCGGCAGCGGCCACCATGTCCGATTCCTCCTCCGACTCCGCCGAAGAGAAGGCCAAGGGGCGCGCCTCCGCCCGCCTCATCGGCCTCAACGCCTACGCCGACTACCTGGTGAGATCGCCGGTGGAGATCACCTCGATCCTGCGCAGCCTGCAGAAGGGGACCCGCCAGATCACCGCCTACTTCGACGACTCGGCCACGGGCTTCCTGGCCACCACCATCGTCCACGTCGACCCCAGGAAGGACATGGTCCTGCTGGAGCGAAGCGGCGGCGGCTCCGCCGAGGAGCGGATGCTGGAATCCCGCGAGGTCCTGTTCGACACCAAGCACAACAACGTCACCGTCCAGTTCACCGCCAACTCCGTCGAGCCGGCGCGCATGCAGGGGGAGCCGGTCTTCCTCATCCCCATGCCGAAGGAGCTGCTGCGCCTGCAGCGGCGCCAGGCCTTCCGCGCCCCGGTCCCGCGCGCGGCGGAGGACCCGGTGACCTGCTCCTTCACCGACCGGCATGGCGAGATCCGCACCCTCAACATGGCCGATCTCTCCATCGGCGGGATCGGCCTGGTCGACGAACAGTGCGAGGTGGAGGTCGAAAAGTTCGCGACCCTGCCCGGAAGCATCATCCACCTCCAGGACATGGGCGAGATCACGGTGGAGCTGGAGGTGCGCAACGTCTTTGATACGACCCTCCCCAATGGCCGCCAGATCCGGCGGATCGGCTGCCGCTTCACGAAGCTGAACAACAACACCGAGGCCATCCTCCAGCGCTTCATCCACCGGCTGGAGACCGAGACCCGGGCCTGAGCGGCCCTCCGCCACGCTCTCGCCCCCGGCGTTACCCTGCGTAACACCCCGCCGTTACCGCCGGTAACGGACCCCCGGTGAAGGGCCCCGCCATCCCCGCCACGCCGGGGGTGCAAATCTGGCACGCCATCTGCTGGGATCCCCGGTATCCGGCGGCGACGCCGCCCTGCGGGAATCCGGCATGAGCGAGACCGACGCCCTCCAGCCCACCCTCGACTTCCTGCGCCGCCACGCCCCCTTCGCCGAGATGGGGACGGCGGAGCTGCAGCGCCTGGCGGCGAAGGCCAAGCTGGCCTTCTTCGCCCGGGGCGAGGTGATCACGGCCCCCGAGCAGGGGCCGGCGGAGTACCTCTACATCATCAAGCAGGGCCGGGTCCGCGGGGAGACCGGCAGCGACGGCGAGGCGTGGGAGCTGGTCACCGGCGAGAGCTTCCCCATCGGGGCGCTGCTGGGCCACCGGCCGGTGCGCACCCGCCATCGGGCGGTGGAGGACACCTTCTGCTTCGAGCTCCCGCGCTCGGAGTTCGACCGGCTGCGCGAGGCCAGCCCCGTCTTCGGCGACTTCTGCGCCCGCCGCCTGGCCAGCCTGCTGGACCAGGCCCTGCGCCGCGGGGCGCCGGCCTCCGGGACACCGGCCTCCTCCCCCCTGGGCACCGCCCTGGGCGAGCTCACCCCCACCCCCGCCGTGATCACCGCCAGCACCACCCCGCTGCGCGACGCCCTGGCCGAGCTGGAGGCGCGGGATGCGGAGGCCATCGCCGTCACCGACCCGGATGGTCGGCCGGCGGGGCTACTGACCCTGCGCGACATCGTCGCCCGCGTGACCCTGCCCGGCCGCGACACGGCCACGCCGGTAGGGGATCTGGTGGCCGGCGA
>JBKGYA010000092.1:0-8393 GCA_046546335.1 Thiohalospira sp. | reverse complement strand
GTCCGGGAGGGGCGCCGCTCCGACGACCCCACCGCCCGCATCGACCCGCCGCAGCTCGGCCGGCCGCTGCCGGCGACGCTCACCGAGGCGGAGGTGGAGGCGCTGCTCGCCGCCCCGGACCCCGAGGACCCCCGGGGCCTGCGCGATCGCGCCATGCTGGAGGTCCTCTACGCCACCGGCCTGCGCGTCTCGGAGCTGGTGGGCCTGGAGGCGGGGCGGGTGAGCCTGCAGCAGGGGGTGGTCCACGTGGTGGGCAAGGGCGGCCGGGAGCGGCTGGTCCCCCTGGGCGACGAGGCGGCCGCCTGGTTGCGCCGCTACCTTCGCGAAGGTCGACCCGAGCTGGGCGCCGGGCGCGGCGCCAGCGATGCCCTGTTCATCACCCGCCGGGGCGGTGCCATGACCCGGCAGGCCTTCTGGCAGCTCATCCGCCGCTATGCCGCTGTCGCCGGTATCGAGAAACACCTCTCGCCGCACACCCTCCGCCACGCCTTCGCCACCCACCTCCTGGACCACGGGGCCGACCTGCGGGCGGTGCAGATGCTCCTGGGCCACGCCGACCTCTCCACCACCCAGATCTATACCCACGTCGCCCGGGCGCGGCTGGAGCAGCTCCACCAGCAGCACCATCCCCGCGGCTGAAGCGGGGATCCCTCCACTCGGGGGGCGGCTGGTACCGGTCCCTGATACCCGATACGCCGTGAAGACGTCCCTGTCGGCTCGACGGCAGCATCCCTGCTGCCGACGATCGGGTATCAGGGCCCGCTACCGGCCGCCAATCCGTCCCGGCTCGGGGAGAATCCCACGACCGCTGTTCACCACCAGTAGACGTCGAAGAGCTCCGGGTGGGCCCAGAAGCGGCTGTTGAGCCAGTCGGGGGTGAGCTTGTAGGTGGCGATGTCCCAGGTCCACAGCGCCACGGCGCCGTCGTCGCTGTCGCCGGCGTGGACCAGTCCCAGCCCGCGCAGGCTGTTGGCCGGGCAGGCGCCGGCGGCCATCGCCAGGATGAGGCGGGGGGCCAGCAGGTCGCGCACCCGGGCGATGAGCTGCTCCCCCTGGCCGGCCTCCAGCGGCTCCAGGGCGTGGAGGAGTAGGGCGAGGTCGAACCGGCGCTCCGGCAGGTCCTCGGCGCGGGTCCCTGGTGGCAGGTGTATCCATTGCGCCTCCGGTTGCGCCGCACGGAGTGCAGCCAGAAGCGGGTGTTTCTCCGGCGAGATGGTCAGCACGCTCCGCGGGTGCCCCGCCGCCGCGAGGAGTTCGGTCACGGCTTCCGGCCAATTCGAGTCCATCTCTAGCCCCCGTCTGGAGAAAAGGTAGGCAGTCGTGGCGGGCGTCCTCCGAAGCGCATCGTCCCGACGATACCATGGCCGGAAAGGGGCGGCGTCCCGGAAAAGGCCGTCCATGACGATCTTCAGGGAGGAATCCGGTCCATGCGTCGCCTTCACCTGCTCGTATCCTTTCTTCTGTTTCTCGGATGCCTGTCCCTGGTCGGTTGTGATGCCGATGAGGGCAACCCGGAAGAGGAGAGCGAGACGCCGGCGGAGAGTGGGAGCGGAAATCCCGGGGCGGGGGATGGCGGGGAGTCCGGTGACATTGCTCCGGAGGCCCTGCGGGTCTCGGGTCCGGAAACGCTGGAGATGGGAGAGACTGCCGGCGGTGTCGCAAGGGCCCGGTTGAGTGATGGCGAGGAGCGTGACATCACCGGGGAGGCGGAGTGGTCGACCAGTGATGGCGGCGTGGTGAGCGTCGACGGGGGCGAGCTGACCCCGCGCGGCCACGGCGAAGCCAGGGTGTGCGCGGCCTGGGAGGGGGAACGGGGGTGCCTCACCGTGCGGGTCCCGGCGGACGTCGAGGACCTGCGCCTGGCGCCCGACCGGGCGATCGTCGCAGCGGACGAGGACCTCGCCGTAACGGCGATGGCGGTGTACGGGGATGATGAGGAGCGGGCGGCCAGGGGTGTCGAGTGGGATTCCTCGGACCCCGACATCGCGGCCGTCTCCGACGACGGGACCGTGACAGGGGTGGCCGCCGGCGATGCGACCATTACCGCCGAGCTGCCCTCGGCGGGGCTCGAGGCGGAGCTGGCGCTGACCGTGGAGCCCCCGCCGGCGCGGCTGGAGGGACTGGCCATCGGCGATGATACCGTCACACTGGAGGACGGAGGCGAGGACTCCCTCCCCGGGGTGGACGCCGAATATACCGCCGGTTCCGGCGATACGCCGCAACCCGGTGCGGACGAGGTTACCTGGCGCAGTGCCGATGCCGGGGTGGCCTCGGTCTCCGGCGGAACGCTCCGTGCCGTCGGGCCGGGTACGACGACGCTGACGGCCAGCTGGGAGGGGGTTTCCGACACACTGGAGGTGGAGGTTACCCCGGTCCTCGAGGGGCTCTCCCTGACCCCGCGCGGGCCGACCCTGGAGCCCGGCGAGGAAGTCTGCTTCACCGCCACGGCTCGCTGGCGCCACAAGGAGGAGGAAGCCAGCGATGCGGTGACCTGGTCGGCGGACGACGGCCTCGAGGGGAGTGGCCCCTGCTTCACCGCGGCCGAGGATGCCAGCGGGGCCGTCTCCGTAACGGCGGATCACGAGGGCCGTTCGGCGGAGACCACCGCGGAGGTGGATCGTGTGGTGGAGGAACTCGCCCTGGCGGGGGAACCGTCCACCCTGAAGCCGGGGGAGACGACCCCACTGACCGCCGAGGTCACCTATAACGATGACTCCACCGCGGAGGTCACCCCGGAATGGTCCAGCGATGACCCGCAGGTCGTCGAGGTGAGCGGCGACGGGTCCCTGACCGCCGTGGCCGAGGGGGAGACCACGATCCGGGCGGAGTACGGCGGCCAGGAGGCCTCGGTCCCGGTGGAGGTGGAGGCGACCCTCCAGGGGATCGCGGTGGAGCCGGCCTCGCTCTCCCTGGAGGAGGGGGATTCGGCCCCCGTGAAGGTGGTGGCGACCTGGGACACCGACGACGGCAGCGAGGAGCGGGCGGTCACCGATGCCGTGACCTGGAGCGGCGGGGGCGACATCGCTGCCGCGGAGGGAGACCGCGTGACCACCACCGGTCACGGTACCACCGACCTGACGGCGACCTATCGCGGTGAGAGTGCCACCCTCTCCCTCGAGGTCGAGCCGGCTACTGAGGCCCTGCGCATCCAGCCCGCGGAGGCGGGGCTGGCCGTGGACGGCGGCGTGCAGCTGCGCGCCGTGGAGGTGCTCAGCGACGGTGAGCACCGGGATGTGACCGGCAAGGCCCGCTGGGAGCTGATCGAGGGCACGGACTCCGTCCTCCTGGGAGTCGGGGGCTACGTCACGGGACTGGCCGAGGGGGAGGCGACCGTTCGGGCCGAGTGGCAGGGGCGTACCGGCGAGGTCGCCGTGACCGTGGGGGAGGCCCTGCCTCCGCCCGAACCGATCCGGGTCAGCGCCCGGGACGGCGAGGTCTATCTGCGCTGGGAGGGGGTACCGGGGGCGGATAGCTACCACGTGGTCCGGGCCACTGACCCCGCCCTGGAGAAGGGGCGAGTGGTCCGGGACGTGGATGATTCCTGGCACCTGGATGGCGACGTGGAGAACGGGACCACCTACTACTACGCCGTGCAGAGCCGGGATGACAGTGGACGGGTCGGGGCATCCTCGGCTGCGGTCACGGCTACCCCGCGGGCCCCGTTACGGATCGCGGAGATGGACCTCGATCCGGCCCTGGCCGACTGCCTGGAGGACGAGTTCGCACGGGAGGTGACCACTCTCGTATGCCGGGGCGAGGGGGTCGAGGACCTCGGCGGTACGGAGGGGGGCGTGGCGCGTTTTACCAACCTCAGTACCCTGGACCTGGCCGATAACTCCATCGAAAGGATCGGTCCGCTGGAAGAGCTGGAGGGGCTGCGCCGGCTCAATCTCGTGGACAACGCGATCACGGATCTCTCGCCTCTGGCCGGACTGGTGCGACTCCGGACGCTGGGTCTCAGCGGCAACACCATCGACGACGTCACCGCCTTGCGCCGCCTCTCCGCCCTGGAGGAACTGCGCCTGTCGGAGAACGCCGTAACGGGGCTCGAGCCGTTGCACCGGCTGGTGAACCTGCGGGAGCTGAGCCTGCGTGACAACAGCCTGGACGACGTCTCACCGCTGTCCGACATGGAACGGCTGCGGGAACTGCGGCTGCAGGACAACCGGCTGAGCACGCTGGACGGCCTGGAGGAGCTCACGGCCCTGGAGTTCCTGGACCTCGCTCGCAACGAACTCGACGATGACTCTGTCGACGAAGCCGTCCTCTCCCCACTGGCCGAACTCGATGCGCTGGAGGAGCTCTACCTCCAGAATCAGACCGGTGGTGTCACCGATCTCTCGCCGCTTGCGGGCCTGGTGGCGCTGCGCGAGTTCAAGGGCCACGGCAACACCGTCGCCGACCTCTCCCCCCTGCAGGGGCTCGACCAGCTGGAACTCCTGTGGCTGGGCAACAACGCCTTCGGCGAGGGGGAGCTGGATACCCTGGCAGAGCTGCCGTCGCTGGTGGACCTGCGCATCGCCGGCAACGACCTGGGCAGCCTGGACGGCCTGGCCGGGATGGCCACCGACGGACTGACCCATCTGGAAGTGGCCGGGAACGGCCTCGATGCACTCCCCTCCGGGCTCGATCTACAGGGTCTGATCTTTCTCAACATCGAGGATAACGACCTTGATGACCTCTCCAGCCTCGACCCCGCAAGCGAGAGCCTGCAGCGGCTGAAGTTGGGGGGCAATCCGGTGGCGGAGGGTAACTGGCCGGCGTGGTCGAACTTCGGGGCGTTGCGGGAACTCGATATCCACGCCACCGGCCTCACCGATACGGTGATCGCGAACAACCTGGTGAACCTCCCCGGCCCCGTGGAGCGCCTCGACTTCTCGGACAACGAGGCCGGTGAAGGGGAGAGCGGCGACGAGGGGGTTACCTGTACCGGGGTGGGCGAACTCTCCAGCGCCTTCCCGGAGGCGACCCTCATCGGCGGTCCCGACGACTGCTGAGGGCTATTCCCAGCGGAAGAGCCGCGCCCCGACCGCCAGCAGCGCCCCGGCCATGGCCAGCAGGACGAGCAGGTGGCCGGCGATGTCGGCGACGCCGGCGCCGTCGAGCATCACCGCCCGGGCGGCGTGGGTGACGTGGGTCAGCGGCAGCGCCCAGGCGGCCTCCTGGAGCCAGGGATGGAGGCGGTCGGTGGCGAACCAGACCCCGGAGAGGAACATCATGGGCCAGGCCAGGAGGTTGAGGACCCCCTCCGCCATCTCCTCGCTGGCCAGCCGCACCGAGGCCAGCAGCCCCAGGCTGATGAGCGCCAGGCCGCCGCAGGCGAAGGTGAGCACCAGCGCCAGCGGCGAGCCGCGCAGGGGGAACCCCACCAGCACCCAGGTCCCCAGGTAGACGGCGGCGGTCATGGCCAGCAGCAGCCACCAGCGCGAGGCCACCTGGGCGGCCAGGAACTCGAAGGCGGTGAGCGGCGTCGCCGAGAGCCGCTTGAGGACCCCGTTCTTGCGGTAGCGGACGATGACGTAGCCCACGCCGTAGAGGGCGGAGAACATCATGTTCATGGCCAGGATCCCCGGGACCAGCCAGTCCACGTAGCGCAGCGGCTCGCCGGGCATCGCGCGCTGCTCCCACCCCTCGGCGCCGGTGAGCGCCCGGGCCGCCAGCCGGCCGCGGTCGCTGTCGGGATTGACCCAGTAGATCCGTTCCGCCGGATCCACCAGCAGGTCCAGGCGCTGGTGGCGCAGCCGCTCCAGCCCCGCCTCCCGCTCCACCCGTTCTGCCTGCAGCGGTGTTTCCCCCAGCGCGGCGGGGTCGCCGATGACCCCGGCGGTAAGGTCCACCTTGCCCACGCCGCCGAAGGCGAAGGCGAAGCCCAGCACGATGAGCGCCGGCAGCAGCAGGTTCCAGGTGAGCGCCGCGCGATCGCGCAGGAACTCCCGGTTGCGGGCGGTGAAGGCGGCCCAGAAACGGCGGAGGGAGAGATCGGTCATGGTGTCATCAACCCCGCAATCCCTCCCCCGTGAGGTGGAGGAAGAGATCCTCCAGGCTGCGCTCGCGGATCCTGAGGTTCTGCAGGTCCACGCCGGCGGCGGTGAGTTCCGCCAGGGTGGTATTCACGTCGTCGGTGAGCAGGGTGACCACGTCCCGGCCCGTCTCCACCCGGGCCCGGCTCAGGGCCGGGACCGTGGTCAGGTCCAGTCGGGGCAGCTCCATCACCGCCTCGCGGAAGTGGCGGTCCAGCAGCTCCCGGGGCGGTCCCTCGGCGATGATCCGGCCGCGATCCATGATGGCGACGGTGTCGCAGAGGACGTAGGCCTCCTCCATGTAGTGGGTGGTGAGGACCACGGTGGTCCCGCGCTCCCGGATCCGCTCCACCAGGGCCCAGAAGTTCCGGCGCGCCTGGGGGTCCAGGCCGGTGGTGGGCTCGTCCAGGAAGACCAGGGCGGGGTCGTTGACCAGGGCGCAGGCGAGCAGCAGCCGCTGGCGCTGGCCGCCGGAGAGGTGGCGATTGTCGCGGTGGGCGAACTCGGTGAGCGCCACCTCCGCCAGCAGCTCGTCGACGTCCCGCCCGGCGGGGTAGAGGCGGCGGAAGAGGGTCAGGACCTCGCGGACGGTGAGGAAGTCCTGGAGGACGGTGCTCTGGAACTGGACCCCCACCTCGTCGCGGAAGCGCCGGTCCCGCGGGCGGCCCCGGTAGCGCACGGTCCCGGCGGTGGGCTCGTGGATCCCCTCGAGGATCTCCACGGTCGAGGTCTTGCCGGCGCCGTTGGGGCCGAGCAGGCCGAAGCAGACCCCCTCGGAGACGGCGAGGTCGACGCCGTCCACGGCGGTGACGCCGCCGGGGTAGCGCTTGACCAGGCCCTCGACCTCCAGGAGCGGCGTCGCCATGGCGCTACTCGCAGCGCCCCACGGAGTTGCCGCTGCAGCGGCGGTAGTCGGGCCAGGTGGCGTATTCCAGGATGGCCCCCTCCAGCCGCTCGTCGGCGAGCTCGGCCCGGGCGAGGTCGGCGTGGCGCAGGATCGCCTCCCGGAAGTCCACCCGGCGCAGGCGGGCCTCGCCGAAGTCGGCGCGCTCGGCATCCACCCGGCGCAGGTCGGCGCCGGTGAGGGTGGCCTCCTTGAGCCTCGCCTCCCGCAGGCTCGCCCCGGTGAGGGTGGCGTCGGTGAGGTCGGCCTGGCCGAGGTTGGCGCCCTCCAGGGAGGCATCGTCGAGCCGGGCGCGGGAGAGGTCGGCCTGGACCAGGCTGGCGTCGTCCAGCCGGGCATTCCGGAGATCGGCGCCGGAGAAGTTGCCGCGGTCGCCGTTGGCCCGGCGCAGGTCGGCGTTGGCCAGGGTCGCGCCCGCCGCCTCGACCCGCAGGAGGTGGCCGTCGGCGAGCATGGCGCCGGTGAGGTCGGCGTCGCTGAAGTCGACGAAGTCGAGGTCCGCCTTCTCCATGCGCGCCCCGGTGAGATCGGCCCCGCTGAGGTCGGTGCGACTCAGGGTGGCGCCGGTGAGGTCGACGCCGGCCAGGTCGGCATCGGCCTTGTCGCAGCCGGACCAGATCACGCCGGGCCCGGGGGGATCGTCACAGGCCGCCGGCACCGCGGGCGCGAAGGACAGGAGCGCGACTAGCGCGATGATCCGTTTCATGGGGAGCCCCTTCGCTCGGGAGTCGCCAGTCTTGCACGCCGCAGAGCCCGGGCCAAGCGTGGCGCGGGGTCGGGTCGGGGACGTACAATGGGCGGCTGACCCAGAGATACGAGCCACCATGTCCCAGCTCCTCCTGCACACCCCCGATCCCGAGGCCCCGAACCATCCCGCGCTGGCCGCGATCGCCGCCGACGCCGCCGAGCCGCGCAGCGGCCACTGGCGGCTGCCGCTGGCGCGGCCGCTGGAGGTGGCGGAACTGGAGGCCCTGCGCGAGCAGGTGCCCTTCGACCTCAATCCGCTGCCCGAGGGCTTCGAGCCCGGGCGGGTGGGGCTGTTCATCTCCGACATGGACTCCACCCTCATCACCATCGAGTGCGTGGACGAGATCGCCGACTTCGCCGGTCGCAAGGCGGAGGTGGCGGCGGTGACCGAGGCCGCCATGCGCGGGGAGATCGGCTTCGAGGAGTCGCTGACCCAGCGGGTGGAGGCGCTCACCGGGCTGGACGAGGATGTCCTGGGCCAGATCTACCGCAACCGACTCCGGCTCAACCCGGGGGCGGAGGCGCTGCTGGCCGGACTGGCCGAGCGGGCCATCCCGCGGGCGGTGGTCTCCGGGGGCTTCACCTACTTCACCGACGGCCTGCAGAGGGACTACGGCATCGAGTATGCCCTGGCCAACGTCCTGGAGATGGACGACGGTCGCCTCACCGGCCGGGTGCAGGGGGCCATCGTGGGCGCTGCCCGCAAGCGTGCCTTCCTGGAG
>JBKGYA010000091.1:0-8406 GCA_046546335.1 Thiohalospira sp. | reverse complement strand
TCGGGCTGATGCCCAGGCAGGTCAGCCAGCCTTGGCTGGCCAGCTCCGCGGCCGTGGGCGGGGTTTCCAGGTATTTCACGATCTCCGGCTGCAACCCCTTTTGCTCAAGCAGGGCCAGGGTCTGGCGGGATTTGGAGCAGCGGGGGTTGTGATAGATGGTGATCGCCATGGGGCCTCGGAACCGGTTCTGTGAAGTAGCGAACAGTCTAACCGGAGTCGCGTTGACAGCCCATGGGGGCGGTGCTAGCTTCAAACAACAGCATTTTCGGGGGAATATGGGACCTTATCCGGATTGTCGCCGGTTTTCAGGGTGGTATGGCCTGCTGGCTCTGCTCCTGGTGACCGCCCTCGCGGGCTGTGCCGGTTCCCCGCCCGTTCAGACCATGAGCGATGCCCGCCAGGCGGTCCGGGCGGCGGAGGATGACATGACCCCGAAGGCGCGGCGGCAGGCGGAGCGCCTCCTCGATGAGGCGCGTCGTGCACTGGAGGCCGGCGAATACGAGCACGCCCGGAAACGGGCCGAAGAGGCCCGGAAGCTGGCGGGGCAGGCCGGTAGCGAGTAGGATTCCGGACGGGCGACGTTTGCCACTTTGAGGGATTCGTTTAGAATCCCGAGTGTAGAGAGAGCAACAGGCAGGGCGTCCCGGGCGGGCGCCGGTGAACACCGCAAGACTTGGAGTCGAAGCGATGAAAATGCGCATGTGGAATTATGCGGGACTGACCGCTGCCATCCTGATAGCCGCCGGCTGTGCCGGCTCTCCTTCGGACGAGGGGGATTCCGATGGCTCTGGTGCCGAGGGCGCCGCTGAACGGGCCATCAGTGAGGCCCGTGCCGCCATCAAGAAGACCGACGATGAGGGTTGCCTGTGGCGGGACACCGAGTCCATGCTCAAGGATGCCGAGGAGGCCGCCGATGATGGCGAGTATGCCGAGGCGGAGGAGCTGGCCGACGAGGCACTTTTCCAGGCCGAGCAGGGCATGAAGCAGTGCGAGGAGCAGCGCCGTCTCTTCGAGGAGGGGTCCAATATCCCTTCCAAGGGGGCCGCGGACGAGGCCGACGGTGATGTAATGGGGCCGGCCGTGAGCGGTGATGACAAGGATTCCTACACCGTGAAGCGCGGCGATACCCTGTGGGGGATCGCGGGCAAGGCCGAGATCTACGACGATCCCTACCAGTGGCCGCTGATCTTCAAGGCCAACCGGGATCGCATCAAGGATGCCGACCTCATCTACCCCGATCAGGAGTTCTCCATCCGGCAGGACTACTCCCGCGACGAGGTGGAGGCGGCCGTGGAGCATGCTCGGACTCGTGGCGAATGGAGCCTGGGCGAGACCGAGGAGTCCGATACGCGCTATCTGGACCGGTAGGTAGCCCCTCCTCCGGACCCGTGCCTCGGCACGGGTAGCGAAGAGGGATTGGAGAGGGGCCTTCGGGCCCCTTTTTCGTGCCCGGAGCCTCGATGGAATGCGGGGAACCCCGCCACCTTCAACGGGTCATAGATTCCAAGAACATTGAGAATGGACCGCCAGGTCCACCCCTGAGCAAGGAGATAGGAGGAGTACCATGCGTTGGTGGATCGCCGCACTGGTGATCGCCGGGATCCTCGTCGCCAATCCGGCGGTCGCGGAGAAGGACCCGGACGAGCACTTCTTCAACGAAACCTGGAACGAATTCGATGAGGAACTCCAGCGGGCCCGTGATGAGGGCAAGAAGGGGGTCTTCATCTTCTTCGAGATGGACGAATGCCCCTTCTGCCACTGGATGCGGGAGAACGTCCTCAATGAGACCGAGGTACAGGAGTACTTTCGCGAGAATTTCCTGAATTTCACTGTGGATATCGAGGGTGACATCCCTGTCGTTACCTTCGACGGTGAGTCCATGCCCCAGAAGGAGTTCGCCTTCGAACATCGCGTCCGGGCGACGCCGGTTCTGGCCTTCTTCGACCTGGAGGGGGAGCGAGTCTACCGTTATACCGGTAAGACGTCGGGGGTCGAGGAATTCCTCACCATGGGCCGGTATGTGGTCGAAGAGGCCTATCAGGATGAGGAGTTCCCGGAATACCAGGAAAGTCAGAAGGACGCTGGCGGCGATGAAGATAAAGACGGCGCCAGCTACTACTGAGACCCTCCGCCGGCTCCTCCTGTCCTCTCTGGCCGCCCTGCTGGCGTTCCCGGCCGTGGCGCAGGAGGGGGCGGCGGAAGACCCCGAACCAGAACCACTGCCGGAACCGCTGACCCTGGAGGATGCCCTGGCGGAGGCCGATGCCGACCATCCGGACCTCGCCACTGCGCGGGCCCGACTCGAGGGTGCGCGTGCGCAGGAGCGGCGTGCGGCCAGCGGCAAGGGCTGGCGGGCCGGCGTGGAGGCCCGTGCGGCCGAGGTGGGGCTGCCCTCGGACTACTACGAGGACGCCTCCGCCGGCGACCATTATGCCCGCGCCTATCTTACCCGAACGCTCTACGACTCCGGGGCCACGGCGGCGGCACGGGAGGCAGAGGGTGACCGCTCGGAGGCGGCCGAGGAGCGTGTGTTCACGGCACGCCAGGCCCGGCGGCTGAGCATCATGCGTCGCTATTTCGACACCCTGCTTGCCGATCTCGAGGCCGACCGCGCCGAAGAGCACATGGCCATCGTCTTTATCGAGGTCGATCGGTTACGGGATCGCCACGAGCTGGGCCAGATCTCCGATGTGGAGCTGGCGGAAAAGGAGGCGGAGTACCAGCAGGCCCTGGCCGAGCGGAATACCGCGAACAGTCGCAAACGGCGGACTCGCTCGCGCCTGGCCAATGCCCTCAACCGGCCCGGCGAACTCTCCTCCCGGTTCCGGCCGCCGGAGCTGCCGGAACTCGACCGCGACGTCCCGGACTTCGACGAGCTGCGAGAGCAGGTCCGGGAGGAGAATCCCGAACTGGCGGCCCTGCGCCGCGAAGTGGCCGCGGCCCGTTCGGGGATCGAGCAGGCGCGTGCCAGCAACGACCCGCGTCTGGACCTGGAGCTCTCCACCTACGCCTGGTCGCGTACGCTGCGCTCACGTTACGACTGGGAGGCGGCACTGCGCCTGGACATCCCCTTCTATCAAGGAGGAGAGGTGGCGGCCGCCGAGGATTCTGCCCGCGCGCGCCTGCGAGAGGCGCGGGCACGTCTGCGCCGGACCGAGATGGAGCTGGAGCAGGCGACGCTGGAGGCATGGCAGGATCTCGAAAATCTGGCAGGGGATCGCGAGGCGGCCGATGCGCAGCGGGATTACCGCGAAAAGTACCTTTCCTATGCCCGCAAGCTCTACGAGATGGAGGTCCAGGCCGATCTGGGCGATTCCATGGTCAATCTCACGGCCGCACGCCGCGACCAGGCCGAGAAGGCCTTCGGCATCGCCATGGCCTGGGCGCGTATAGACGCCCTGCGCGGCCGGCTCCCCCGAAACGATGCCCAGGAGGAGGCACCATGAACCGGATCCCCGCTACCCTTGTCATGTTTTTGTTGACCCCGGTCCTGCCCGGCCTTGCGGGGGCTGCCGACCTGCCGGCCCGACTGGTGGCGGGTGCGGATCGAGACCTGGGCGTCCCGATCTCGGGTGTGGTTACCCGGGTCGATGTGAGTCCGGGGGACCGCGTCGAGGCGGGTGAGGAGTTGTTGCGACTGGAGCAGTCGGGCCTCTCCGCCAAACGGCAAGCCACCCGAGCACGAATGGAGTCCGAGGAACTGGCCTGGGAAGAGGCGCGCCGCGAGAAGGAACGCGCACAGACCCTCTATGATCGGACCGAACTCTCTGACCATGACCTCCAGATCGCCATCAACGAGGCCGCAGCAGCCAAAGCCGATTACCGGGAGGCGGTGGCAGCCTACGAGCAGGCGCGCCTGGACCACGACTACAGTCGGCTGCAGGCCCCTGTGGCCGGTGAGGTGGTTGCGGTGGATGCCTACCGCGGAATGGCTGTCTCCAACCGCGACCGGGTGCGGACACTGGTCCGCTTCCAACCCGACGAGGCGCCGCTGGCCGTGGTCGCGCAGCTGGAGACCGGAGAGGACGGCGACCTGGCCGTCGGGGAGAACGTGCCGGTGGTCCGCGGGGATGATCGCGCCGAGGCTGTGGTCCGTGAGCTCGAACCCGTGGAGGGCGGGTGGCGGGTCCGCCTGGTCCTCGAAGGGGAGGTACCGGAGGGCTGGCGGCCCGGCCATGCGGTGAAGCTGGAGGTGCCGGAGTAGCTACCGGGGCCGGTCCGTGGCGGGCCGGCGCATCCTGTGCCACCCTCGAGACGTTGAACAGCCGCAGGGAGTTACCGCCATGTCGACGCACGGCAATACCTGCCAGCGCTGTGTGGTCCGCGGCCATGTCCAGGGGGTCTTCTTCCGCGCCTCTGCCCAGGAGCGGGCCGATCGCCTGGGACTCACCGGCCACGCCGTCAACCGCAGTGACGGTAGCGTGGAGGTGCTCATCTGCGGGCCGGAGGAGGCCCGGGACGAGATGATCTCCTGGCTCTGGAAGGGTCCCCCGGGGGCCCAGGTCGAGGACCTGCGCTGCGAACTCCGGGATGCCGATCCGGCGCCGGGGCGGTTCACCACCGGCTAGCCGTACCCAACGGTATCAGCCCCGCAGGCGCTCCAGCAGCGCCGCGGCGGCCTCCGCCACCGGGAGTTCCTCGGCGCCGTCGCCGCTGCGCGGCTGATACTCCACCACCCCGCGCTCCAGCCCCTTGCCGCCGATGGTCAGCCGGTGGGGGATCCCGAGGAGTTCCATGTCGGCGAACATCACCCCGGGCCGCTCGCCGCGATCGTCCAGCAGGACCTCGATGCCCGCCTCGGTGAGCTCCCGGTAGAGCCGCTCGGCGGTCTCGGCCACCTCGGCATTGCGGCCCGGCTGGATGGGGCAGAGGGCCACGCGGAAGGGGGCCAGCTCGTCCGGCCAGGCGATGCCGCGCTCATCGTGGTTCTGTTCGATGGCGGCGGCCACCACGCGGGAGACGCCGATGCCGTAGCAGCCCATGGTCAGGGTCCGTTGCCGGCCCTCCTCGTCGAGGACGGTGGCGCCCAGGGCCTCGCTGTACTTGCTGCCCAGCTGGAAGATGTGCCCCACCTCGATGCCGCGGCGGATCTGCAGCCGGCCGTCTCCGGCGGGGCTGGGGTCGCCGGCGACGACGTTGCGCAGGTCGGCGGTCTCCGGTTCGGGGAGGTCGCGCCCCCAGTTGATACCGAAGAGGTGGGCGCCGTCGCGGTTGGCCCCGGCGGTGAAGTCCGCCAGGGCGGCGACGGCGTGGTCGACGATGACCGGGACCTCCAGCCCCACCGGCCCCAGGGAGCCGGGGCCGGCGCCGGCGGCCGCCCGGATCGCCGCCTCGTCGGCCATGGTCAGCGGTTCGGCCACGGCGGCGAGCTTCTCGGCCTTGACCTCGTTGAGTTCGTGGTCGCCGCGCACCATCAGCGCCACCAGACCCCCCTCGGCGCCGTGGACCAGCAGCGTCTTCACGGTCCGTTCCACCGGAACGCCGTAGTTGGCCACCAGGTCGGCGATGGTCTTCACACCGGGGGTCTCCACTGGCCGCATCTCCTCGGCGGGCGCCGGCCGCTCGCCCTCGGCCACTGCCTCTGCCAGCTCCACGTTGGCGGCGTACTCGCCCCCGTCGGAGAAGGCGATGGCGTCCTCGCCGGACTCGGCCAGGACGTGGAATTCGTGGGAGGTGTGGCCACCGATGGCGCCGGTGTCCGCCTCCACCGGGCGGAAGTCCAGGCCCAGCCGGTGGAAGATCCGGCAGTAGGCGTCGTGCATGGCCTGGTAGGTGGCCTCCAGGGACTCCTGCTCCAGGTGGAAGGAGTAGGCATCCTTCATCAGGAACTCCCGGGCGCGCATGACGCCGAAGCGCGGCCGGACCTCGTCCCGGAACTTGGTCTGGATCTGGTAGAGGTTCAGCGGCAGCTGGCGGTAGCTGGCCACCTCGTTGCGCACCAGGTCGGTGATGACCTCCTCGTGGGTGGGGCCGTAGCAGAAGTCGCGCTCGTGCCGGTCCTGCACCCGGAGCAGCTCCGGCCCGTACTGCTCCCAGCGGCCGGACTCCTCCCACAGCTCCGCCGGCTGGATGGCCGGCATGAGCAGCTCCTGGGCCCCGGCGCGGTCCATCTCCTCGCGCACCACCTGCTCCACCCGGCGCAGCACGCGCAGCCCCAGCGGCATCCAGGTGTAGAGGCCGGCGGCCAGGCGCCGGATGTAGCCGGCGCGCAGCATCAACCGGTGGCTGGCGATCTCGGCGTCGGCGGGATCCTCCCGCAGGGTGGGCATGAGCAGGTTCGTGGTCCGCATGGCGGCGCCTCCGGAGCCGGTGGAAATCGGGATGTCGGGGCGGGGCGCGGTCAGCCGGCGAAGGTGGTCCGCCGGAAGCCCCAGAGGTGCCGGTCGGGGCCGGCGAACTCGATATAGATGCGCTCGGCGGGGATGCCGAACTCCCCGGCCAGGTCGCAGAGCGTTGCGGAGAACTCGCCGGTGCGCTCCTCGGGCAGCCCCAGGCTCTTGAGCTCCATGTAGGCCGCCGGCTCGGTGGAGCCGCCGAAGCGCAGATTCACCCCCGGGGTGATCTCGACCATGACGTAGCCCTCGGGCTTGCCCAGCTCCCCGGCCACGGTGGTGGAGGCGCGCCGGCTCAGCTCCTCGGCGGTGGCCTCGTCCAGGGCGAGATTGGTGCGGATGGCGAGATAGGGCATGGTCAGTCCTCGCTGTCGGCCTCGGTGATGCGCAGGTCGTTGGCGCGGGCGAAATCCATGATGTAGCGGAACAGGTCCGGCTGGGACTGCTCCAGGTCCGGGTGGACCACGATGGACTTGACGCCGTTGAAGGCGATGGGCCGGAGCAGGGGGGAGTAGTGGATGCGGCCGCCGTCGAAGGTGGACAGCGCACCGCTCATGCGCTCCGCCCAGTCGCTGGGCCGGAATTTGCGACCGTCGTTGGTCGTCCCCTGGACGATGTAGACCTTGCCCTGCTCTCGGGCATCGGCGGGTTCGGGGAGTTCGACGTCGGCCTTGGCGGATGACATGGGGATAGTTCGGCTCGCTGTTGCGTCCAGACCGCGGGCACGGGGCCCACCCTGTCGGAACGAGTCTAAAGGATCCGGCCGGTTTATGGTACAGGGGGCGTGGCCGGATTCCCGCCGGCGCATAACCGGAATGGGACGGCGTTCACACGGCGGCGGTGGTCCGTCCGGTCAGTCGGTCTCCGCGGGGCGCCGGGCGATCCGCTGGAGGTGCTCCCGGGCGCGGCCCACCAGCTCCGGGGCCAGGCCGTTGCGCTCGGCGATGAGCAGCCCCAGGGAGCGGCCGGGCTCCCCCACCGCCAGCTGGTAGGTGGGGGCGAGGGCGTCGTGGTCGAAGCGCATGGAGGCGTTGACCACGTACTCGGCGCCCTCCGCATAGTCCTTGAGCGGCGAGAGGTGGGTGTTGACGATCCCCTGGACCCCGCGGCCGGCGAGCTCGTCCAGGACCGACATGGCCAGCGCCGCCCCCTCCTCGGGATCGGTCCCGGTGCCCAGCTCGTCCATGAGGACCAGGGTGCGGGCGTCGGCCTCGTCCAGGATGCGCTTGAGCTTCTCCACGTGGCCGGCGAAGGTGGAGAGGTGGTGGAAGAGGTCCTGGGGGTCGCCCACGTCCACCAGCACGCGGTCGTAGGCGCCGATGGTGCACTCCCCCTCCGCGGGGACGTGGAGGCCGCAGTGGGCCATGGTGGTCAGCAGGCCCAGGGTCTTGAGGACCACCGTCTTGCCGCCGGTGTTGGGGCCGGTGATGACCAGCAGCCGGCGGGTATCGTCCAGCTCGATGGTCAGCGGGACCGGCTGCGGGCCGGTCCCCTCGGCGAACTGGAGCAGCAGCAGGGGGTGGTAGGCCTCCTCCAGCCGCAGCCCCGGCTCCTCGGCCAGCACCGGCGCGTGGGCGTTCAGGTGGATGGAGAGCTGGGCGCCGGCGGTGGCCAGGTCCACCCAGGTGACGGCGGTGACCAGCCGGTCCAGGGCATCGGCGTGCTCGCGCACGGTATCGGTGACCTCGCGCAGCAGCCGCTGCTCCTCCGCCTGGATGCGACCGTCCATGGCCTCCAGGCGGTTGTTCACCGCCACCGCCTCCACCGGCTCGATGATGACGTCGCGCCCGCCCATGGCGGTGCCGCGGCGCACGCCCTTGACGCTGTCGGCGTGGGTGGCGCGCAGGGTGATGGCCGCGCGCGGGCCGTGCCAGCTCACCTTCTTCGGGTCGTCCACGGCGTCGCGCAGGTCGCGCTTGTCCTGGCGCTTGCGCACCGCCTCGGTGGCCTCCTCGCCCAGGGAGCGGCGCTCGCCGTGGAGGCGGCCCAGCTCCTCGGAGGCGTCCTCGCGCAGCTTGCCGCTGCTGCTGAGGACCTCGTCCAGCCGGGCAACCAGCGGGGCAGGCAGGTCGAG
>JBKGYA010000090.1:0-8445 GCA_046546335.1 Thiohalospira sp. | reverse complement strand
AGTGGAACTTCCTCCCCTTCCGGCCCGGCCTGGTGGGCGGCCACTGCATCGGCGTCGACCCCTACTACCTCACCCACAAGGCCCAGGCCATCGGCTACCACCCCGACGTCATCCTCGCCGGCCGGCGCATCAACGACGGCATGGGCCGCTTCGTCGCCGAGCAGGTGGTCAAGCTCATGACCCGGCGACGGCTCCAGGTGGTCGACGGCCGGATCCTCATCCTGGGCCTCGCCTTCAAGGAGAACTGTCCGGATCTGCGCAACACCCGCGTGGTGGATATCGTGGCAGAGCTGGCGACCTACCACGCGCAGGTGGACATCCACGACCCCTGGGTGGACCCGGCCGAGGCGGCCCACGAGTATGGCATCCACCCGGTGGCCGAACCCGAGGCCGGTGCCTACGACGCCGTCATCCTCGCCGTGGGCCACCGGGAATTCGCCCAGCTGGGCACGGAGGGGATCCGCGCCTTCCTGCGACCGGACGGGGGCGTCGTCTACGACATCAAGCACCTGCTACCGGTGGAGGCCAGCGACGGGCGACTGTAGATAGCCGCCCCGGACCGGGAGCAATGGCGATGGTCACCCGGGAGCGTCGTCCCCGCCGTAAAGGGAAAGAAGTCGATCCACGCAGGTCTCCAGATCGGGCAGGTAATCGGTGATAACCAACTCGACAGTCCCTGGATCGATCTCGCCAAGGTAGTTGTGGACCAGGATATTCCGGAATCCCTTGATCTCCTTCCAGGGTATCCCGGGACAGAGCTGTTGCTTGTCTGCCGGCAGGAACTGGGTGGATTCCGAGAGGGTCTGGAGGTTACGGAGGGCGGCATCGTAAAGGATCTCGTCCTCAGTTACCCGCCCACGCTCCTGGATGCGCCGGATACGGGCGGCCGTATCCCGGATGTGGTAGGCGTGAGCCTGCCACCTGTTCAAAGCTCAACCGCCTCTCGCAATACCCGATCGCGCAGGTGGGGGTTGAGTTCGTGCTCCGGGACGACATCCACGGGATGATGGAGCAATTCCCCCAGTTCCTCGGCGAATGGAAGGCGCTGCCGGAACATGTCGTACCCAGGCTTGAGGGCAACCAGGAAATCGATATCACTGTCCGGGCGCTCTTCACCTCGGGCCACCGAGCCGAAGACCCGGATACGGTCAGCACCATATCGCTTTCCCAGTTCGGTGATGGCGTTTCGCCTTGCCCTGATCTCGTCCATTCGCATACCCATTCCTCCCGGGCCGCTTGGCAGCGCTCGGTGCGCCCTCTCCGCCTCTCATTGTACGATGGCACACACTGTCTTCCAGCCCCCGCACGAGAGGTTCGATCCCGGATGGCCACCGACACCCCGACACCAACCTCCACGGACAACCCCCTGGCCGGGGCGGCCCACTTTTTCCGCGGCTTCCGGCTCATGGTGCAGCCGGGGGTGCGCAAGTGGATGGTGATCCCGCTGCTGCTGAACATCCTGGTCTTCGCCGGCGGGATCGCGGCGGGGGCGGCGGGCTTTGCCGAGCTGGTGGCGTGGGTGCAGGAGGCCACGCCGGGCTGGCTGGACTGGCTGGCGTGGCTGCTCTGGCCGCTCTTTGTCGTCGCCGCCCTGCTGGTGGTCTTCTACGCCTTTACCCTGGTGGCGGCGCTGGTGGCCGCGCCCTTCGTGGGGCCGCTGGCGGCGGCGGTGGAGGTCCACCTCACCGGCCGGGCGCCGGAGGACGGCGAGGGCAGCGCCCTGGCCATCGCCCGGGGCGCCCTGGCCGATATCGGCGCCGAGGTCCGCAAGCTCGGCTACTTCGCCGTGCGGGCGATCCCGCTGCTGGTGCTCTTCGTGATCCCGGTACTCAACGTCCTCGCGCCGGTGGCCTGGTTCCTCTTCGGCGCCTGGGGCCTGGCCCAGGAGTACCTGGATGCCCCCCTGGGCAACCGCGGCCTGCGCTTCCCGGAGCAGCGGCCGGTGCTGGGCCGCCGGCGCTGGACGGTGCTCGGCTTCGGCACCGCGGCGGCGGTGGCCACCGCCATCCCCCTGGTGAACTTCCTGGTACTGCCCGCCGCCGTCGCCGGGGCCACCTCCCTGGCCGTGGCCCGCCTCCCCCGCGAGGGCTGAGCCGTTACGCTGCGTAACAGCCCGGCTTACGAAACGTAACGGGCCGGCCCGGCCCCTTCCTCTCCCCGCCGCACGAGCCCCGCCGTGGCGGGGCCGACCACCTGGCACGACCCTTGTTTGGTCCCCGGAGACAACCCCCGGCTCGCCATTCGAAGCGGCCGGGGCGCTTTCGACAAGCGCACATTCCGAGAAACGGGGAGGAAGACCATGCGCCATACCCTCATCGCCGGCCTGGTGGCCGCGAGCCTGCCCGCCAGCGCCCTCGCCGGCGCCAAGGTGGAGATCAACGACGACGCCAGCCTGGACCTCGGCTTCCGGCTGCAGTCGCAGATGATCCAGTACGACAGCGACGCCGTGGCCGAGAGCCGCGACTACAAGGTCCGCCGCGGCCGGATCCGCCTGGGCGCCTCCGTCCACGAGAAGGTCTCGCTCTTCATGCAGACCGAGTTCGCGGAGAACGAGGCCGGAATCGGGGCCGACGCCCGGGTCATCGACGCCTTCATCAAGTACCAGGTCGACGACTGGGCCCAGGTCATCGCCGGCCAGAACATGGCGCCGAGCCTTCGCCACGCCACCACCAGCTCCGGCGGCCTCATGGCCATCGACCGCACCGGCCTGGTCTACAAGGACCTCACCTGGGGCGCCCGCGCCGTGGGCTCCTTCACCAACCAGGTGCTGCCCGAGACCGACTCCGGCCTCGGCAGCGCCGTGGGGGTCCGCGACATGGGCCTGACCCTGTTCGGCAGCGGCTCGCTGGCGGAGAACACCCATCTGAAGTACTACGTGGGCACCTACGACGGCGCGAGGACCAACAACGACAGCGAGCGCTACACCGGCCGGGTGCAGGTGAACTTCGGTGACGACGAGGCCGGCTACTACAACCTCACCACCTACCACGGCGGCAAGGAGACGGTCGGCGTGGGGCTGGCCATGGACTCCCAGAGCGACGTGGCCCAGGCAGACGACGGCGAATGGCGCGACTACGAGCTGGTGACCGCCGACCTCTTCCTGGAGCAGCCCGTGGGGCCCGGCGCCCTCACCGCCGAGGCCGGCTGGATGGACCTCGACCTGGGAGATGGCGACGAGGTCTTTCGAAACGAGGATGGTAACCCAATGGATGGCACCGATGACGTTGCTGCCAAGGCTACCATCGACCGCGCCCAGGGCTCCGGCTACTACGCCCAGACCGGCTACACCGTGGGCGACTGGCAGCCCTGGGTGGCCCACGAGTCCTGGGGCTCCGACGCCGATCAGGACTGGGGCAGCTACGACGCCACCCGGTTGGGGATCACCTACCTCATCGACGGCCACAACGCCAACATCAAGGCCGGCTACGAGTCGCTGACGGCGGAGAACGAGATCTCCGAGGGTGAGCACGGCGGCGAGGACAGCATCGGCACCTTCGTCCTCGGCGGCTACATCACCTACTGACCCCCTCCCCCCGCCCCAGGGCCTCCACCGCCTCGGGGCGGGCGAAGTCCGTATAGCCGAAGAGGTGGGCATCATCCTCGTAGAGGGCCATCACCCGCTCCAGGGTGAGCCGGTCCACCGCCTCTTCGGCCTTCCCGCCCGCGTTCACCCGCTCCCCCATGAGACGCCCACGCAGCCGTGACGACAGGGGCTCGGCAAAGGCGTCGGTGATCATGGGCGCATCCTCGGCGAGGAACTCCAGGCGCGCCGCATAATCGATGAGCAGCCGGCTGGGGCGATCCGGCCGGCTGGTGAAGTCGGTCATGGGGCGGAGATGGAGCAGCCGCAGGGGCCCACGGTCACCACTGGTCCAGACCGATTCGATGAGGTCGTCGAAGGTCTCGAAACGGCCGAGATGGGTCTCGCCCATCGTCCGGTCGTGGGCGTTCATGCCCCCCCGGCGGAGGAAGTGGAAGGCCGAGCGCAACCGCAGGAAGGGGTGCCGGACGACCGTGAACTTGAAGGCCGTGCGGAAGAAGCGGGGGTCGGACTGCTGATGGGCCCGGGCCGTGGTATGCCCCACCTGGTAGCCGCAGAGGCCGAGGCTCAGGGCGCTCCCGGCGCACTTGGGGATGTGGATGTAGAGGGCGTTGTGGCGGCGCAGACAGGGCTGAATGTCATCGCCCCCTCCCCGGATGCGCCGCCGCAGGCGGCGCCAGTGCGTGCGCAGGCCTTGCTGCAGGGATCTTCCGGCTTCCATGGGCGTGGCTCCGAATCGATACCCCTGCAGCGTACGAACTCCCCGCCCTACCGGAAAGGATCGACTGTACGGATTCCGAGCAGTCGCGCCGGCTAGTCCGGGGCGTGGAGCCGGGCGCGCACGGCCTCCTCCTGCTCCTGCTCCTCGATGGCGGTCCCGATCCAGGCAACGTCGCGATCCAGCTCCGGGAGGACGACATCCTCCAGGGCCCGGGCACGGCGGGCGGTGACGTGATACTCCTCCAGCAGTCGGGACAGATTGGCCTCGTGGACGGCGCGGCGGACCGCGGCCTCGGTGAGCCGGGCGAAGGCGTCGGCGCAGGCCTCCGCCTCGGGGGAGGGGTCCAGGGCCGGCGCCCCCGGCTCCGGGGTAAAGCTCGCCTCGGCCTGCTGCAGGAGCACGCCCAGGAAGCCGCTGCCGGTCACCTCCAGCCGTCCCGCCGGCATTCGGGGCGGCTGCACCCGCAGGTCCTCCAGGCCGTGGCGGCCCACCGCGGCCTCCAGCGCCTCGACGGCCGCCTGGCGGGCGGCCTCCCAGTCTTCCAGGGCGGCCCGCTGGGCCTTGAGCTCCTCCATGATCCGGGCGGCCAGGGAGAGGCGCTTCTCGTCCAGGAAGTGGTAGCCATCCCGGACGACCTGGCGCTCCTCGCGCAGCTCCAGCAGGGTCGACGGCGTGGGACTGAGGTCACGTTCGGCCATCGTCGCCCTCTTCGTCCCCCAGATGGTTCCGGATCTGGTCGTCGGAGAGGCGGTGGAGCTCGCTACGCGGCAGATCGGCGAGCAGCCGCCACCCCACCGCCATGGACTCCTCCAGGGTCCGCCGCTCCGGCTGGTTCACCAGCTCGGCCTCGAAGCGCTCGCCGAAGCGCAGATAGGTGCGGTCGGTGGCCGGCAGGCTCTCCTCCCCCACCACGCTGGCCAGCACCCGGATCTGGTGGACCCGGGCGTAGGCGGCGTAGAGCTGGCTGGCGAGATCGCCGTGGTCGGGATCGGTATAGCCCTTGCCGGTGCCGTCCTTCATCAGCCGGGAGAGGCTGGGCAGGACCTTCACCGGCGGCTCCAGGCCGCGGCGATCCAGCTCCCGGTCCAGGACCATCTGGCCCTCGGTGATGTAGCCGGTGAGATCCGGGATGGGGTGGGTGATGTCGTCCGACGGCATGGTCAGGATGGGCAGCTGGGTGAGCGACCCGTCCCGGCCGCGCAGCGCCCCGGCCCGCTCGTAGAGGGCGGCCAGATCGGAGTACATGTAGCCGGGGTAGCCCTTGCGGCTGGGGATCTCGCCGTGGCTGGCGGAGACCTCCCGCAGCGCCTCGCAGTAGTTGGTCATGTCGGTCATCACCACCAGCACGTGCCAGCCCTCCGCGAAGGCGAGGTACTCGGCGGCGGTGAGCGCGAAGCGCGGCGTCAGCAGCCGCTGGGTGGAGGAGTCCGAGGCCTGGTTGAGGAACATCACCGTCCGCTCCCGGGCGCCCCCCTCCTCCATGGCACGGCGGAAGGCGGCGGCGGTGTGCGACGGGATGCCGATCCCGCAGAAGACCACGGCGAAGGGCTCGTCCCCGCGCAGCCGCGCCCCCTCGGCGATGCGTATCGCCAGCCGGTCGTGGGGCAGCCCACCGCCGGAGAAGAAGGGGAGCTTCTGGCCCCGGACCAGGCTGTTCAGGAGGTCGATGGTGGTGATCCCGGTCTCGATGAAGTCCCGCGGCACGTCCCGGGCGGCGGGATTGAGGGGATCGCCGTCCACCGGCAGCCGCTGGCTGGCCGCCACCGGCGGGCCGTCGTCGGCCACCCGGCCCAGGCCGTCGAAGATCCGGCCGAGCATGTCCGGGCCCACCCCGAAGTCCACCGGCGCCCCGGTGAGCCGCACCCGGGTATCCGCCACCGCCAGGCCGCCGGTCTCCTCCAGCACCTCCACGGTCATCACGTCTTCGTCCAGGGCGGCGATCCGGCCCAGCCGGGGTCGGCCGTCGGCGCCGTGGACCGTGACCGCCTCGTCCAGCCCCACATCCATGTTCCGGCGCAGGAAGAGCAGCGGCCCCTCGATGCGCGTGAGGGTCCCCTGGACGTACGCCTCAGCCCGCATGTTCGCCCTCCCCGACGTGCTCGCGCTCGAGATCCGCCATGGCGGCATCGATGGCCCCCGGCAGCGCCTCCAGATCGGCCATCGCCGGCTCGCCGTACTCCTCCCCCAGCCGCCGCAGGCGCCGGGTCAGATCCAGGCCGGCGATGGCCTCCACCGGGACGCCGGCCTCCACCGCCCGGCGCGCCCGGTCGATGAAGCGTACCAAGGTCCGCTGCATGGCGATCTGGCGCTCCGGTGAGCAGTGGCGATCGGTGGGGGAGAGCGCCGACTGGCGCAGGAAGCCCTCGTTGACCAGCTCCGCCGAGAGCAGGGTGATCCGCTGCTCCGGCGGCAGGGCATCCTTGCCCACGATCCGGGCCATGCGCTCCAGCCGCTGCTGCTCCTCCAGCAGGGAGAGGAACTGCCGGCGCTGGCCCAGCCACTCGGCGTGGCCCTGGCGCTCCCACCAGCCGGCCAGGTCGGTGGCATCCTCGGAGTAGGAGGTGAGCGGATGGATGGCCGGGTAGAAGCGCGACTGCGCCCGCTCCCGATCCAGCGCCCAGAAGCAGCGGGTATAGCGCTTGGTATGGGTGGTCACCGGCTCCGAGAAGTCGCCGGAGGGCGGGCTCACCGCCCCGATGAGGGTGAGCGAGCCCTCGTCGCCGCCGCAGGTGGTAACGGTCCCGGCGCGCTCGTAGAAGTCGGCCAGACGGCTGGAGAGGTAGGCGGGGTAGCCCCCCTCCCCCGGCAGCTCGCCCAGCCGGCCGGAGACCTCCCGCAGCGCCTCGGCCCAGCGCGAGGTGGAGTCGGCCATGAGCGCCACGTCCAGCCCCTGATCGCGGAAGTACTCGGCCACGGTGACGCCGGTGTAGATGCTCGCCTCCCGCGCCGCCACCGGCATGTTGGAGGTATTGGCGATGATCACCGTCCGCTCCATGAGGGGGCGGCCGTGGAGGGGGTCGTCGAGCTGGGGGAACTCCTCCAGCACGCCGGCCATCTCGTTGCCGCGCTCCCCGCAGCCGACGTAGACGATGACGTCGGCATCGGCGAACTTGGCCAGGCTCTCCTGGAGCATGGTCTTGCCGGTGCCGAAGCCGCCGGGCAGCGCCGCCCGACCGCCCCGGGCCACGGGAAAGAGGCTGTCGATGATCCGCTGGCCGGTGACCATGGGGGCATCGGCGCTCTGTCGCCGGGCCACCGGCCGCGGATGGCGGACCGGCCAGGTATGGCGCATGGCCGCCTCGTGTTCCACGCCGTGGTCGTCGCGCAGCCGCAGGACCACCGCATCCTCGCGATACTCGCCGGCGCCGGCCACCCAGGTGACCTCGCCCCCGGCGTTCGGCGGCGCCAGGCAGCGCTGCTCCCGGGCCCCGGCGGGCCGGACCCGACCGAAGGGCGCCCCCGGCTCCACCCGCTCCCCGACGGCCACAGCCGGCTGGAAGGGGAAGGATTCCGGCTCGCCGCTGCGCAGGCCGGGGCGGACGTGCCGCCCCTCCTCCACCGTGAGCGGGCGCAGCAGCCCGTCGAAGATCCGGCCCAGCAGGGCCGGCCCCAGCTCCACCGCCAGGGGCTGGCCGGTCCCCTCCACGGTAACGCCGGGGCGCAGGCCGGCGGTCTCCTCGTAGACCTGGACGACGATCTCGCCGCGGGCCAGCCGGATGACCTCCCCCAGGAGACCGTCCTCGCCCACGCGGACCGCCTCCTGGATGTAGAAGGGGCCCTGAGGGCGGGCGCGCAGGACCGGCCCGCTGATCCAGGTCAGCTCCGCACAGCTCATGTTCCGGCCTCCCCGGTCAGTCGCTCCAGCTGCCCCAGGAGCTCCCCCTCCAGGCGCTGTGGCTGGGCCAGCAGGCCGCGGTCCGACGGACCCACCCCGGCATCCAGACAGGCGCCGTCGGCGCAGATCCGCAGGCCGGCGTGCAGGGCGGGGTCCTCCTCGGCCACCACCTCGCCGGCGACCCGGGCACCCAGGCGCTGCCGGGTCGCCTCCACCTCCTGCGCCGGCCAGCCGGGGGCGTGGATGAGGCGCCACTTCCCGGCTGGCAAACGGCTCTGCGCAGCGGCCACCAGCCCCTCCACCCAGGCGGCGCGAGCCTTCTCGTCCTGCCAGCGCCGCTCCAGCTCC
>JBKGYA010000089.1:0-8578 GCA_046546335.1 Thiohalospira sp. | reverse complement strand
TCGCTCATGTCTCACCCTCGTCGACGCTGCGTCGGCACTCTACAACGCCCGCCCCCCGCAGACCACCGACCCGCGGCGGGGAAAACCGCCAGGTCTCCGCATACTCGGGGGCGCGGCTGGCGAGGCGGGCCCGAACTCGGCTAAGGTGGGGGCCGCCGGTCCCGCCGCAAGGAGAGAGCCCATGAACCGCGACCACCCCTGGATCATCTCCCCGGAGGAGCTGTCCCGCCGGCTGGAGGGGGAGGCGAACCTCCGGGTCATCGACCTGGGCGATGCCGATACCTTCGCCCGGGGCCACATCCCCGGTTCGGTCCAGATCCCCTTCGAGGCCATCATCCACAGCGACGGCGTAATCAAGGGGCTGCTGGCGGATGCCACGGAGCTCTCCCGCCACCTGGAGGCCGCCGGGGTCACCCCGGAGACCACCGTCATCGCCTGCGACGACGAGGGGGGCGGCCGCGCCGCCCGCCTGCTCTGGACCCTGGCCACCGCCGGCCATCCCCGCGCAGCCCTGCTGGATGGCGGGCGCGACGCCTGGATCACCGCCGGCCTGCCCACGAGCACCGAGCTGGCCACCCCCGAGGCGGGCCACTACCCGGTGCACTACACCGCCCGCGAGGAGACCATTGCCACCCGCGACGAGATCCTGCGCCACCTGGGCGACCCGCACTACGCCCTCTGGGATGCGCGCTCGCCGGCGGAATTCAGCGGGGAGGACGTCCGCGCCGCGCGGGGCGGCCACATCCCGGGCGCGGTGAACCTGGAGTGGACCTGGCTCATGGACAACGCCCACGACCGGCGCCTGAAGGACGCGACGACCATCCGGGACAAGCTCGACTTCCTCGGCTTCACCCCCGACCGCTGCGTGATCACCTACTGCCAGACCCACCACCGCTCGGCCCTGCCGTGGCTGGTCCTCAAGTGGCTGGGGTTCCCGGAGGCCAAGGGCTACCCGGGGGCCTGGTCGGACTGGGGCAACGCCGAGGCGACGCCGGTGACCACCGGCCCCGCCTGAATCACCCGCCCCGATTCCCCGCCGGGGCGCTGGCGCCTCAGGCCTTGGCCCCCCAGTCGATGAGGCGGGCGCGCAGGCGCTTGTGCGCCTGGCTGAGGATCTGGCTGACCCTGGATTCGGTTACCCCCTGCACCTCGCCGATCTCGCGCAGATTGAGCTCATGGTCGTAGTACATGGCCATGACCAGGCGCTCGCGCTCGGGGAGGTTGCGGATGGCCTCGGCCAGCCCCTCATGGAAGGCGGCATCCTCCACCCCCTGCTGGGGCGTCGGCGTTCGGGAGGGCATGGCCTCGGTGATGTCGCCGTCGGCGGAGAGGTCCTCCAGGCTGAAGACCCGGGCCGAGGAGGTCTCCCGCAGGAGCTGGTGGTACTCCTCGTGGCTCACCCCGAGTTCGGCAACGATCTCCTCGTCCCGCGCATCCCGCCCCTCGCGCTGCTCCACGGCCTGGATGGCCTCGGCCAGGTCCCGGGACTTGCGGTGGATCGATTTGGGCGCCCAGTCGTAGCGACGCAGCTCGTCGAGCATGGAGCCGCGGATGCGGATGGTGGCGTAGGTCTCGAAGGTCGCGCCCTGGGTGGCATCATACTGCCGGGCGGCATCCAGCAGCCCCATCATGCCGGCCTGGAGCAGGTCATCCAGCTGCACGCTGGGAGGCAGCCGCCCCATGAGATGGTGCGCCAGGCGCTTTACCAGCGGGGCGTAGCGCTCGACGAGGTCATCCTGCTGCCGGGCATTCTCGATCTGGGAATACATGGACTCCGTGGGCTCGCGGACAGCACTGCGACCGGGGTTCTTCAGGCGAGCATACACAAGGGCCGGGGTGGTGAAAAGCCGCTCAGATGCTCAGCCCTTTCCCTCCTTGGGGGAGAAATAGAGGCAGTCGTGACCGGACGACTCGCGGACATCGAAGACCGGCAGCCGTCGGGACTTGAAGCCCAGGGCGCGGCAGCCGTAGGGGAAGCTCTCCTCCCAGGTGATGTAGTGGTGGCGGCACTTCCAGCAGTCCGCCCGGGTCACTTCCTTCCTGCGATCCATGCCCGTCTAGACCAGTGCCAGCAGGTTGTCCCGATAGTAGGCCAGCTCGCGAATGGAGTCGCGGATGTCGTCCATGGCGCGGTGGGAACCGCCCTTCTCGAAGCGGTGGTAGACATCCGGCGCCCAGCGCCGCGCCAGCTCCTTGAGGGTACTCACGTCCAGGTTGCGGTAGTGGAAGAAGGCCTCCAGCTCCGGCATGCAGCGGGCCAGGAAGCGGCGGTCCTGGCAGATGCTGTTGCCGCACATGGGCGAGGTCCGCGGCGGGACGTACTGGCGCAGAAACGCCAGGGTCTGCGCCTCGGCAGTGGCCTCGTCCATCTCCGTGGTGCGCACGCGCTCGGTGAGCCCGGACTCGCCGTGCTGATTGGTATTCCACTCGTCCATGCCGGCGAGGATGGCATCATCCTGATGGATGGCCAGGTCCGGCCCCTCGGCGAGGACGTTGAGCCGCCCGTCGGTAACGATGGTGGCGATCTCGATGATGCGGTCGTTATCCGTATCGAGCCCGGTCATCTCCAGGTCGATCCAGATCAGATTCTCGGGGTCGGCCGCCATGGGGCGCCTCCTCCGTTGCGATGGCTGGGCTGTTAGTGTATCAGGGAGAGGGAACCCTGCGCCGCCACCCGAGGTACCGCAATGCTGCTCCCGCGACCGTACCGCGCCCTGCTCCCGTGGCTGACCGCAGCGGCACTGTTCGGCTCTACAACGGCGAGTGCCGATTCATCGGACCCCTTCCACGGACGTGAACTCCACGAACGCCACTGCGTCGACTGCCACGCCGACCTCATGGGTGGCGACCCCACCGCTGTCTACGATCGCAGCAACCGCCGCATCGACAACCTCAACGATCTCTCCGACCAGGTGGGACGCTGCCGGAACAGCTACGGCGAGGCGTGGCCCCGTTCCTGGGTCGAGGACGTAACCTCCTGGCTCAATAGCCAGTACTACCACTTCGGACCCTTTGACCCCGATGGGATCGACGGGGACCCCAAGGACCGGGAGCGTGCCCCGGAATAGGGCTCTACGGCTACTGGAGGGCGCGGCGCAGCCGGCGGTCGAGTTCCTCGGGGTCGAAATCCTCCCCGGCCCCGGATTCCGTCCGGTCCGTATCCTCCGAGGAGGTCTCTCCGCCGTCATCGTCCCCTTCGCCCCCGTTGCCGCGATCGACGCTGCCATTGTCGGCGTCGTCCCCGCCGCCGTTGCCGTTGAGCATGCCGGAACCGATATCGTCGAGCATGCTGCCGCCTTCCGACTCCTCCAGGCGCTGGCGTTCCACCTCCCGCGGGGTGACCAGCACGCTCACCCGCCGGTTGGAGGGATCCAGGGGGTAACGGCGATTGTAGAGTTCGCTGTCCGCCAGGCCGGTGACCCGCTCGATGTGCGACTCCGGCAAGCCCCCGCCCAGCATGGCCCGGCGGGCGGCGTTGGCGCGGTCGGCGGACAGCTCCCAGTTGGTGTAATCCTCCTTGCTGCCGCTGTAGGCAGAGGCATCGGTATGGCCGGAGACCACCAGCTTGAAGGGGACATCGGAGAGGGTCCGCCCGAGCGTCTCCAGGATGTCGCGGGCGTAGTAACGCAGGCGGGAGCCGCCGGCGGTGAACATGGGCCGGTCGGAGTCGTCGATGACCTGCACCCGTAGACCATCCTCGTCGATCTCCATGACGATCTGGTCCTCGAACTCCCGCAGGGATTCATCCTCCTGGATCTGCTCCTCCAGGCGGGCCATGAGATCGGCCAGGCTCTGCTTCTCCTCCGACTCCTCGGTGGGCGAGGGCTCCTCCTGGGGATTGCGCTCGTCCACCTCGCCGCCCTCGCCCCGGGGCGCATCCATCTCCCCTTCCATGTCGATCATGGAGGTGCTGGCCCCCCCCGGCCCCTGCACGGCGGAGGGACTCTGGAAGTGGTCGGCGATGGCCTTCTTGCTCTCGAAGTCGGTGGTCTCAAGGATCCAGAGCAGGAGGAAGAGCGCCATCATGGCGGTGACGAAGTCGGCGTAGGCCACCTTCCACGAACCGCCGTGGTGGCCGCCCTCGACCTTCTTCGGCCGCTTGACGACGATGGGGCGAACGTTATTGTCGTTCTCCGCCATGGCTGCCTGCCCGCGCCGGCGCGCGCGCTATCCGCCCTCGCCGCGGAGGTGCTCTTCCAGTTCCACGAAACCGGGACGGTGGGTGTGGGCGATGGCCTTGCGACCGAACTCCACCGCGATCTGCGGCCCGTAGCCGTTGAGGGTGGAGAGGATGCACATCTTGGCGCACTGGAGGAACTGCCCCTCCTCCTCCGCCTGCTCGGTAAGGGCGTGGCCGATAGGGCCGACGAAGCCGTAGGCCAGGAGGATACCGAGGAAGGTGCCCACCAGGGCGGCGCCGATGTGGTTGCCCAGCTCCTCCGCCCCGGCGTCGATATAGCCCATGGTGATGATGACGCCGAGCACTGCCGCCACGATGCCGAAGCCCGGGAGGCCATCCCCCATGGTGGTCACGGCGGCCCCGGGCTTGGTGGCCTCCTTCTCGTGGGCCTCCAGCTCCACGTCCATGAGGTTCTCCATCTCGAAGGCGTTCATGTTGCCACCGACGATCATGCGCAGGTAGTCGGCGATGAAGTCCCGCACCTGGTGGTTATTGTGGACCGCCGGGTACTTGGCGAAGAGATCACTGCTCTCCGGGTCCTCCACGTGGGGCTCCAGGGCCATGAGCCCCTCCTTGCGCGCCCGGGTGAAGAGTTCGTACATGAGCGCCAGAAGCTCCATGTAGGCGTCCTTGTTATAGGGCGAACCCTTGAGCAGCAACGGGATCCCGCCGATCACCCGCTTGATCACGTGGCCGGGATTGGCCACCACGAAGGCGCCAATGGCGGCACCCCCGATGATCACGAACTCGGCGGGCTGGAAGAGCACCGCGAGCTTGCCGTGGGCCATCAGGTAGCCGACGATGATGCTCGCCGTCACGGTGATGAGTCCGATGATGAGCTTCATGGATGCTCGAGCTCCCTGGCGGGGCGGGGTCCCCCGGCTCTACTTGCGGAATTCCCGTCCATTATAGAGAGGAGCCCTACCGGAATCAGTACCCCGACGGTGATTTTTGACGCAAAATGGGGTGACGTCCCGCCCCAATCGATGCCGCCGGGGCGCTAGGGAGGCCTTGCAATGAGCGAGTCGGATACGCTTCGGGTGATGACCGCCCGAGCGAGCATCGACCACTTTCCGGTGCTGGATCGCGCCGCCGAGGAGCTGGATCGGATCTTCGCCGCGGATGACGATCGCCTCGACCAGGGCGCCCTGGCCAGCACCATCCTGCGCGATCCGGGCCTCACGCTCCACCTCCTCGCCAAGGTCAACAGTATCCCGCACCGGCACCTGGGCAGCCCCGTGGGCGCCGTCCAGCACGCCACCATGATGCTGGGACTCGACCGCATGCGCCGCCTGCACCAGGGCCGGCCGCGCCTGAGCGACATCGCCACACCCGGGGTCCAGCCCCGGCTGCTGACGATCTACAGCCGCGCCCACCACGCCGCCGTCCAGGCCGCCGGCTGGGCCGGAAGGCGCGCCGACATGAACCCGGGCGAGGTCTACGCCGCCGCCCTCCTCCACCGGCTGGGCTGGATGCATCTGTGGCTGACCAAGCCCGAGCGCGCCGCGGACACCGCCTCCGCCATCGCCGCCGCCCCGGATCGCCCCGAGTCGGAGGTGGAGGCCGAGCAGCTCGGCTACCGGATGGAGGCGCTCACCCGGGAACTCCTCACGCAGTGGGGGCTCCCCCCCTTCCTGGCCGAGAGCGTCGACCCCGACGCCAAGACGAACCGGCGCACCCGCGGTATCCGCGTCGCCGACCGGCTGGCCTTCACGGTGGACTGGAACTGGTACGACACCCCGGTCTCGAGCCTGCTGTGGGAGGTGGCGGAGTTCCTCCAGGTCCCCTACAGCCGGGCCGCCGCCGCGGTGCACGCCGATGCCGCGCTGGCCGCCCGGGCCTGGCGGACCTACGGCGTGGTCCCGGCGGCGGGGATGCTGCTGGATACCGGCCCCCCTCGCGTGGTGGCGCCGCCGGAGGAGGCCGATCCCCTGCTGGAGGACCAAGGCCTGAGCTCCACCAGCTACGCCGAGGCCGCCTCCGCGGTGGCCGTGGCCCCGGACCCCGAGGAGCTGGACGCCACGGCCCGCCGCTTCCTGGATGGCAGAAAGGAGGCGGAAGAACCGGCCGAGCGAATCGATCTCGCGGATAACGGGGCCGAAAAGGGACCCATCTACTTCGACGACGAGACCGAGCCGGTACCCGAGGGCGGGGCTGCGGGCGAGGCGGCAGCGGTGGAGCGACTGCTGGACGCCATCGACGGCAGCCACACCCTGCCCGATGCCATGCACCTGGTACTGGAGGGGCTCCACCACCATGTGGGGCTGGAGCGGGTGGTCTTCGCCATGCTCAACCCCGACCGTAGCGCCCTGCGTGCCCGGGCGACCCTGGGCGGCCACGGCACCGAGGAGCTGGCCCGGGAGTCCCTGGCCATGGAACCGCCCCACCTCTTCAGCAAGCTCATGGAGGCCCCCCGGGCACTCTGGTGCAACCCCGACAACGCCGACGAGCTGGCCCCCTACCTGCCACCGGCCCTGGCGGACAAGCTGGACACAAAGAACTTCATGGCGATGTCGGTCTTCGTCCACGACCGACCGGTGGGGCTCTTCTACGGGGACTGCGCCGGCCGGGACTGCCGGCTGGACGTGGAGCAATACGCCCTCTTCCGCCAGCTCTGCGAGCGGGCGGGCCTGGCCATGACCGAACTCTCCGCCCGCTCGAAGCGGGGCTGAGAGGCCCTCCTAGACCTCGCGCCGGCCGCTGAAGGCGTGGGAGAGGGTGTCGCCGTTGACGTACTCCAGCTCCCCGCCCAGGGGGACCCCGTAGGCGATCCGGGTGATGGTGATCCCCCGCGGGCGGACCAGCTCGCCGATATAGTGAGCGGTGGCCTCCCCCTCCACGGTGGGGTTGGTGGCCAGGACCACCTCGGCGACCTCGCCCTCGTCCAGCAGCGCCTCCAGCCGATCCAGACCGATGGCCTCGGGGCCGATGCCGTCCAGGGGGGAGAGGTGGCCGCCCAGGACGAAGTAGAGCCCGCGGTAGTCGGTGTACTGCTCCATGGCCTCCACGTCCGCCGGCGACTCCACCACGCAGAGCAGGCTGCGATCCCGGCCGGCATCGGCGCAGAGGGTGCAGAGTTCGGTCTCGGAGAGTGTCCGGCAGCGCTGGCAGTGGCCGACCCTGTCCACCGCCGCCGTCAGCGCCCCGGCCAGGTTGCGCGCGCCCTCGCGGTCGCGCTCCAGCAGGTGGTAGGCCATGCGCTGGGCCGACTTCGGCCCCACCCCGGGCAGGGTCCGCAGGGCCTCCATCAGACCGCTGATGAGGGGGCTGGACGCCATGGGCGCTAGAAGGGGAGCTTCATGCCGGCGGGGAGGTTCAGCCCCTCGGTGAGGCCGGACATCTTCTCCTGGCTGGCCTGCTCGACGTTGCGCACGGCGTCGTTCATCGCCGCGGCCACCAGGTCCTCCAGCATCTCGCGGTCGTCGCCCATGAGGCTGTCGTCGATGTTCACGCGCTTGACGTCGTGGCGGCCGGTCATGGTCACCTTGACCATGCCGCCGCCGGCCTCGCCGGTGACTTCCATCTCGGCGAGCTCCTCCTGGGCCTTCTGCATCTGCTCCTGCATCTGCTGGGCCTGCTTCATCATGTTGCCGATACCGCCTTTCATGGGTTCTACCCTCCTGTTCCGGTTGTGTCGGGGTCCGGGGCGCTCTCCCCGGACTCCAGCGGGCGGATCGTGGCGGGATCCACCCGGGCATCGAAAGTATCGCAGAGTTGCTGGACCATCGGATCGGTCTCGATGGCCTCCCGGGCCGCCTCCGCCTGCTCCTCCTCGGCGCGTTCGGCCAGCGCCGCCGGCGTCTCCGGTCCCTCCTCGGGGACCAGGTCGACCTTCACCTGTTCCCCTAGATAGAGCGTCAACGCCTCGGCGATACGCTCGGCGTAGCGGTCGCTGTCCGGCGGCTGGCGCGAGGACTCCAGGGCCAGCGTCACCCGCCGGCCCTGGCGGCCGCGCCAGGCCGTGTGGCGCAGCAGCTCCCGCGTGAGCCCCCTGGTCGGCATGGCGGCGACCCAGCTGCGCCAGGTCTCGGGATCCGGGTCACCGGCCCCCACTCCCGGCGCTGCGGATCCCTCCGGGGGCGGTGTACTACCCAGGGCGGAGGTGTCCAGGCCGGGGGGCTCCGGGGTTCCGGCAGCCGGCCCGGGCGACTCCGGACCCTGTCCGGCCGGGCCCTCGGGTTCCGAGCCGTTGCCTGCCGGCTCGTCCGGCTCCGACTGGTCCGGTGCCGATTCCTCGGGCGGCGACCCGGCCTCCCCCACCGCCTCGAACAGCGGCGCCTCCCTAGCCGGTTCAGGCTCCGGTTCGGGCTCGGATTCCGGCTCGGCAGCGGTCTCGAGGTCCGGGGCCGGCGGCTCCTCGGCCACGGGGGGCTCCGGGGCTGCCGGAGGCGGCTCGGG
>JBKGYA010000088.1:0-8725 GCA_046546335.1 Thiohalospira sp. | reverse complement strand
CGGAGTGCTCGATGGCGATGTTGCGGATGAGCTCCATCATGTTGACGGTCTTGCCCACGCCGGCGCCGCCGAACAGGCCGACCTTGCCGCCCTTGGCGAAGGGGCAGAGGAGGTCGATGACCTTGATGCCGGTCTCCAGCAGCTCGGTGGAACCGGACTGCTCGTCGTAGGCCGGCGGCTCGCGGTGGATACCCCAGCGCTCCTGGGTCTCCACCGGGCCGGCCTCGTCCACCGGCTCGCCGAGGACGTCCATGACGCGGCCCAGCGTGCCGGTGCCCACCGGGACCTGGATGGCCTGGCCGGTGTTGGTCACCTCCATGCCACGCTTGAGGCCCTCGGTGCTTCCCAGGGCGATGGTGCGGACGACCCCGTCGCCCAGCTGCTGCTGGACCTCGAGGGTCAGCCCGGTCTCCGCCAGCTTGAGGGCGTCGAAGACCTTCGGGACGGAGCCGCGCTCGAACTCGATGTCGACCACGGCGCCAATGATTTGTACGACCTTACCAGTACTCATGTTGGGTACCCCTTGAATTCCGCTCCGATTCGGTGGCCCGGCGGTCAGACCGCGGCGGCGCCGGCGACGATCTCGGAGAGCTCCTGCGTAATGGCGGCCTGGCGGGCCTTGTTGTAGGCCAGCTGCAGGTCGTTGATGATGTCCCCGGCGTTGTCCGAGGCGGCCTTCATGGCGACCATCCGGGAGGCCATCTCGGACGCGACGTTCTCCACGACCGCCTGGAAGACCTGCGACTCGATGTAGCGGGTCAGGAGGTCATCCAGGACCGTGGCCGCATCCGGCTCGTAGAGGTAGTCCCAGTGGTGCTGGAGCTCCTCGTCCTCCGCCGGCGGCAGCGGCAGCAGCTGGATGATCTGCGGCTGCTGGGTCATGGTGTTCACGAACCGGTTCTGCGCCAGGTAGAGCCGATCGATCCGGCCCTCGGTGTAGGCGTCGAGCATCACCTTCACGGTGCCGATGATGTCGCTGAGCGCCGGCTTGTCGCCGAGGCTGGTGGCCTCGGCAACGATGCTGGCGCCGAGCCGGTTGTAGAACTGCAGCCCCTTGCTGCCGATCACCGCGTGGTCGAGACCGACCCCCTGCTCGTCCCATTCCCGCAGGTCCTTGATGGTCTTGCGGAAGAGGTTGACGTTCAGGCCGCCACAGAGCCCGCGGTCGGTGGTGACGGTAATGTAGCCGGCCCGCTTCACCTCTTCCCGCTCCTCCAGGAACGGGTGGCGATACTCGGGATGGGCGTTGGCCAGATGCCCGATCACCTGCCGCATCTTGTCGGCGTAGGGGCGGGTCGCCTCCATCCGGTCCTGCGCCTTGCGCATCTTGGAGGCGGCCACCATCTCCATGGCCTTGGTGATCTTCTGGGTGTTCTGGATGGACTTGATCTGAGTCCGTATCTCCTTAGCGCCCGCCATCGGTCTGCCCCCGGTTTACCAAGCGTGGTTGGCCTTGAAGTCGTCGAGGGCCTTGCGCAGGGCCGCGTCGACCTCATCGTCGTACTTGCCGGTCTCGTCGAGCTGCTTGACCAGATCGGCGCACTCGGACTTGGCGTAGTCGTGGAGCGCGGCCTCAAAGTCGGTAACCTTCTTGGTCTCCAGGTCGTCCAGATAGCCCTCGTTGGCCGCGAACAGCGAGAAGGCCATCAGACCGACACCCAGCGGCTTGTACTGGTTCTGCTTCATCAGCTCCATGACGCGCTCGCCGCGCTCGAGCTGCTTGCGCGTGTGCTCGTCGAGGTCCGAGGCGAACTGGGCGAAGGCCGCCAGCTCGCGGTACTGCGCCAGCGCCAGCCGGACGCCGCCACCGAACTTCTTGATGATCTTGGTCTGGGCGGAGCCACCCACCCGGGAGACCGAGAGACCGGCGTTGATGGCCGGGCGGATTCCCGAGTTGAAGAGGTCGCTCTCCAGGAAGATCTGGCCGTCGGTGATGGAGATGACGTTGGTCGGCACGAAGGCGGAGACGTCGCCGGCCTGGGTCTCGATGATGGGCAGGGCGGTCAGTGAGCCGGTCTTGCCTTTCACCTCGCCGTTGGTCTGGTGCTCGACGAAGTCCTCGTTGACCCGCGCGGCCCGCTCCAGCAGGCGGGAGTGCAGGTAGAAGACGTCGCCGGGATAGGCCTCGCGGCCCGGGGGACGGCGCAGGAGCAGGGAGACCTGGCGATAGGCCCACGCCTGCTTGGTGAGGTCGTCGTAGATAATGAGGGCATCCTCGCCCCGGTCCCGGAAGTACTCGCCCATGGCGCAGCCGGCGTAGGGGGCGATGTACTGCATGGAGGCCGGGTCGGCGGCGGTGGCGGCGACCACGATGGTGTGCTCCATGGCGCCGTGCTCCTCGAGCTTGGTCACCACGTTGGCCACCGAGGAGGCCTTCTGGCCCACGGCGACGTAGATGCACTTAACGCCGGTACCCTTCTGGTTGATGATGGCGTCGACGCCGACGGCGGTCTTGCCGGTCTGGCGGTCGCCGATGATCAACTCGCGCTGGCCTCGGCCCACCGGGACCATGGCGTCGATGGCCTTGAGGCCGGTCTGCATGGGCTGGTCGACGCCCTGGCGGGAGATGACGCCGGGGGCGATCTTCTCGATGGGCTCGTGGCCGGCGGCATCCACCGGGCCCTTGCCGTCCACCGGGACGCCCAGGGAGTTGACCACCCGGCCGAGGAGCGCATCGCCCACCGGCACATCCAGGATGCGGCCGGTGGCCTTGACAGTATCGCCCTCGGCGATGTGCTCGTACGGGCCCAGGATGACCGCGCCGACGGAGTCGCGCTCCAGGTTCAGGGCCATGCCGAAGGTCTCGCCCGGGAATTCCAGGACCTCGCCCGACATGATGTCGGCGAGGCCGTGGAGGCGGGCGATGCCGTCGGAGAGGCTGACCACGGTACCCTCGGTACGCGCCTCCGAGACGGATTCGAAGTTCTCGATCCGCTTCTTGATGAGATCGCTGATCTCGGCAGGATTCAGTTGCATGCTTGCATTCCTCTCGATTCGGTCCGGTTACTGCCGCAGGGACCCGGCGAGCCGCTCCAGGCGCCCCACTGCCGAGCCGTCGATGACCAGGTCGCCGGCCCGGACCACGGCGCCGCCGAGCAGCTCCTCGTCGGTCCGGCAGGTCAGCCGCACCTCACGGCCGAGCCGCTTCTTGAGGGCCTCGGCGAGCTTCGCCTGCTGGGCCTCGCCCAGCGGCCGGGCCGACACCACCTCGGCCTCGACCTCGCCCTCGGCGCGGGAGCGCTCCAGCTCGTAGAGGGCCGCGATGTCCGGGAGGAGACTGAGGCGGTCCCGTTCGGCGAGTAGCCGCAGCAGATTGCGGGCGTGGTCATCCAGGGTGTCCTTGCCCACCTCGGCGATGATCGCGACGAGCTGGTCGGCTTCGACCCCGGGGTTGTCGAACAGCGACGCCATCTCCGGGGCGCTGGCCACCTGGCTCATGAGGTCGAGCATCCCGGACCACTGGTCCAGATTGCCCTTCTCCCGGGCCAGCTCCAGCAGCGCCTCGGCGTAGGGTCGGGCGATGGTGATGTTCTCGGCCATGGTCTGCCCCTAGATCTCGGTGACGAGGTCCGAAATGAGGTCCTCGTGGGCACTGGCGTCGATCTCGCGCTTGAGGATCCGGCTCGCACCCTGGGTGGAGAGCTCGGCCACGCGGCTGCGCAGCTGCTCCCGGGCGCGATTGACCTCCTGCTCGATCTCGGCCTGCGCGGCGGCCTTCAGGCGCTCGCCCTCTTCCCGGGCGGAGTCCTTGGCCTCCTCAACGATCTCGTTGGAGCGCTTCTGGGCCTGGGCGATGATCTCGGCCGCCTGCTCCTTGGCCTGGGCCAGCTCCTCCTTGGCGCGCTGCTCGGCCAGCTCCTTCTCGTGCTGGCCCTTCTCGGCGGCCGCCAGACCATCGGCGATGCGCTTCTGGCGCTGCTCCATCACGCTGGTCAGCGGACCCCACAGATACCGGTTCACGAACCAGATCAGGATGAGGAAGACCAGGATCTGAGCAAATAGCGTTGCAGTAACGTTCACGGCTTTGCTCCTCCCGCTGGGGGGTTTATCGGCGAGTCAACGAGCAGTCTCGTTCGACCTCAGCCGGCGGCCGCAACGAAGGGGTTCGCGAAGATGAACCACATGGACAGACCGAGCACGATCATCGGGAAGGCCTCCATGAGGCCGCCGGTGAAGAGCATCTGCCCCATGAGCTGGGCGCGCATCTCGGGCTGGCGGGCGATGCCCTCGATGTACTTGGAGCAGATCATGCCCCAGCCGAGGGCGGAGCCCAGGCCGGCAGCGGCCAGGATGATGCCGACACCGATGGCGGTGGAAGCGACGATTTCGTTCATGGGACTTCTCCTTGGATGCGAATGGATGGTGTTCGAAGTCGGTGCGACGGATCGCCCCCTAGTGGTGCTCCAGATCCTGGCTCGCCATACCCAGATAGACGGCCGTCAACAGCATGAAGATGAAGGCCTGCAGGGTGATGACCAGGATATGGAAGATCGCCCACAGCGTGCCCAGGGCGATCTGCGGGACCCAGGCGGCGCCGAAGCCGCCCAGAGAGAGCAGGGCGATGAGCAGAAAGAGCAGCTCGCCAGCGAACAGGTTGCCGAAGAGTCGCAGGGCGAGACTGACCGGCTTGGCCACCTCCTCGATGGTGGTCATGACCACGTTCACCGGGAAGAGGTAGGGGCCGAAGGGGTGGGTCAGGAACATCTTGAGGTACCCGACCAGCCCCTTGGACCGGAGGTTGTAGATGATGATCAGGGCGAAGACGGTAAGCGCCATCGCGAAGGTCGTGTCCAGCTCCGTGGTCGGGACGACCTTGAGGTATTCCAGCCCCACGAGGGTGGCCGCCCACGGCAGCAGGTCGACCGGGATGAGGTCCATGAAGTTCAGCAGGAAGACCCACATGAAGATGGTCAGCGCCAGCGGGCCCACCAGCTTGTCCCGATTGGGGAAGACGTCGCTCACCTGGCCGTCGACGAACTCGACGATCGCCTCGACCCAGTTCTGCAGGCCGGAGGGGGTGTCGTGCTGCAGGCGCTTGCCGATGGCCCGGCCCATCCAGACCAAAAGGGCGGCAAGGAGGACGCTGAAGAAGACGGTATCGATCTTCAGGGTCCAGAACCCCTCGCCGATCTGGAGGTTGTGGAGGTGGTGATTGATGTAATCGGTCGGAGACGGCGTTCCGGTGGCCACGACGCTTTTCTCCCCTCGTTTCGTTAGAAATTCAGTCGGCTTGCGGCGGCGCGGTCTCCACGCGATTGAACAGGTAGCCCAGCTGGGCCACCGCAAAGCCGGTCAGTATACCCAGGGGATCCAGCTCCAGAACCCCCATGCCCAGCGCCAGCAGCGCCAGGGCCAGGACGAATCGGATGGCGAAGCCGATGTAGAGCTCCGCCAGCCCGCGAGTGGTGCTGCTACCCAGCGCCTCGGTGGCGCGCAGCAGCCGCCAGCCGCTGAGAAGGGTAGCCGCCAGGGTGATGCCGCCGCCGTAGAGCGCGGCCAGCGCCGGCTCGGGGCCGGCCTGCGAGAACCAGGCCAGGGCGGCGACCGCCGTCAGCGCTGCCTGTACACCCAGAAGACGCAGGAGGGAGCGCTGGAGGACGGTAGTTGCGAACTTCATGGACCCCTGTCGACCCGTCCGGCGCGCGGCCGGACCGTTATTGAGGCGCGGAGTATAAATACTCGTCCACAGGGGGTCAACGAAGGATGGGGGCAAAGCCCCTACTTGATGTGGGCCAGGATCCCCTCGAGCTCGTCCAGGGAGTTGTAGCGGATCTCCACCTTGCCCCGGCCCTGCCTGCCCTGGCTGACCTTGACCGGGGCCCCCAGCCGCTCGGAGAGATCCTCCTGCAGGCGGCGCACGTCGGGGTCCTCGCGCGCGGGCTCCGCCGGCTCCGGCGCCCCCTCCTGGAGGCGGCGGACAAGCTTCTCGGTCTCGCGCACGGTGAGTTCCCGCTGGGCGACGTCGCGGGCGGCGCGCACCTGCTCGGCGCCCTCCAGGGCGAGCAGCGCCCGGGCGTGGCCCATCTCCAGAGCTCCCATCTCCACCAGCTCCCGGGCGCCCTCCTCGAGCCCCATGAGGCGCAGGAGGTTGGTCACGGCCACGCGGGAGCGGCCCACGGCCTCGGCCACCTGGTGGTGGGTGAGCTCGAACTCCTCGATGAGGCGGTGCAGCGCGTGGGCCTCCTCTATGGGATTGAGCTCCTCGCGCTGGATGTTCTCGATGAGGGCGATGGCCAGGGCGGCCTGGTCGGGGACCTCGCGGATCACCGCCGGGATGGTGGCCAGTTCCGCCATGGCGGCGGCCCGCCAGCGCCGCTCCCCGGCGATGATCTCGTAATCGACCTCGGCATCCTCCACGGCGCGGACGACGATGGGCTGCACCACCCCCTGCATGCGGATGGAGTGGGCCAGCTCCTCCAGGGCGTCGGGATCCATGTCCCGCCGCGGCTGGTACCGGCCCCGCCGGATCCGCTCCACCGGGATCTCGGCGAGCTGGTCGCCGGCGGCGCGGTCCACCGTGGGGCTCGCGGCGGCGTCGGGATCGGAGAGGAGGGCGTCGAGTCCGCGGCCGAGGCCGCGCTTGCGTGCGCTCATGGGGTCGGGATTCCTCCGTCGGGGATCGGCTGGGGGTTCAGACCGGAGCCGGATCGGGCCGGTCGGCGGTCTCGTTGCGCAGCAGCTCGCCGGCCAGGGCCAGATAGGACTGCGCCCCGCGGGAGCCCTTGTCGTAGGCCAGCACCGGCAGGCCGTAGCTCGGCGCCTCGGCCAGGCGGACATTGCGCGGGATCACGGTCCGGTAGACCTTGCCGCCGAAGTGGTCGGTGAGCTGGCGCGAGACGTCGGTGGCCAGGCGATTGCGCGGGTCGAACATGGTCCGCAGCAGCCCCTCCACCTCCAGCTCGGGATTGAGCTGCTCCTGGATCCGGCGGATGGTGTCCAGCAGCGCCGACAGCCCCTCCAGGGCGTAGTACTCGCACTGCATGGGGATCATGACGGTATTCGCGGCCACCAGGGCGTTCACGGTGAGCATGTTCAGCGCCGGCGGGCAGTCCACCAGGATGTAGTCGTAGTCCACGGCGGAGGACAGGGCGGTGCGCAGACGCTGTTCCCGGCCGTCGGTCTCCAGCAGGCCTACCTCGGCAGCGGTGAGATCGGCGTTGGCCGGCAGCAGGTCGTAGCCCGCCTCGGTGCGCAGCAGGGCGTCGCCCAGGGCGCTCTCGCCCAGCAGGACGTCGTAGGTGGAGGCGGGCACCCCGCGCTTGTCGATGCCGGATCCCATGGTCGCGTTGCCCTGGGGGTCCATGTCGATGAGCAGGACCCGGCGGTGGGTCGCCGCCAGCGAGGCGGCGAGGTTGACGCTGGTGGTGGTCTTGCCCACCCCGCCCTTCTGATTGGTTACCGCGATGGTCTTGGTCACGTCTTCCTTCCCTCCCCGGGCGCCATCCTCTGAGTATCACACACCGGGGCGGGCGACAACGATATGTCGCGCCCCCTCGACCCCGGGGACCGCCACGGGGTGGACCGCCTCCACGGCGGTCTCCTCGGCGCCGGCCTCCGGCCAGGCCCCCTTCCACGCCACCAGTCGGCCGGTAGGGGCAAGCAGGGGGGCCGCGAGCCCCGCCAGCTCGTCCATGGTGGTCACCGCGCGGGCGGTGACCACCTCCACCGGTTCCGGCGGCCGCCAGGCCTCCATGCGGGCCTGGACCACCTCCACCCGCTCCAGGCCCAGGGCGCCCACCGCCTGGACCAGGAAGCGGGTGCGCTTGGCGGCGCTGTCCACCAGGGTCACCGGCCGGTCCGGCTCGGCCAAGGCGATGACCAGGCCGGGGAGGCCGGCCCCGCTGCCCAGGTCCACCAGCGGGCCCGACGGCAGCCAGGGGCGACCGGCCAGGGAGTCGAGCAGGTGGTACGCAACCATGGCTGCCGGGTCGCGCACGGCGGTCAGGTTGTGGACCCGGTTCCAGCGCGCCAGCAGGTCGAGGTAAGTAAGCAACCGCTCCTGCGCGAGGTCCGGCAGTTCCTGGCCAAGCTCCGCCAGGCCGCGCCGGAGTTCCTCGGCCCTATTGTAACCTGCCGATGCGCCCTTGGACATGTCACGCCCCCCGGCGGTGGAGGTGAACGAGCAGCAGGGAGAGGGCCGCCGGGGTCACGCCGTCGATCCGGCCGGCCTGGCCCAGGGTGGAGGGGCGATGGCGGCCGAGCTTCTCCGCCACCTCGGTGGAGAGGCCGGGCACCGCGCGGAAATCCAGCTCCTCCGGGATGGCATGGTGGGCATGGCGCTCCTGGCGCGCATTCTCCGCGAGCTGGCGCTCGATGTACCCGGCGTAGCGCGCCTGGACCGTGACCTGCTCGGCGACATCGGCCCGGTCGGTGGGCTCACCGGCCCCGGGCAGGCGGTGGAGGGCGTAGTAATCGGTCGCCGGTCGGCGCAGCAGGTCGGCCAGGCGCTGGCTCTGCGTCAGTGGCTGCCCCAGTACCTCCCGGGCGAGGTCGTCGCTGCACGCCTCGGCGCGGATGGTGGTGGTGGCAAGCCGCTGCTGTTCCGCCTCGATGGCCTGCCGGCGCGCCTCGAAGGCGTGGAATCGAACCTCGCCCACCAGGCCCAGCGCCCGGCCGATGGGGGTCAGCCGCAGGTCGGCGTTGTCCTCGCGCAGCAGCAGGCGGTGCTCGGCGCGGCTGGTGAACATGCGGTAGGGCTCGCGGGTGCCGCGGGTGATGAGGTCGT
>JBKGYA010000087.1:0-8751 GCA_046546335.1 Thiohalospira sp. | reverse complement strand
GACGCGCAGATGCGCGCGGCCCCGCTGCGGGTCGGCGACGCAGAGCCTGCCGGGGCTGGCGAGACCTGTCGTCACGAACCGTGGCAGCACGGCGGCGGGCAGCGTCCGGTCGTCGACGAGGTCGTCGAGGTTGACGCTCTCGTCGAAGTCATCGCGTTCGACGTCGAGGATCTCCTTCGACGCCTCCTCGAGGCGCGCGAACGCCTCGAGGCCGCGTTCGACTCGGTGGCGCGTCCACCACACGTCGCGGTGGGTGAGCAGCACGGCGGCGAGCGCCGCAACGGCGGCAACGCCGGCAGCGGTCGACGCCGCGAGTGCTATTGCGGCGGCGGCGGTGCCGGCGACGGTGCCAAGAAGGATAAGGACGATAAGGATAAGGACGATAAGGACGACAAGAGTGGTGGGGGTGGTTTCTAACCCTCGGTAACGCGCATAGCTCTCCCCCGTAGTAGTTTTAGGCCCGGTATCGCTTAGCGACCGGGCCGTTTTTTTCAGTGGCATCCGACGCCATCTCTGCGATAGGGTATCGACCCACGGAGGGCTGGCTGAGTGGTCGAAAGCACCGGTCTTGAAAACCGGCAGGGGTCTACGCCCCTCCAGGGTTCGAATCCCTGGCCCTCCACCGTTTTGTTGAAAACGCTTCCCAATAAAATATTTCAATATCAAAATTTTATGTTTTTCTCGCCGGGTGAGCGGCAGAGAGTCTCCGGCACGTCCCGGAGTCGAGAAAGCAACGCACCCCATCGACGGGAAGAATGCCGGGCAGGGACACGGGCAGGGCCGGGTGGCCGGGGTGTGTACGTCGACCGGGCGAGCGGCAGGAGGGTTAAGCGCCGGGGCTCAGTCGATGTTTTCTTCATGCTCTGGCCTGGAGTGGGCCGCGATATCGCCGCGTGTAGTGTGATACCAGACGTTGGGCTCTACACGCAGGATATTGCCCAGGGTGGAGAGGTCATCGCTGGAGAGGTGGTCGATGACGGCTTCGGAGCCATCATCAAGGCGCAGATGGATGGCTCCGCGCCGCGGATGGTTGTGCCAGCTAAGCACATAGTTATCGATTTTCCTCCACATGCCGTGATCTCCTCGTAGCGCGCTCTCTCGGCGGTTCCATGCCGCCCAACTCCGTCCGTTTATAGGCCGTGTGATCGCCCGGTGCAAGCCGGAAGAAACATCTCCCGCGCTACTTCGACCACTCGCTTATCCGGGCGGATAGAGTCAACCGCGGTCACGAGCCCGGACCCGAGGTTCTGCCCGCACCCGGAGGGTCGTGGCCTTGCGTGGAGCAGCCTTATCACAGGGAGCGGGTTGCATGGCCGATCCTTCTTGCCATTGTACTGGGTGTTCGGGGGCTGATGGGTCTCAGTCGTAATGGACGGCCAGCCAGACCGTCGGCTCGCCGGGCGCCGTCCAGGCCACGCGGTGGCGGCGATGGGCGGGGATGGTGAGATGGTCGCCCGGGCCGAGTGTGACCTCCTCGCCATCCTCAAAAGCCACCGTGCCGCGACCCGTGAGTACCGTCACCCATTCGTGTCGGGGCTGGTCGTACCAGCCGGTGGCCGGCGAGGTGTGGCCGTGGGAGACGATGCGTTCCACGGTTACGTTCTCGGCGTCGATCAGGGTGTCGAGCCATTCCTCCGGCCGTGCTTCCGGCAGGTCTTTCACAAGGTTGGCGTTCATGGCGCCCCTTCTTGCTGTGCGTGGCCCGACCCAGTGATGGATGGCAGGGCCGGGCGGTTCAGGGCTCGATGCCCAGCCGGCTCTCGGCGCCGGAGCCGTAGTCCTGCAGTTCGACGATGTAGGCGCTGGTCGGCATGTCCTCGGCGCCCTCCGGGGCCTCGTCGTCCTCGTTGCGCGGGGCGGTCCAGCTGTACTTGACCACGCCGCCGGGGACGTCGTCGCTCAGCCACCAGGTCTGGGTGCCGCCGCCGGGCTGGCTGAAGCGGACCTTGCGCGCTTCGAAGGTGCCCGCCGGCACGGTCACCGAGACGGTGTCCTCGGTGGCGCCCTCGATGCTCTCCTCCGTCAGCCGTTGCGGTGCGCGGTAGTTCTGCTCCTCCACCGGCATCTCGCGCGGGCCCTCGCCGTCGGGGTACTCGGCGCGCAGGCGCAGCATCCTGGAGCGGTCGGGGGTGAACAGTGCCTCCAGGGTCACCTCCTCCTCGGCATCCACGGCGTCGTGGACGACCTGCCACCACTTATTGTCGTCATCGTTTTCGAACAGGAAGGCGCGGCGCAGGTGGCTCGCGATCTCCTCGTCCTGATCGCTCACCTCCCATTCGGTGTACTCGCCCGGCTCGTAGGGGTGGGCGGCGGCCTCGACGGAGTGGCCCTCGGCGTAGAAGGCCATGCGCATGAGGTAGGCGGTCTGCCAGCGCATGAACATGGGTGAATAGTGCCGGACGGCGGCATCCCCCGCGGCCTTGCCGACCTGCTGGCCCATGGAATCCGCTGCCGAGCCGATGGCGTCGTCGACGAAGTTGTTGCCCGTGCCGCAGCCCGATACGGCGAGGACGGCGCCGGCCGCCAGCCCCAGGTTTACCCTTGCTCTCATCTCAGCCTCCCTGGATCCCTCTACGCCGAAAGAAAACGTCCTGTAATGACTACATCCTAACCCTGTCTGTGCCGGCAAGCACGACGCTCTCCCGGGCGCGTCGGGCCCGCTTCATCCGCTTCAGGAACTCGTTCATTGTCTTCTTCCAGTGGTCAGGCTGCCGGGAGATCCGTAAACCGGATCCTGTGCGGGGAGCGGCACATGGTGGATGCGGTATTCCAGCGCCTCCCGGTCGGCCGGGTCGCCGCGCTGGATATCCGGCTCCTGGCCGACGGGGTAGGCCCCGACGCAGGTGAAGCCGTCGCGGATGGCGACGCTGCGGTGGGCGGTCCCGGCCGGGAGGAGGACGGCGTCGCCGGCCGCGACTTCCACCAGAGGCCCGTCGGGGCCGCCGAGTTGCAGGGTGGCGCTGCCACGGTAGCAGCCGAGGACCTCGTGGGCGCCGGCGTGGAAGTGGTGCCAGTCGAATACGCCCCAGCGCCAGGCCGGAGGCCAGCCGTGGGCGGCAAAGGTGGCCTCGATGGCGGCCGGATCGGCCTCCGGGAAGACCTGCCGGTGGAGGACCACGGGGTAGTGGGGGTTGTTGGGGAAGGGGCCCTCCGGCAACAGGGTCAGGGTCTCGATGGCGTCGTCGCGGCTCGCGTGCATCATTACCGCTCCTCATCCATTGGGGGATCGGTGCCTTCTTCAGGGTAGCGGATCCCGGTCGAGCCGCCATCCCCACTTCTCAGAACATGAGCGATCTGTCATATTCCTGTACCTGAAGGAGGCCATCGGAGAGGCTTCGCAACTCAGGGAGGAGATATGCGCCAGGAAGGCGACGATCACGAAGACCGAGAGCGAGCGGCACCCGGCATGTACCACGTCCTGCGCACCTTCAGGGTCATTCTCGCCGACGACCACGAGCTGGTGCGGGCCGGTATCCGCCGCCTGCTGGAGGATTCCGGGCAGGTCGAGGTGGTGGCCGAGGCCGCCTCCGGCGAGGAGGTGGTGGAGCTGGTGCGGGAGCATGCACCGGATGCCGTCCTCCTGGATGTGAACATGCCCGGTATCGGCGGGCTGGAGGCGACCCGGCGGCTGCACGCCCTGATGCCGGGGATCAAGGTGGTCGTCATCTCCGTCTACGGCGAGGGGCCGCTGCCCGGCCGGATGCTGGAGGCCGGTGCCAGCGGCTACCTCACCAAGGGCTGCACCACGGACACCATCCTCGAGGCCCTGGAGACGGTGGACCGCGGCGAGCGCTACCTGGATGCCGACGTGGCCCGCCACCTGGCGCTGAACATGCTGCCGGGCGGGGCGTGCAACCCCTTCGACCGCCTCTCCCAGCGGGAGATGCAGGTGGCCCTGATGATGCTGGCCGGCCAGCGGGTGGGGCAGATCGCCGAGGACATGCACCTCTCCGCCAAGACCATCTCCACCTATCGCCACCGGATCTTCTCCAAGCTCGGCGTGAACTCCGACAGCGCGCTGACCCGGCTGGCGATGGAGCACGGGGTGGGGGAGCAGCCCCCCGGCGTAGCGGAGGGCGCCGCCGGTAGCGGATGACGACCCCCTTCGACCCCCACTGCCGCGCCTGCCCCCGGCTGGCCGCCCACCTGGATGCGGTGGCCGCCGAGCATCCCGACTACCACTGCCGCCCGGTGGCGCCCTTCGGGGCCGACGACCCCGGGCTGCTGGTGGTGGGGCTGGCGCCGGGTCTGCACGGGGCCAATGCCACCGGCCGGCCCTTTACCGGCGACCACGCCGGGATCATGCTCTACGAGACCCTCCACCGCTTCGGTTTCGCCTCCGCCCCGGAGTCGCGCTCGGCGGAGGACGGCCTGGCCCTCCGGGACTGCCGGATCACCAACGCCGTGAAGTGCCTGCCGCCGGCCAACAAGCCCACCGGGACGGAAGTGCGCACCTGCCGCCCCTTCCTGGCGGCGGAGCTGGCCGGGCTGCGGGCCGGGGCGGTGGTCCTGGCCCTGGGGCGGGTGGCCCACGAGACCACCATCGCCGCCCTGGGCGGCCGGCAGAAGGACCACCCCTTCGCCCACGGCCACTGGCATGAACCGGCCGGCGGCCCGGCGGTGGTGGACTCCTACCACTGCAGCCGCTACAACACCCAGACTCGCCGGCTCACCCCGGCGATGTTCGATGCCGTCTTCGAGTCCATCCGCGAGCGACTGCCTGCGACATGAGCGAGGAAGAACCGCAGGGGGAGGCCGAGGGCTTCGACGCCCGCGCCTTCCTGGAGCGCGTCACCGAGCGCCCGGGCGTCTACCGCATGGAGAACGCCGACGGGGAGGTCATCTACGTGGGCAAGGCGCGCAACCTCAAGCGCCGCCTGTCCAGCTACTTCCGCCGCAAGGTGGACAGCCCCAAGACCCGGGCGATGGTCTCCCACATCGCCAATGTCGAGGTGACCGTCACCGGCAGCGAGGCCGAGGCGCTGATCCTCGAGAACAACCTCATCAAGCGCTACCGGCCGCGCTACAACGTCCTCCTGCGGGACGACAAGAGCTACCCCTACATCTACCTCTCCAGCCAGCAGCGCTTCCCGCGGCTGGCCTTCCACCGCGGGGCGCGCCGGGCCAAGGGGCGCTACTTCGGGCCCTATCCGTCGGCCACGGCGGTGCGCGAGACGCTGTCGCTGCTGCAGAAGCTCTTCCCCGTGCGCCAGTGCGAGGACACCTTCTTCAACAACCGCAGCCGCCCCTGCCTGCAGTACCAGATCCAGCGCTGTACCGCGCCCTGCGTGGGCTACGTGGACGAGGAGCGCTACGCCGAGGATGTCGAGCACGCGGTGATGTTCCTGGAGGGCAAGAGCAACGCCGTCATCGACGACCTCGTCGGTCGCATGGAAAAGGCCTCCGCCGACCTCGAATTCGAGGCGGCCGCCCGCTACCGCGACCAGATCGCCCAGCTGCGCAAGCTCCAGCAGCGCCAGTCCATCAGCGGCGAGGGCGGGGACCACGACGTGGTGGCGGTAGCCGCCGAGGGCGGCATGGCCTGCGTCCAGGTCTTCGTCATCCGGGGCGGGAACAACCTGGGCAACCGCACCTGGTTCCCCCAGCACAGCGACGGCGCCGATACCGGCGAGGTCCTGGAGGCCTTCCTGGCCCAGCACTACCTGGACCACGCCGAGGGCGCCCAGGCCATCCCGCCGGAGATCCTCCTGGCCGAGGAGCCGCCGGAGCGCGAGCTGCTGGAGGAGGCCATCTCGGAGCAGGCCGGCCGCCGGGTGCGGCTGGCCACCCGGGTGCGCGGCGAGCGCGCCCGCTGGGTGGAGCTGGCCGGGACCAATGCCCGCACCGCCCTGGAGAGCCGGCTGGCCGCCCGGACGAACCTGTTCGAGCGCTTCCAGGCCCTGCAGGAGGGGCTGGATCTGCCCGATCTGCCCCGGCGCATCGAGGGCTTCGACATCAGCCACACCCGCGGCGAATCCCCGGTGGGGGCCTGCGTGGTCTTCGACCACAGCGGCCCGGTGAAGGACGCCTACCGGCGCTACAATATCCGCGACGTGGAGCCCGGCGACGACTACGGCGCCCTGCGCGAGGTGCTCACCCGGCGCTATACCAAGGTGAAGCGGGGGGAGGGCGAGCTGCCCGATGCCATCCTCATCGATGGCGGTCGGGGTCAGGTCAACGTCGCCGAGGGGGTGCTGGAGGAGCTGCAGATCACCGGGATCCCCGTCATCGGCATCGCCAAGGGGCCGGAGCGCAAGGCGGGGGAGGAGACGCTATTCTTGTCGGGTCGGGAGGCCGGTCTTATACTGCCGCCCGACTCGCCGGGGCTGCACCTCATCCAGCAGATCGACGGCGAGGCGCACCGCTTCGCCATCGGCGGCCATCGCCAGCGCCGGGCGAAGAGCCGGAACACCTCCACGCTGGAGGACATCCCCGGCGTCGGGCCGCGCAAGCGCCAGGCCCTGTTGCAGCAGCTGGGTGGCCTCCAGGGGGTCACCCGCGCCGGGGTCGAGGAGCTGGCCCGGGTGCCGGGGATCAGCGACGAACTCGCCCAGCGGATCTTCGATACCTTCCACCCGGGTGGCTGACGCATGAGATGGAACCTCCCCAACATCCTGACCCTGCTGCGGATCGGCGCCATCCCGCTGTTCATCATCGCCTTCTACCTGCCGGTGGGGTGGTCGAGCCTGGCGGCGACCGTGCTCTTCGCCGCGGCCGCGGTCACCGACTGGCTGGACGGCTTCCTGGCGCGGCGCTGGGGGCAGAGCTCCGCCTTCGGCGCCTTCCTGGACCCGGTGGCGGACAAGCTCATGGTCGCGGCCGCCCTGGTCCTGCTGGTGGAGGCCAATCCCACGCCCTATCCGGGGATCCTGGTGGGGATAGCGGCGGTGGTGATCATCGGCCGGGAGATCGCCATCTCCGCCCTGCGGGAGTGGATGGCCGAGATCGGTGAGCGGGCCAGCGTGGCCGTCTCCTGGATGGGCAAGCTCAAGACCGGGGTGCAGATGGTCGCCATCCTGCTGCTGCTCTACGAGGAGCCGCTCTGGGGGCTGCCCAGCCTCCATCTCGGCTTCTGGCTGCTCTATGTCGCGGCGGGTCTGACCCTCTGGTCCATGATCGTCTACCTACGGGCCGCATGGCCCATCTTCATGCGCAATGAGAGGGGTTGACGTCTCCACGTAACACGGTAGAATGCGCAGCCGAATCAGGCGGGAATAGCTCAGTTGGTAGAGCACAACCTTGCCAAGGTTGGGGTCGCGAGTTCGAGTCTCGTTTCCCGCTCCAGATATGAAACCTCGGTTCCGGCCGGGGTTTTTTTGTGCCCTCCCTCTTGATGCGTCTTTAGTACGTCGGGGGGCTCGCCCGGGCCGGCGGTCCCGGGTTATAATGCCGTCTTACGGCTGGGTGGCAGAGTGGCTATGCGGCGGCCTGCAAAGCCGTGCAACGTCGGTTCGAATCCGGCCCCAGCCTCCAGACAGAAAAAGGCCCGCTCCGGCAACCCCGGGGCGGGCCTTTTTCATGGGCGGGGCGAGAGACCGGGTCAGTCGTGGTGGTCCTCGTCGTGCTCGCCGTTGCCATCCGCCGCCTCCAGGCGCAGGCCGCCCATGCCCTCGTGGAAGGCGGCAATGACCCGGTCGGCGCGCTTGCGCACCTGCGCAGCCTCCGCGCCCTTGTCCACGGCGTCGCGCAGGCCGTTGATGGCCTGCCAGATGGGCGGATAGAGAGGGGAGGCGACCTCTTCCACGGCCTCGTGGAATTCGGCCCCCTCCCAGGTCTCCACCAGGCGGTTGACGGCCTCCTCGGACTCGGCCTCGTCGGCCCCGTCACGGGCCACGGCCTCCACCCGGTCCACCAGCGTCCGGACCTCGGTGGCGTAGTCGTCCATGTGCTCCCGGAATTCCTCGACGTGCTCCCCCGCCTCGCCGTGGGCCGCGGCCCCGGTGGGGAGGAGGAGGGCACCGGCGAGGAGCCCAGTGGCGAGGATCCCGCCAAACGGGGTGCGTTGGATCATGGTCGGTCTCCCTCGATACGGCTGAATGAGTAGAGACGAATAAAACTCATTTTCATTAAGTTGTAAAGAAGGGCGATGGGCCACAGGAGGACAGCCGGGGGAGGACAGGAGTTGGGGGAGGTGGTGCCCGGGGCCGGACTCGAACCGGCACGGCCTGAGCCCGCGGATTTTAAGTCCGCTACGTCTACCAGTTTCGTCACCCGGGCCAATGAGTTACCGAGGATTGTTCATGTAATGGATGAAGCATCCACGGCGCCACGGCGACCATTCTAGCGTGCCGGGGCGGCGGCGGCGACCTCCGACGGGGTGGGGCGGCCGCATACTTCGTGCCGGCCGCGGGCCTTTTCGGGGCAATCCGCGGAGATCCTGCGGCACTGGACCATTTCAGCCGAAGTCCCGGGAGCGGGTGGGCAGTTCGCCCAGCCAGGCGGTGCGGTCGGTGACGCCGTCCACCAGCAGGTGGACCACCTCGCCCTGGCGCTGGACGACGCCCTCCACCTGGAGCAGCCGGCCGGCGAGCAGGGCCCGGCGGTGGCGCGGCTTGAGCCAGGGGCGGAGGATGAGGTTGGCGTGGCCGGCCTCGTCCTCCAAGGTGATGAAGAGGGTCCCCCGGGCGCTGTGGGGCTGCTGCCGGTTGATGACCAGGCCGGCGACGTTGGCGCGCCGGCCGTGCTCGGTGCGGGCGAGGTCGCCGCAGGGGCGGCAGCCGTGGCGTTCCAGGCCCTCGCGGAGCAGGCTCA
>JBKGYA010000086.1:0-8756 GCA_046546335.1 Thiohalospira sp. | reverse complement strand
GGTCCAGGCCGTCGCGGTAGTGGCGCAGCTCGGTGGTCGCCTCGTTGACCTGGGCCACCGCGGATTCCACCAGATCCGCGGCCGGCCCCAGCCCGGCATCCACCTCGCGCAGACTGCCGAGCTCGCTGGCGGTCCGGCCCAGCAGGCCGGCGGCGGTGACCTCCTCGCCCTCGTGGAGGACGGCGATGGCGCGCTCGCACGCCTCCAGCAGCTGGCGGGCGTGGGAGAGGCGCTCGTGCTCGGCCTCCAGCCGCTCCGGTTCGCCCTCCTCCAGCCCCAGCGCCTCCAGCTCCTCCACCTGGTAGGCCAGCAGTTCCCGGCGCGCCTCGCGATCGCTGTCCGCCTGCTGGAGGGAGGCCAGCTCCGAGGCCAGCTCGCGCTCCCGGCGGTGGGCCGCGCCCACCCGGCTGCGCAGCTCGTGGGCACCGGCGTATTCATCCAGGCGGTCGCGCTGGGCCTCCCGGCGCAGCAGCGACTGGTGGGCGTGCTGGCCGTGGATGTCCACCAGTTGCTCCCCCAGCTCCCGCAGGGCGGAGACGGCCACCGGCCGGCCATTGATCCAGGCGCGGGAGCGGCCATCGGCGCCCACGGTCCGGCGCACTCGCAGTTCCGGCTCCTCCTCGTCCAGCTCCTGATCGGTGAGCCAGGCCCGGACCGCCTCCAGGCCGGTGGTATCGAACTCGGCATTCACCTCGGCCCGGTCGGCCCCGGCGCGCACGTGGGTGCTGTCGGCGCGATCGCCCAGTGCCAGCCCCAGGGCATCCAGGAGGATGGACTTGCCGGCCCCGGTCTCGCCGGTGAGCACGGTGAGACCGGCCTCGAAGTCGAGTTCGAGGCCCTGGACGATGGCAAAGTCGCGGATGTGGATGGAGCGCAGCATGGCGCAAGTATGCGGCCTCGCCAGCGGTCCGGACAAGCGCCCCGCTTCCGGCGCGGGGCGTCCGCCTACTCGGGGGCGGTTGGAGCCAGTCCCTGATACCCGATACGCCGTGAAGACGTCCCTGTCGGCTCGACGGCAGCATCCCTGCTGCCGACGATCGGGTATCAGGGACTGGCTCCAACCGCGAGCCCTTCCGGGGCCAGGACGTGCATGCCCTGACTTCCGACAGGGGGCGTCCCGCTACTGGCTGCCCAGCGGCGGGCCGCCCCAGTGGAGCTTGGCGCGCAGGATCTCGTAGTGGTCGTGGTCCGCGGGATGGAGCAGATGGAGCGGGGAGGGGTGCTTGCGGATGATGACCCGGTCACCGGCGGAGAGCCCCAGGTTCAGCTGGCCGTCGCAGGTGAGCTGCGCCTGGGGCTGGCCGTTGGCGCTGACCCGCAGCTCCACGTGGCGATCGCCGCCGATGACGATGGGCCGGTTGGAGAGGGTGTGCGGGCAGATGGGCACCAGGGTCAGGGCGTTGAGCGACGGCTCCAGAATGGGGCCGCCGCCGGAGAGGGCATAGGCGGTGGAGCCGGTGGGCGTGGAGACGATGAGCCCGTCGGCCCGGATGGAGTTGAGGAAGCGCCCGTCGATGTAGGTGTCCACCTCGATCATCCGGGCGATCTCCCACTTGTGGATGACCGCGTCGTTGAGCGCGGTCGCCTCGCTGAGGGTCTGGTCGTCGCGCTGGATGCGCGCGGTGAGGAGGAACCGATCCTCGACGTGGTAGTACCCCTCGAGGATCGCCTCCAGCCGGTCCTCCAGGTGGTCGGGGGAGATGTCGGTGAGAAAGCCCAGCCGGCCGAGGTTCACGCCCACCAGCAGGGGGCCGTAGTCGGCCAGCGTCCGCGCAGCGTTGAGCAGGGTGCCGTCGCCGCCGACGACGATGATGAGATCGGCGCGCTCGCCGAGCCCCGCACGGCTGGCCACCTCCAGGTCGTGGCCGGCGCAGACGGCGGAGGTATTCTCGTCCAGGAGCACATGGCGCTCCCGGGCGATGAGAAAGTCGGCCACCCGGCCCAGGGCATCGCTCATGCCGGGGTCGCTGTACTTGCCGATGAGGCCGACGGTCTCGAAGCGCGCCTGGGTCATGGGGTCTCCCTCTCCTTCTCGCGGCAAGTTAGCACGGGCCGGAGAGGCCACCAAGCCCGGCTTGACGCCCGCGCGGGGCGCTGATAGCGTTCGTTAGCACTCGCGTTGGGTGAGTGCCAGAGGCGAGTTCTCCCGAGAGGCGGCCGTGACGGACGAGATCCAGAACCTCAGCGAACGCGCCTTCACCCTGCTCAAGACCCTGGTCGAACGCCATATCCACGAGGGTCAGCCCCAGGGGTCGCGCGCGCTATCCCGTGCCTCGGGGCTCAATGTCAGCCCCGCCACCATCCGCAACATCATGGCGGATCTGGAGGAGCTGGGGCTGGTGCGTTCGCCCCACACCTCCGCCGGCCGGGTGCCCACGGCGCGCGGCTACCGGCTCTTCGTGGACAGCATGCTCACGGTGCGCCCGCTGAATGCCGGGGAGCTCAGCGACCTCAGCGACCAGCTCGACCCCGACGCGACCACGCCGGAGCTCTACTCCCACGCCTCCTCCCTGCTCTCCTCCATTACGCGCATGGCGGGGGTGGTGGTGCTGCCCCGGCAGGAGCAGGCGGCCTTCCGGCACATCGAATTCCTGCGCCTGGATGACGAGCGGGTGCTGGTCATCTGGGTGATCAACGAGCGCGACGTCCAGAACCGGATCATCCACACCGATCGGCCCTTCTCCGACTCCGAACTCCAGGAGGCGGCCAACTACCTCAACCACCACTTTGCCGGGCGTAACCTCCACGACATCCGCGCCGGCCTGCTGCGCGAGATGCGCCAGGCGCGGGATTCGGCCAACCGGCTCATGGTCACGGCCATCGAGATGGCGGAGAAGGCCTTCGCCGCGGATCCGGAAGAGGAGGGCGGCGACTACGTCATGGAGGGGGAGTTCAACCTCCTGGACTACGAGGAGATGGCGGACACCGACAAGCTCCGGGAGCTCTTCCAGACCTTCGCCCGCAAGCACGACATCATGGACCTGCTGGACCGCGCCGCCGTGGCCGACGGCGTCCAGATCTTCATCGGCGAGGAGTCGGGCTACGAGGTCTTCGAGGACCTCTCCGTGGTGACCGCCCCCTACGGCGCCGACGGCCAGACCCTGGGCGTCCTGGGCGTCATCGGCCCCACCCGCATGGCCTACGACCGGGTGATCCCGGTGGTCGACGTGACCGCTCGGCTGCTGGGCGCCGCCCTCAACCGCAGCGGCTGAAGGGATACGGCCGTGCTGCGGTCCGCCCTTGAATCGGTGCCAGGGACCCCCACATAGGTCAGGGAAATCGGCGCCCGCGTGCGCCGCGGTTTTGCATCCCAATCGACGGACAAGAGAGACCCATGGCGGAACGAGACGAACAGCAGAATCCGGCGGAAGAGCCGATCGAAGGGGCGGCGGGCGAGCAGGGTGAGGCCCCGCTGGAGGAGCAGGACGAGGCCCATCTGGAGGAGCAGGGCGAGGCCCACCTCGAGGAGCACCCCGAGGCGCTCCTCGAGGACCTGCGCGCCAAGGCGGACGAGAACTGGAACCACTACCTGCGCGCCCATGCGGAGATGGAGAACCTCCGCCAGCGCTACGAGAAGGAGCTGGACAAGGCGCGCAAGTACGCCCTGGAGAAGTTCGCCAACGAGCTGCTCCCGGTCATCGACAGCCTGGAGATGGGCCTGGCCAGCATCCCCGCGGACGACGGCGGCAGCGACGTCGCCGCCAAGACGCGCGAGGGCATGGAACTCACCCTGAAGCAGCTGCAGTCCGCGCTGGAGAAGTTCGGTATCGAGCCGGTGGAGCCGGCCATCGGGGATCCGCTGGACCCCGAGCGCCATCAGGCCATGTCCACCCAGGAGTCCAGCGAGGTGGCGCCCAACGGCGTCACCGCCGTGATGCAGAAGGGCTATCTGCTCAACGACCGGCTCCTGCGGCCGGCCATGGTCATGGTGGCCAAGGCGCCCGCCGAGTCCTGAGGCCGCCCCTCTTGAAAGGGGGGTGAGAGCGCCCCACCTGATGGACAGGTTTCACGCAGCACTGACGAATTCACGCGAACCGGATCGGAGTTAAGACAATGGGCAAGATTATCGGCATCGACCTGGGTACCACCAATTCCTGCGTCGCCGTCATGGAGGGCGGCCAGGCCCGGGTCCTCGAGAACAGCGAGGGGGATCGCACCACCCCGTCGGTCGTCGCCTTCGCCGACGACGACGAGGTCCTGGTCGGCCAGCCGGCCAAGCGCCAGGCGGTCACCAATCCCCAGAACACCCTGCACGCCGTCAAGCGCCTCATCGGCCGCAAGTACGACGATGACGAGGTCCAGAAGGACATCGACCTGGTCTCCTACCAGATCGTCAAGGCCGACAACGGCGACGCCTGGGTGGAGGTCAAGGACAAGAAGATGGCCCCGCCGGAGATCTCCGCACGGGTCCTGCAGAAGATGAAGAAGACCGCCGAGGACTACCTCGGGGAAGAGGTCACCGAGGCGGTGATCACCGTCCCGGCCTACTTCAACGACTCCCAGCGCCAGGCCACCAAGGACGCCGGCAAGATCGCCGGCCTCGAGGTCAAGCGCATCATCAACGAGCCCACCGCCGCGGCCCTGGCCTACGGCATGGACAAGCAGCGCGGCGACCGCAAGGTGGCGGTCTACGACCTCGGCGGCGGCACCTTCGACATCTCCATCATCGAGGTGGCCGACATCGAGGGCGAGCACCAGATCGAGGTGCTCTCCACCAGCGGCGATACCTTCCTCGGTGGCGAGGACTTCGACAGCCGCCTCATCGAGTATCTGGCGGACGAGTTCCAGAAGGACCAGGGCATCGACCTGCGCCAGGATCACCTGGCCATGCAGCGCCTGCGCGAGGCGGCGGAGAAGGCCAAGATCGAGCTCTCCTCGGCGCAGCAGACCGAGGTGAACCTGCCCTACGTCACCGCCGACCAGACCGGTCCCAAGCACCTCAACGTGAAGGTGACCCGGGCCAAGCTGGAGTCCCTGGTGGAGGATCTGGTGCAGCGCTCCATCGAGCCCTGCAAGACCGCGCTCTCCGATGCCGGCCTCTCCGCCTCCGACGTGGACGACGTCATCCTGGTGGGCGGCCAGACCCGCATGCCCAAGGTCCAGGAGGGCGTGAAGGAGTTCTTCGGCAAGGAGCCGCGCAAGGACGTCAACCCCGACGAGGCGGTGGCCGTGGGTGCGGCCATCCAGGCCGGCGTGCTCGGTGGCGACGTCAAGGACGTGCTGCTGCTGGACGTGACCCCGCTCTCCCTGGGTATCGAGACCATGGGCGGTGTGATGACCAAGCTCATCGAGAAGAACACCACCATCCCGACCAAGGCGAGCCAGGTCTTCTCCACCGCCGAGGACAACCAGACGGCGGTAACCGTCCACGTCCTCCAGGGCGAGCGCGAGAAGGCGTCGGAGAACAAGTCCCTGGGCCGTTTCGACCTCTCCGACATCCCGCCGGCCCCCCGCGGGACGCCGCAGATCGAGGTGACCTTCGACATCGACGCCAACGGCATCCTCAACGTCTCCGCCAAGGACAAGGCCACCGGGCGCGAGCAGTCCATCACCATCCGCGCCTCCAGCGGCCTCTCCGAGGAGGAGATCGAGCAGATGGTGCAGGACGCCGAGCAGCACGCCGCGGACGACCAGAAGTTCCGCGAGGTGGTGGAGGCCCGCAACCAGGCGGACAACCTCATCCACGCCACCCGCAAGGCGATGTCCGATCTCGGCGACAACGTCGGCGAGGACGAGAAGGAGACCATCGAGAACGCCATCAAGGAGCTCGAGGAGGCCATGGAGGGCGAGGACAAGGAGGCCATCGAGACCAAGATGCAGGCCCTGTCCGAGGCCTCTTCCGGGATGGCCGAGCGCGCCTACCAGCAGGCCGGCGGCGGCGAGCAGGCCGCCGGCGGTGAGCAGCAGGCCGGAGGCGGCTCCGCCGATGACGACGTGGTCGACGCCGAGTTCGAAGAGGTCGACGACGACAAGCGCAACCAGAGCTAGACCGCGAAACCAGCGGTCGGGCCGACGTGACGACAGGCGGGGGCGACCTCGCCTGTCGTCGCGCGTCGGGACCTTGGGAAACGCACCGCCCGGCGGTGCCCGAACAGCGAAGGGACCATGGCAAAACGCGACTACTACGAGATCCTCGGCATCCAGAAGAATGCCAGCGAGGCCGAGATCAAGAAGGCCTTCAAGCGCATGGCCATGAAGTACCATCCGGACCGCAACCCGGATGACGAGGAGGCCGATCGCCTCTTCAAGGAGGCGCGGGAGGCCTACGACGTCCTCAGCGACTCCCAGAAGCGGGCCGCCTACGACCAGTTCGGCCATGCCGGCGTCGAGGGCGGTGGCATGGGCGGAGGCGCCGGCGGCTTCGGCGGTTTCGGCGGGGCCGGCGGCTTCAACGACATCTTCGGCGACATCTTCGGGGATATCTTCGGCGGGGGCGGCGGTGGCCGTCGCGGCGGGCCGCAGGTCTTCCGCGGCGCCGACCTGCGCTACAACCTCTCCCTGGACCTGGAGGATGCCGTCGCCGGGACCACGGTGAAGATCCGCTTCCCGGCCGCCAAGGCCTGCGAGACCTGCGAGGGCTCCGGGGCGAAGCCCGGCAGCAAGCCCCAGGAGTGCCCGACCTGTCACGGCCAGGGCCAGGTGCGGATGCAGCAGGGCTTCTTCACCATCCAGCAGCCCTGCCCGCAGTGCCATGGCCAGGGGACGGTGGTCACCGAGCCCTGCCCGGACTGCCACGGGCAGGGCCGCGTGGAGGAGGAGCGCACGCTCTCGGTGAAGGTCCCTGCCGGGGTCGATACCGGCGATCGCATCCGGCTGGCCGGCGAGGGCGAGCCGGGGGAGAACGGCGGCCCGCCGGGGGACCTCTACGTCCATATCCAGGTGAAGCCGCACTCCATCTTCCGGCGCGAGGGCAACGACCTTCACTGCGAGGTGCCCATCTCCTTCGCCACCGCCGCCCTGGGCGGCGAGCTGGAGGTGCCCACCCTGGAGGGGCGGGCCTCGGTGAAGGTCCCGCCGGAGACCCAGACCGGCAAGGCCTTCCGCCTCCGTGGCAAGGGGGTCCAGTCGGTGCGCGGCGGGGACGCCGGGGACCTGGTCTGCCGCGTGGTGGTGGAGACGCCGGTGAAGCTCAACGAGCGCCAGAAGGAGCTCCTCCAGGAGCTGGAGGAGTCCCTCCACCAGGACCGCGCCACCCACCGGCCCCGCTCCCACTCCTGGCTGGACGGCGTGAAGAACTTCTTCGAGAGCCTGAAGTCCTAGGCGGAACCGCGAGGCCACGATGAGGGGGAGCGAGATGGGGCGCAAAGACGATACACGGGCAACGAAGACGGTCATCGATTCCGGCCGGCGGCGCATGCTGGGCGGCCTGGGGGCGCTGGCCGCCGGGGCTGCCGGCTGGCTGGCCGGCGGTCGGGCGCGGGCGGAGGAGTCCGAGGACGAGATGCGCTTTCCGGGTGACCCGGCGGAGCACAAGGTGGTCTACCAGCTCAACAAGTCCGATTCCGACTACCACGACCACGTGATCTTCTCGGTGGGCGAGATGATCCGCCGCTACGAGGACAATGTGGAGGTGGCCGTGGTGGCGTTCGGCGAGGGGATCCATACCCTGGCGAAGGAGCCCGAGCGGTCGGTGAGCGACGAGATCCGGGAGCGGATATCCAGCCTCGCCGAGTACGGCGTCGACTTCGTCGCCTGTGGCAATACCATGGAGGGCCTGGGCTGGGGCGAGGAGGACATGGTCGACTTCGCCCGGGTGGTCAAGGTGGGGGCCGCCGAGCTCATGGAACTGCAGGAAGACGGCTACGCCTATATCGCCTGGTAGGAGAGCACCAGAATGGTCCGTATCGGAATCACCGGCGCCGGCGGGCGCATGGGGCGCAACCTGGTCACCGCCGTGGCCGCCGCCGAGGGGGCGGAGCTGGCGGCGGCCGTGGAGCATCCCGACAGCGAGTTCATCGGCACCGATGCCGGCAATCTCGCCGGCGAGGGGGCGCTGGGCGTACCCATCGGCCACGATATCGAGGCGGCGGCCGGGGCGTGCGACGTCCTCATCGACTTCACCCGGCCGGAGGCGACCCTGAGCTATCTGGCGGCCTGCCAGCGGGCCGGCTGCGGTCTGGTCATCGGCACCACCGGCTTCGACGAGGCGGGCAAGCGCGCCATCGCCGCCACCGCCGAGTCGGTAGGCGTGGTCTTCGCGCCCAACATGAGCGCCGGGGTGAACCTCAGCCTCAAGCTGCTGGAGCTGGCTGCCCGGGCCCTGGGGGATACCGTGGACGTGGAGGTCATCGAGGCCCACCACCGCCACAAGGTCGACGCCCCCTCGGGGACCGCCCTGCGCATGGGCGAGGTGGTGGCCGAGGCCACCGGCCGCGACCTGGCCGAGCACGCCATCTACGGCCGCCACGGCCATACCGGCGAGCGGGACCGCCGGACCATCGGCTTCGAGACCATCCGGGCGGGGGATATCGTCGGGGAGCACACGGTGCTCTTCGCCGGCGACGGCGAGCGGCTGGAGATCACCCACAAGGCCTCCAGTCGCCAGACCTTCGCCAGCGGGGCGGTCCGGGCGGCCACCTGGCTGGCTGGTCAGTCCCCCGGCCTCTACGACATGGAGGACGTCCTCGGCCTGCGGGGGGCGGGGGGCTGAGTAGCCGGACATCCCGCGCTTGTCGGCCTGCGCGGGGGTCCATTAGACTGGCGCCATTCACGAATCGACGGGAACGCTGTGCGGGAGCACCCCCGGGGGTGCTCCC
>JBKGYA010000085.1:0-8774 GCA_046546335.1 Thiohalospira sp. | reverse complement strand
CGCGCCCGGTGGCTCCCACCACCCGCAGTCGGGCCTGGAGCCCCGCCCGCGCCCGTTGGTGCTCCAGCGCCCGGCCCAGGGCCGCGACCCGCTCCAGGGGGTCCCGGGCGGATTCGGCCGCCTCGACCTGCCGCTGGATGGCGCCATCCAGATCGCCGATCTCCTGGCGCAGGCGCCGGGCCGCCCGGGTTCGATCCAGCACCGCCAGGGCGTGGTAGGCCCCGCCCTCCGGGGCACGCCAGGTCTCGGCGATGGTCACGCCGGTAAGGACCTCCTCGGTGCGCGTCCGGATCCGGCTTTCCGCCTCCTGCTCCAGCTCCCCCGCCTCCAGCCGGGTGACCTCGCGGCTCTCGGACTCCACCCGGACCCGGAAGGACCGCGCCAGCTCGGCGCGGGCGCGATCCCGGGCGGCCGCCAGGGTATCGGCGCGGCCGGTCCCGGTGAGCCAGCCCTCCCGGGGATGGTCGGCGAGCTCACCGCCGTCCACCCAGCCCGGCCGATCCTCGCGCTCCGGCCCCGAGGCACAGCCGCCGAGGGCCAGGGCCAGCAACAGGGTGAGTGAACACCCCCTAACGTGCGCCATCGGATGCCCGCTCCTTCGCTTCGTCGCCATGCTGCATCCCTCCCACGCTCCCCGTCCCCGGGGCGATCCAGTGGTCGATGAGGAAATGGTACTCCCCAGCCCGCAGGCGGACGCCCTCCACCGTCCGGCCCTCGCGCCCGCCGAAGGTGGGGGTCAGGTCGTAGGTCCCCGGCGGCAGGTCCAGCCAGGCGAGCCGGTAGCGCGCCGGCAGGGTCCGCCAGCTGCGCAGGTCGGCGCGCTCGCTGGCGAAGCCGGCGACGTTCAGCGCCAGTCCCGCCAGGGGGTGGGCATCGGCGGCCTCGTCCACGGCGGCATTCTTGGCCACGGCCCGGGCCAGGGCGCGGGCGGTGATCGCCCCCATGCGCTCGTCCAGCACCGCCCGGGCGATGGCGTCGACATCGGCGGCCACCACGGCCGGCGCCCGCTCCTCCCCGGCGGTGAGGCCGGCGCTCTCCAGCCGCCAGGGGCGGGAGCGATAGGCGGGGACGGCAATGCGGTGGAGCTTGCCCTGGGCATCCTGGAGGTTGAGGGAGCGCTCCTCCTTCACCGGCGCCAGCCCCTCGCCGCTGATGAAGAACACATGGGCCCGGCGGGCGTGCTCGGCGGCGCTGCGCCAGACCACACCGGCGAAGGCGCGGCGGTAGCCGGCGTGCTCGTCGTCCAGGCCCAGGGCGTCGGTCAGCCGCAGGAGAGCGGCCTTGAGGCTGGCCGGCGGGTCCACCCCGACGGCCTCCTCCTGACGGCGATAGGCGCGGTAGGCCTTGCGGTAGGCGATGAGGGCGTCGGAGCGCTCCCCCAGGGCCTCGAAGAGGATCCCGGAGAGGTAGCGGGCGAAGGGGTCGGCGTCGTAGACCGAGCCCTCGGCCTCGTCGGCCAGGGCCTGCAGGCGCAGGTCCACCTGGAGCGCCTCCACCCGGGCGGCATCCCGCCGGCCCAGGTCGAGGTAGTTGAAGGCCTTCACCAGGTGGAGCAGGACCTGCTCGTGGGGGGCGCCGACGTAGCTGCTCACCCCCTCGGCCACGGTGAGGCTGCCCAGGCCCTCGCTGACGCTCACCGCCCCCAGCTCCTCCATGAGCCCCTTGGCCGCCTCCAGGTCGGCGTTGCTGGCGCGGTAGTCCCCGGCCATCCGCCGGAGCATGCCGCGTTCCAGATGGAAGAGGACGGCATCGGCCTCGCGCCCGGCCAGGGCGCCGTCCACCGCCTCCAGGGCCCGGTCCGGCTCGCCGGCCAGCAGTGCCTCCTCCACCGGCACGAAGCGATCCGAGTGGGTGGCGCAGCCCCCGACGAGCAGGACCCCCACCAGCCACCACGCAAGCGCGGGACGCGCCATGGCGGATTCAGGGCCGGACGGCGGCGCCGCTCACGAACTTCTTGAGCTTCTTCTGGCCCAGCCAGACCTTGCGGTTGTCGTCGAGGCTGATCATCTCCAGGTCCACCTGGTAGAAGCGCACCTGCTCTCGCCCCTCCTGGTCGATGATGGTGTTGATGGAGCCCAGGAGCATGTAATCGGCCCCCAGCTCCTCGCCCATGGCCTTGCGGGTGTCCGGGCTGGCGTGAAGGTCCTGGTCGGCCCGCTCCTCGCGGATGGCCTTGCGCTGCTCGTCGGAGGCGACGAAGTCCACTTCGCCGCTGTTGACGAGTTCGCGCTGGAGGTCGTTGATGAAGGTGCGGGTGTTGATGTGCTCGTGGCTGAGGTTGCGGATCTCGCCGACGATGACGGTGGGCCGCTCGCCGGCATCCTCGCGGTGGTCTTCCAGCCATGGCCGGGCCAGGGCGTCGGCCACCATCTCCTCGGCCACCAGCCGGGAGTCGGTATCGTTCCAGCGGCCGGAGAGGTCGCGGGTCTCATCGGTGTCGATGCGCTCGACGGTCTTGCCACACCCCCCGAGGACCAGCAGGGCCGCCAGGCTCACGGCGACCAGGGCCCGGTTCAGCGGCAGGGTACTCTCTCGCACGTTCATTCCTCATCTTCCTCACGGGAGCGGTCGAAGAGCCCCTCCCCCCGCCGGCGCAGATGATCGCGCAGGGCGGGCTCCAGGTCCTCGACCCGGGCGGCGGTCGCGATGACCTTGTCCAGCGTCAGCTCCGCCCGGGCGTGGACGGTATCGGTCTCCGGGTCGCGCCAGCGTTCGGTGATCCGGGCCTCGCCCAGGCTCCGCTCCGCCACCTCCTCCATCGAGCGGCTCGCCTCGGCCTCGGTAGCGCCACCCTCCCCGGCGCGGGCGTGATGGTCGCGGCCGACCCCCTCCAGATAGCCGGAGAGCGTGCGGGCGAGCTTCCCCCGGGCACGCTTGTCGGCGGTCTCGACCTGGAGGGAACGATCCTCCATGCCGGAGGCCTGCCCCACGCCCTGGAAGAGGCGACGCTCGCCGTCGCGGGCGAGGCCGGTCCCCTGGTTCACCCATTCGGGCGCCCCCTCGGCACCCGGACCGCTCCCCATCATCCCGATGGTGCCACAGGCGCTCAGCGCCAGGGCCGTCAGGATCGCAAGCACCGCCCGCAGGGCGTTCCGGAGCTGATATCGCTGCATCCCCTTCCTCCACGCTGGGCCGCCGGCGGCGGACTCCTCCCGATGATTGTGGCTCGCCGGCGGATTTGCAATACGCCGGGCGTTGGGTCGGGCCCGACGGGGCGGCTATAATGCCGACCTTCGCCGCAACCGCCCAACCAGCAACGGGAGCCAACGCATGAATCTGGACAATCTGCCCGCCGGCAAGTCGGTGCCGGACGACGTCAACGTGGTCATCGAGATCCCGGCCGACAGCGCCCCGGTGAAGTACGAGGTGGACAAGGACTTCGGCGGCCTCCTGGTGGACCGGCTCATGCCCACCGCCATGTTCTACCCGGCCAACTACGGCTTCATCCCCCACACCCTGGCCGACGACGGCGATCCCGTGGACATGCTGGTGGTCACCCCCCATCCGCTGGTCCACGGCTCGGTGATCCGCGCCCGGCCGGTGGGCGTGCTCAAGATGAGCGACGAGGAGGGCGAGGATGCCAAGCTCATCGGCGTGCCGGTGAGCAAGCTCTCCCCGCTCTACGACCACGTCCAGTCCCCCGAGGACCTGCCCCAGCTCCTGCGTGACCAGCTGGTCCACTTCTTCGAGCACTACAAGGATCTGGAGAAGGGCAAGTGGGTCCGCGTCGACGGCTGGGAGGGGCTGGACTCCGCCCGGGCCGAGATCGAGGCCTCGGTGAAGCGCGCCAACGGCTGAGCGGACACCGCGGCCCGGCCACGGGGCCCGTCGCCGACGTGGGGACCCACGGCCGGTGGCGGGCCCCGTGCATGCCCGGCCCCCGCACGGGAGGCCGGGCGCCTCAGAGGTTGCCGGGGGCGCCGGCGCCCTCGTGGTTGCGCTCGTACTCGGCCTGGTGCTCCAGGCAGCGCGTAGCGGTGGGCTGCGCCCTGAGGCGCGCCACCTCGATGGGCTCGTCACAGACCTGGCAGTGGCCGTAGCGCCCCTCCCGGATCCGCTGCAGCGCCGCCTCGATGGCGCGCATCTCCTCCACCTGGCGGTCGACGAGGCCGTACTGGAGGTCACTCAGCATGTCGGCCACCGACTCGTCGCCGGAGTCGTGGACGCTGCCGGCCAGATCGCTGTAGTGCTGGTCCTCCATGCGGGCGAGCTCGTCGCGGATCTCGCCGCGCAGGTACTCGCGGCGCTCGCGCAGCTGCTGCTCCAGCTCGCGGACCTGTTCGGGGGTGAGTGCTTCGGCCATGGATACTCCTGACTGCAATGGGATGTCCCCGGCACGGTGGGCCCGGCCGCGGGACGATTCAAGGGGAAGGGCCGGCGCGGCCTAAGGGGACTCGTAACCGTCGGTGTTGCGCTCCACCCACTGCTCCCCGTCGGGGCCGGTCTCCTTCTTCCAGAAGGGGGCCCGCGCCTTGAGCCCCTCGGTGATGTAGCGGCACGCCTCCAGGGCGTCGCCGCGGTGGGCCGCCCAGGTGGCCACCAGGACGATGGGCTCTCCCGGCTCCAGGGCGCCGCTGCGGTGGAGGACCAGGGCATCCAGGATGGCCCAGCGCTCCGCCGCCTCGCCGCCGATGGCGCGGATCTCGTTCTCGGTCATGCCGGGGTAGTGCTCCAGGCTCATCCGGCTCACGGTCCGGCCCTCGTTGGCCTCGCGCATGGTGCCCACGAAGACCGCCGTGCCGCCGTAGCGACCGGCGAGGTCGGTCCGTCGGGCCTGGCGGGAGGAGAGCTCGCACCAGGGGTCGAAGGGGGCGTCGAGGATCACGGCCTCCATGGCTCAGCCCCCCGTCACCGGCGGGAAGAAGGCGACCTCGTCGCCGTCGGCCACCGGGGCGTCCCAGTCGGCGTAGGCCATGTTCACCGCCGCCAGGGCGTTGGCCGGCGGCTCGGCCCCCTCGGTGGCGGCGGCCCAGACGGCCGCGACGTCGGCGGCGCCGGAGACGCTGGTCTGCTCCCGCCCCTGCTGCTCCCGGAGGCTGGCGAAGAAGCGCACCTGGATACTCATGATCACACCTGCCGGTTTGACCCTTCCTCCCGGCAGCCTATCATGGCCCCGCAGCCATCGGGAGCCCGTGTCATGAGCGATCTCACCCATTTCAACGCCGCCGGCGAGGCCCACATGGTCGACGTCGGTGAAAAGGCGGAGACCGAGCGCGCGGCCGTGGCCGAGGGCCGCATCCGCATGGCCCCGGAGACCCTGGCCCGCATCCGAGCCGGCGACCACGCCAAGGGCGACGTCCTGGGCATCGCCCGGGTCGCCGGGATCATGGGCGCCAAGCGCACCGCCGACCTCGTCCCCCTCTGCCACCCCCTGCCCCTGACCAGCCTCGAGGTGGACCTGACCCCGGAGGACGACCCCGCCGCCGTCCGCGTGGAGGCCACGGCGCGGACCACCGGCCGCACCGGCGTGGAGATGGAGGCGCTCACCGCGGTGCAGGTGGCGCTGCTGACCATCTACGACATGTGCAAGGCGGTGGACCGCGGCATGGTCATGGACGGCGTGCGGCTGCTGGAGAAGCGCGGCGGCAAGTCGGGGACCTGGCGGGCGGAGTAGGCCTGTCCGGCCACAGTAGGTCGCAGGTAGAGTCCCGGGAGGGAGCGGTACCGGTTGCCGGACGTGCGGGGTAACGCACCCTTCGGGTGCCCTGCGCGGCTCGCCCGAAAGGGGGAAGCGCGCAAACTCGCTTCGCTCAGACAAGCGCGCTTCCTTTTCCCTTTCGGGCTGCGCTGCTCGGTGCGTTACACACGTCCGGCAACCGGTCCCCCACCCTCCCTACCGCCGCAGACCCGCTCTCGGCCAACGCGGCCTTCCTGTTGCCCACTTCCCCGGGAATCCGCGTGCGTTGCCCGAAAGGGACTCAGCGGCCGGCGCAAGTCCCTGATACCAGGTCGTCGGCAGCAGGGAGGCTGCCGTCGAGCCGACAGGGATGTCTTCACGGCGTATCGGGTATCAGGGACTTGTGCCGGCCGCACCGGGCTATGCGACGCCCTGCTATTCGCCCGGCGCCGTGGTCCCCTCGCTCCGGGCCAGCAGGCGCATGCCGCCGGCCAGGCCGTCGAGGCGGCGGACGAGGCCGTCGCGGTCGGTCTCCGGCCAGTGGAGGCAGCGCACCCCCTCGGGGGCCGGGTCGCCGGCCTCCCCCAGCCGGATGGCCAGGTCGAAGGGCGGCTCGGCCACCGGCTCCACCCACTCCGGCGCCCGCTGGCGGGCCAGCTCGGCGGCCACCTCCGCCGTCTCCCCGAGGAAGAGCAGGCGGGCGCGGCGTTTGTAACCCATACTTGCCTCCGGGCGGCTTGAAAGACCCGCCCCTCGGTGCCATGCGAGGGGGACGGGAGAGCAATACGCCCGCCAATGATACAACGAGGAGGAGCCACCATGAGCATCAGCCAGGCAGACCTCGACGCCCGGGTCCGCGGCCGGGACGCCATCGACCGCAAGCTCTACGAGCTCGGCATGAGCCGGGGGGTGACCATCGGCCGGGTGGACTGGCGGCCCGACCCGGAGCTGGAGACCCCGGAGAAGGCCGCGGACAGCTACTACATGACCGTGGCCTCCGACTCCAAGCAGGCCCACCACACCTTCTCCGCCGCCGAGCTCGCCGACCCGCACATCGACGAGGACGGCCCCCTGCACGAGGCCATGGAGCAGATCGTCGCCGGACTGGTGCCGGACATGACCTGACCGGCGGGGCGTGCGACCCCGACGGGGTGCGGTACCATGGCCCCATGGTGACCGCGCCCCGCGACGAGGAAGAGCTCCACCACCGCGCCACGGCGCTGGCCGGGTCCACCCTGGGCGCCGTGGCGACGCGGTGCGGGCTGGCCGTTCCGGCGGATCTGCGCCGGGCCAAGGGCTGGGCCGGCCGGGTGGTGGAGACCGCCCTGGGCGCCGACGGCGGCTCCCGGGCGGTCCACGACTTCGCCCATCTCGGGGTGGAGCTCAAGACCCTCCCCCTCCAGGGGCCTGCCGAACCCCGGGAGACCACCTACGTCTGCACCGCCGATCTCACCGCGCTCGGGGAGTCCTGGGAGGCCTCCTGGGTGGGGCGCAAGCTCGCCCGGGTGCTCTGGGTGCCGGTGGAGGGGGACCCGGCCATCCCGCCGGGGGAGCGGCGGCTGGGCACGCCGTGGCTCTGGTCGCCCTCGGCGGAGCAGACGGCGACCCTGCGCTCGGACTGGGAGGCCTTCCGGGAGCGGCTGACCCTGGAGGGGGCCGCCGGGCTCACCGCCCACGCCGGGACCTGGCTCCAGGTCCGGCCCAAGGCCGCCCACGGCCGGGCGCGCACCGCCGCCTTCGACGCCGAGGGCCACCGGATCACGGTCAACCCGCGCGGCTTCTACCTGCGTACTGCCTTCACCCGGTCCCTGCTCGCCGAGGCCTTCGGCGAGTAGAGCCGATCAGGCGTGGTAGGCGGGGGAGAGTTCGTGGACGGCGTCGATGAAGGCGCGGGCGTGCTCGGGGTCGACGTCCGGGGTGATGCCGTGGCCGAGGTTGAAGACGTGGCCGGAGCCGCGGCCGTAGCTCTCGAGGATGGTGGCCACCTCCTCGCGGATCCGCTCCGGGCGGGCGTGGAGCATCATGGGGTCCATGTTGCCCTGCAGCGCCACCCGGTCGCCCACCCGCGCCCGGGCATCGCCGAGGTCGGTGGTCCAGTCCAGCCCCAGGCAGTCGCAGCCGGTCTCGGCCATGGACTCCAGCCACTGGCCGCCGTTCTTGGTAAACAGCGTCACCGGCACCCGCCGGCCGTCGGCGTGGCGGTCCAGGCCGTTGACGATGCGCTGCATGTAGGCCAGCGAGAAGGTCCGGTAGTCCCGGGGCGTGAGCACCCCGCCCCAGGTGTCGAAGATCATCACCGCCTGGGCCCCGGCCGCGATCTGGGCGTTGAGGTAGGCGGTGACGGAGTCGGCGGTGACCGCCAGGAGGTGGTGGGCCAGCTCCGGGCGGTCGTAGATGAGGGTCTTGAGCCGGGCGTAGTCCTTGCTGGAGCCGCCCTCCACCATGTAGGTGGCCAGGGTCCAGGGGCTGCCGGCGAAGCCGATGAGCGGCACCCGGCCCGCCAGCTCCCGACGGATGAGGGAGACGGCGTCGGTGACGTACTTCAGCTCCGCGTGGGGGTCGACCACCGGCAGGTTGCGAATGGCCACCTCGTCGCGCACCGGGTGGTCGAAGCTCGGCCCCTCGCCGGGGGTGAAGCGCAGCCCCAGGCCCATGGCGTCGGGCACGGTGAGGATGTCCGAGAAGAGGATGGCGGCATCCAGGTCGAACCGCTCCAGCGGCTGGAGGGTGACCTCGCAGGCCATCTCCGGGTTCTGGGCCAGGCCGGTGAAGCTGCCGGCGCGCTCGCGCACGGCGCGGTACTCCGGCAGGTAGCGGCCGGCCTGGCGCATCATCCAGACGGGGGTGGCATCCACCGGCTCACCGGCGATGGCGCGCAGGAGGCGGTCGTTGCGCAACTCGGTCATGTCCTCTCCCGGATGGGGCCGGCCTGGCGCCGGCGGTGATCATTGTTCGCCATGGTAGCGCACCTCCCGACCGAGTGGGGCCTGAAAGCCCGTGCGGAACGGCGGGCTCGGCCTGGGCACACCAACCGAGTACATCCTGGCCCGGAGAGCGGTCGGGGGCCGGGGTGGGTGACCCTTGCCGAACGTGCGGGGGAATGCACCCTTCGGGTGCCCTGCGCGGCTCGCCCGAAAGGGGGAAGCGCGCAAACTCG
>JBKGYA010000084.1:0-8803 GCA_046546335.1 Thiohalospira sp. | reverse complement strand
AGTCCCTGATACCCGATCGTCGGCAGCAGGGATGCTGCCGTCGAGCCGACAGGGAAGTCTTCACGGCGTATCGGGTATCAGGAACTGGCACCGGCCGCGCGTCTTTTTCGGAGCAAGTACGCGAACGCCCTGGGCCCGACCCCGCCGTGGCACCGGGCCCGGGGGAGTCGCTACAATAGGGTCTTTCCCGCGACCCCGGCCGATGGACGACCCATGAGCGATTCCCTCCTCCCGCCGCTGGTACTCCCCGCCGCCGGCGAGACCCGCCGTCTGGGGGCCGTGCGCGGCAGCGCCGAGGGCCTCGCGATCCACCAGGCGGCCGCCGAGCACGGCCGCCCGGTACTCGCCGTGGTCGCCGACGTCCACCGTGCCCGGGAACTGGAGGCCGAGCTGCGCTTCTTCGGCAGCGAGGCCCACACCTTTCCCGACCGCGAGACGCTGCCCTACGACCTCTTCTCGCCCCATCAGGACATCGTCTCCGACCGCCTCTCGGCGCTGCACCGCCTGCCGGCCATGGAGAGCGGGGTGCTGGTGGTGCCGGCGCGCACCCTCCTGCACCGGCTGCCGCCGCGGGACTGGGTGGCCGGCCAGGCCTTTGTCATGGACGTGGGCGACCGGCTGGACCCCGACGACTTCCGCCGCCGGCTGGAGGCGGCCGGCTACCGCCTGGTCTCCCAGGTCATGGAACACGGCGAGTACGCCGTGCGCGGCAACCTCGTGGACCTCTTCCCCATGGGCAGCGAGGCCCCCTACCGCATCGATCTCTTCGACGAGGAGATCGAGACCATCCGTACCTTCGACCCGGAGAGCCAGCGCAGCGACGAGAAGGTGGAGGGGCTGCGGCTGCTCCCCGCCCGGGAGTTCCCCCTGGACGAGGCGGCGGTCCGCCGCTTCCGCGAGGGCTGGCGGCTCCACTTCGAGGGCGATCCCACCCGCAGCCCGGTCTACCGCGATGTCAGCGAGGGGCTCGCCCCGGCGGGGCTGGAGTACTATCTGCCGCTCTTCTTCGAGACCACGGAGACGCTCTTCGACTACCTCCCCGAGGGCGCCCTGGTGGTCACCGACGCCGATGTGGAGGTCGCGGCCGACCGCTTCGGCGAGGAGGTGGCCAGCCGCTACGAGAGCCGGCGTCACGATGTCGAGCGCCCCCTCCTGGATCCCGGCGAGCTCTTCCTGCGCACCGAGGAGCTCTTCCGCCGGATCAAGGACCACCCCCACCTGCGCACCGGCACCTTCGAGGAGCCCGAGCGCGCCGGCCGGCTGAACCTGCCGACGGCGGCGCCCCCCGAACTGCCCTTCAACGGTCGGGGACAGGGCGGGCAGGCGCTGGAGGGCTTCGTGGCCGGCTTCCCCGGCCGGATCCTCTTCGCCGCCGAGAGCTCCGGCCGGCGCGAGGCGCTGGGGGATCTCCTGCGCGGTCGTGGCATCCATCCCCGGCCGGTGGCCGACTGGGCCGCCTTCCTGGCCGACGATGCCCCGGTGGCCATCACCGTCGCCCCGCTGGAGCGGGGGCTGGTGCTGGAGGCCGCCGGCGTCGCCGTGGTCACCGAGAGCCAGCTCTTCGGCAGCCACACCATCCAGGAACGCAGCCGCCCCGGCCGCCAGCGCGATGCCGACGCCATCATCCGCGACCTGGCCGAGCTCCAGGAGGGCGCCGCGGTGGTCCACGAGGAGCACGGCGTGGGGCGCTACACCGGCCTGACCCGGCTGGACACCGGCGGCGTGGAGGCGGAATTCCTCACCCTGGAGTACAGCGGCGGCGACCGGCTCTACGTCCCCGTCTCCGCCCTGGATCGGCTGAGCCGCTACACCGGCGCTGCGGCCGAGGATGCCCCCCTGCACAGGCTGGGCAGCGGCCAGTGGGAGAAGGCCAAGCGCAAGGCGGCCGAACGGGTGCGCGACGTCGCCGCCGAGCTGCTGGACATCTACGCGCGGCGCGAGGCGCGGGAGGGCCACGCCTACCCGGTGGACGACCAGTACGCCGCCTTCGCCGCCAGCTTCCCCTTCGAGGAGACCGAGGACCAGAGCGAGGCGATCCGGGCCGTGGTCACCGACATGGAGTCGGACAAGCCCATGGACCGGCTGGTCTGCGGCGACGTCGGCTTCGGCAAGACCGAGGTGGCCCTGCGCGCCGCCTTCATCGCCGTCCAGGGCGGCCGCCAGGTGGCCATGCTGGTCCCCACCACCCTGCTGGCCGACCAGCACTACGAGACCTTCCGGGACCGCTTCGCCGACTGGCCGGTGCGCATCGAGGTGATCTCCCGCTTCCAGAGCCAGAAGGAGCAAAAGCGCATCGCGGAGGAGCTGGCTAAGGGCAAGGTGGACATCGTCATCGGTACCCACAAGCTCATCCAGGGCAGTATCCGCTACCACGACCTGGGGCTGGTCATCATCGACGAGGAGCACCGCTTCGGCGTCCGCCAGAAGGAGCGGTTCAAGGCGCTGCGCTCGGAGGTGGACATGCTGACCCTCACCGCCACCCCCATCCCGCGGACCCTGAACCTCGCCTTCTCCGGCATGCGCGACCTCTCGGTCATCGCCACGCCGCCGGCGCGGCGGCTGCCGGTGAAGACCTTCGTCTCCGAGTGGGAGGATGCCCTCATCCAGGAGGCCGTCCTGCGCGAGATCCGCCGCGGCGGCCAGGTCTACTTCGTCCACAACCAGGTGGAGACCATCGACCGCGCCGCCCGCCAGGTGGCAGAGCTGGTGCCCGAGGCCTCGGTCCGGGTGGCCCACGGCCAGATGCGGGAGCTGGAGCTGGAGCGGGTGATGTCCGACTTCTACCACCAGCGCTTCAATGTCCTGGTCTGCTCCACCATCATCGAGACCGGTATCGACGTCCCCTCGGCCAACACCATCCTCATCCACCGCGCCGACCACTTCGGCCTGGCCCAGCTCTACCAGCTCCGGGGCCGGGTGGGCCGCAGCCACCACCGCGCCTACGCCTACCTGCTCATCCCGCCGCGGGGGGCCATGACCGCCGACGCCATCAAGCGACTGGAGGCGCTGGAGTCCATCGAGGATCTGGGCACCGGCTTCACCCTGGCCAGCCACGACCTGGAGATCCGGGGCGCCGGCGAGATCCTGGGCGACGAGCAGAGCGGCCAGATGCAGGAGGTGGGCTTCACCCTCTACGCCGACATGCTCGAGCGGGCGGTAAGCGCGCTGAAATCGGGCAGGGAGCCGGACCTGGAGGCCCCCCTGGACCACGGGCCGGAGGTCGACCTCCAGGTCCCGGCCCTCATCCCCGAGGAATACATCCCCGACGTCCACACCCGGCTGACGCTCTACAAGCGCATCGCCAGCGCCGCGGACGAGGACGGGCTGCGCGAGCTGCAGGTGGAGATGATCGATCGCTTCGGGCTGCTGCCCGATCCGGTAAGCAACCTCTTCCGCATCACCGGCCTGAAGCTCCGCGCTGCCGCCCTGGGGATCCGCAAGATCGAACTGGGAGACAGGGGCGGGCGGCTGATCTTCGACGCCGAGCCGGCGGTGGACGCCGGCCGCATCATCGAGCTCATCCAGAAGGAGCCACAGACCTACCAGCTGGACGGCCAGGACAAGCTCAAGCTGGTCGCCGACCTCCCCGATCTGGACGCGCGGCTCGCCTTCGTGGACGATGTCCTGGCCCGACTCACAGGCCGGGAGGCCGCCTGATGCCCCGACTCCTTGAACTGATCGCCCCCCTCGCCCTGGGGGCCACCCTGCTGGCCCCGGCAGCCGCCGAGGAGGACGAGGGCGACTGGATCGGCCCGGACGAGGATCTCACCTGGTACGACGTCGAGGTGCTGGTCTTCGCCCACACCGGGGAGCCGGGCGCCGAGGCCTGGCCGCTGGAGCCGGGCCTGCCGGCGCTCGCCGAGGCCCTGACCCTGCGCCCGGCGCCGGAGGACGACGAGGACCCGGAAGAGCTCTCGGAGTCGGAGCTCCTGGAGCCCGCCAGTCCGGATATGGGGCGGACCCCCTTCCGCCGCCTGCCGCCCAGCGCCTACCGGCTCAAGCGCACCTGGAAGCGGCTGGCCGAGTCCGATGCGTACCGCCCGCTGCTCCACACCGCCTGGCGCCAGCCGGAACTCCCCCGGAAGGCGGCGGTGCCCGTCCACCTCCACGGCGGCCTGTTCTGGTACGATCAGGACGCCGAGGACGGCGTCGTCATCGAGCCGGCGGTCCCGGCAACGCCACCCTGGAAACCGGAGGAAGGGGATGCGGTCGCCGAGATCCCGGTAGACGACCCGTCAACCGTACCGGAACCATCACCGGTGGGCCCGCCGGCCCCCGTCATCGACGGCACCCTGCGCCTGGTGGTCTCGCGCTATCTCCACGCCGAGGTGGACCTGCTCTACCGCGATCCCTCCCCGGATCCGCGCACCCGGACCTACCGCCGCCCGGGCCTCCTCGTTCCGCCAGGGGCAGAGCGCCAGCTCCCGGCGGGCTTCCGGCTGCAGACCAGCCGGCGCATGCGCAGCGGCGAGATCCACTACATCGACCACCCCCGCTTCGGGATTCTGGTCCTGGTGAATCCGCGTGACGACGGGGAGCGCGAGGAGGCAAAGGATTCGGACACCGACCCGGCTGCCGGGGACGGTGCCGAGCCCACCGACGGGGGCGGAATCATTCGGCGGTAGGCCGCCGCCTTCCGCCTAGAGGAAGCCCGCCACCTGGCCCAGGAGGCGGCGGACGTCCTCCATGCCGGCGTGCAGGTAGTGGCGGATCTCGTCCATGGTGATCACCGACTCCCCCTTGCCCGCTGCGCGGTTCGCCACCACGCAGCAGGAGGCGTAGCAGAGCTCAAGCTCCCGGGCCAGGGCCGCCTCCGGCATCCCGGTCATGCCCACCAGGTGGCAGCCGTCCCTCTCCAGGGCCTCCACCTCCGCCCGGCTCTCCAGGCGCGGGCCCTGGGTGGCGGCGTAGGTCCCCTCCCCGGCCAGATCGAGCCCGGCGGCCTCGCCGGCCCGGAGCATGACCTGCCGCAGCTCCTCGCAGTAGGGGTCGGTGAAGTCGATGTGGACGACCTCGCCATTGCCCTGGTCGAAGAAGGTATTCACCCGGCCGCGGGTGTAGTCGATGATCTGGTCGGGGATGGCCAGCCGCCCGGGCCACATGGGCTCGGCGATCCCGCCCACGGCATTGACGGCGATGACCTTCTCGGCGCCCACCGCGTTGAGGGCCCAGAGGTTGGCCCGGTAGTTGATGCGATGGGGCGGGATGGTGTGCCCCGGGCCGTGGCGCGGCAGGAACAGGACCTCGCGCCCGTCCAGCTCGCCGTGGACCACCGGCCCGGAGGCCTCGCCGTAGGGGGTATTCACCACCTCGCGGCCGGTGATGGCCAGCCCTTCCAGGGTGGTCAGCCCGGTCCCGCCGATGATCGCCAGGTCCGCCAAGGGTTCCTCCTGCCCGGCCGCACCCACCGCCTCAGAGGGCGTAGATGCCGCGGAGATTGCGGTGGTATTCCTCGTAGTCCATCCCGAAGCCGAAGACGTAGCGGTCATCGACCTCGAGACCGACATAATCGGCCTCGATCTCCACCTCGCGCGATACCCGCTTGGAGACGAGCACCAGCGAGGCCACCGAGGCGGCCCCCTGCGCCAGCAGATGGTCCTGGATGGTGGCCAGGGTCCAGCCGCCATCCAGGATATCGTCCACCAGGATGACGTCGCGGCCCGCCAGGGAGAGATTGGGACCGGCCATCCACTGGAGATCGCCGCCCTCGGTACTGCCCTGGTACCGGGTCGCATGGACGTAGTCGAGCTGCAGGGGGAATTCGAGACGGGTAAGGAGATGGCCGGCGGGGATGAGACCGCCGGTCATGACGCATACCACCACCGGATCACGGTCCCGGTAGTGGCGCGTGAGGTCGTCGGCCATGCGGTCCAGCGCCTCCTCCACCGCCGCGGCGGAGTGGATCCGCTCCGCGTCGGCGAGGGCCGCCTTCACCTCATCGGGTGTCGCCGCCATGGCCGGGATAACCTCGACCTCCTAGTAGGTGAAGGTGACGGTGTCGTCGTCCATTGCCTCGCTGATGACGTAGGCGCCACCCACGGTCTCCTCGACCTCGTCGATGAGGTCGTCGCCCCAGAGGTCCAGGGTCGGGGTGCAGACCTTCAGGCCCACGCCAGCCTCGACGGCATCCTTGATGAAGTCGTAGACCGACTTGGGGCTGCCCTCCTGGACGAAGAGCTTCTCGGCGACGCCCTTCTTGGCGAGCTCACCGGCACGGCCGGTCATGACGATCTCGACGTCATACTCCATGGCCGCCGCGACGGTGGCCTGAAAGAAGGGGGCGCCCAGCTCCGAGGGGTTGCTGGGGTCGGTGTTCACCATGACGATCATGAGCTTGTCGGCCATTTCGGGTCTCCTCAGCCGGTTGATGAAAGCAGAGCCGGCATTATAGGGGTCCATTGGCGCGCTGTCAGCTTTCTGACCGTGGGGATTCAGGGTCCCCCGTCACGCGCTCGGGGGCGGCTCGGCCGGAGACTGGAGGAGCCCGGCGTCCTCCAGCGCGGGTTCGGCCCGGCGCACCGCCGCCCGCCCCTCCTCGATGGCCTCGCCCGCCCGATGGAAGTCCATCAGTGCCACGTGCTCCATGCGCGGATTGACCAGCACGTCCGGGGGATCCCCGGCCATCCGGCTGCGCGCGATGCGCGCCTGCATGATGTTGATGCTGTGGGAGAGCACCTCGAACAGCGAGGGAACCTCCTCCTCGCCGTCGTCGCCGCCCAGGCCGACCCCGTCCAGGAGCCGGTCGGTCCAGGCGCGGGCCCCGGCCAGCCAGCCCTGGCTCTCGGTGAGCCGCGGCGCCTCGCCCGCCGCCACGCGACGACGGGCGGGCGGCCCGGTAAGCCGGAAGGAGGAGATATCCACCGCGATGACCGTCTCCGCCCCCAGGGCGCGGCAGAGGGAGATGGGCACCGGGTTCACCAAGCCGCCGTCCACCAGCCAGCGATCGCCGTGCTTCACCGGCGTAAAGAGCCCCGGCAGGGAGACGGAGGCGCGCACCGCATCCAGGGTGCTTGGCTCCCCCTGCCCCAGCCAGACCTCCATGCCGGTGTGGAGATCGGTGGCCACCGCCCCCCAGGGCACGGCCAGCCGATCCACGGGCTGGTCCTCGAAGCGCTCGTGGAAGAACTCGAACAGCCGCCGCCCCTGGATGAGGCCGTTGCCCAGGGTGAAGTCCATGTAGCCCAGGACATCGCGCCAGGTGAGGCCGCGCAGCCACTCCTCCAGACGGTCCATGTCGTCGGCGGCCCAGGAGGCGCCCACCAGGGCGCCGATGGAGGTCCCGCAGACGACGTCGGGCCGGATCCCCCGCTCGGCCAGGGCGCGCAGGACACCGATATGGGCCCAGCCCCGGGCCGCCCCGGTGCCCAGCGCCAGCCCGATCCGCCGGCCCTCGATCACGCCGGGCCTCCCCCCTCCAGGGCCAGATCACCGGTGGGGTCCTCCGCCAGAGCAGCAAGGCGCTGGACGGCCGAGCGCCAGTCGGGATCCCGGGCCAGCTCGCCCCGCTCCACCCCGCGCCGGCCGTGCATGCGGGCCAGGCGCACGTGGGCCAGCGGGTCGTCGGCCGACTCCAGGCCCTCCAGGATGGCGTCGGCTCCGGCGGTGTCGTTGCAGTGGAGGATGACGTCGCAGCCGGCCGCCCGCGCCGCCCGCGCCCGCTCCAGGGGCCTCCCGGCCACGGCGGCACCGGCCATGGCGAGGTCATCGCTGAAGATCAGCCCCTGGAAACCCAGCCACTCCCGAAGCATCGTCTGCAGCCAGAAGCGGGAGAAGCCGGCGGGCAGGCAGTCCACCTCGGGATAGATCACGTGCGCCGGCATCACCGCGGCCAGGCCGTTGCCGGCGAGGTGGATGAAGGGGCGCAGGTCACGGTCGCGGAGCGCCTCCAGGGGACGCGGATCCTCGGGGACCTCGTGGTGGGAGTCGGCGGCGATGCCGCCGTGGCCGGGGTAGTGCTTGCCCACGGCGGCCATGCCGGCGGCCCGCATGCCGTGGACGAAGGTAAGGCCCAGCTCCTCCACCACCGCCGGGTCGGCGTGCAGGGCGCGATCGCCGATGACGCCGCTGACCCCGTGATCCAGGTCCAGGACGGGCGCGAAGCTGAAATCCACCCCGACACTGCGCAGCTCCCGCGCCATGACCCAGGCACCGTCGTAGGCGAGCTGGCGGGCCCGCTCGGGGTCCCGATCGAAGAGTTCGCCGTAGCGCCGGGGGGCGGGCAGCAGGGTGAAGCCGTCCCGGAAGCGCTGGACCCGGCCCCCCTCCTGGTCCACCGCCACCAGGAGGTGGGGGTCGCGCACCGCGTGGATCTCGGCCACCAGGGCGGCGAGCTGGTCGGGGTCTACGAAGTTGCGGGCGAAGAGGATGACACCGCCCACCCGCGGGTGCGCCAGGCGCTCGCGCTCGGTAGCGTCCAGCTCCGTGCCGGCGATGTCGACCATGACCGGTCCCAGGGACATGGCTAGCCCTCTCCCGGAGCGGGGGCCACCGGCGCGGCTTCGCCGGGGCCGGTGATATGGACACGGGTCCCGGCCGGGACCCGGTCGAAGAGTTCGATGACGTCGGGATTGCGCATGCGGATGCAGCCGTGGGAGCGCGGCTCGCCCATGGGCTGGTCCTCCGGGGTCCCGTGGATGTAGATGTAGCGGCGGAAGCTGTCCACCTCACCGCCGCGATTGCGCCCCGGCTCCAGGCCGCAGAGCCAGAGGATCCGGGTGAGAATCCAGTCCCGGCCGGGCTGTTCGGCGTCCAGCTCCGGGGTCCAGATCTCGCTTAATATTTCATCAGAAAAAGTCACATTAGC
>JBKGYA010000083.1:0-8830 GCA_046546335.1 Thiohalospira sp. | reverse complement strand
GCCGGCGCGGATGGGCCAGCAGGGCGTCACGGCCGAGGCGACCCAGCCGGCGGGTGTGGGGTGGCTCAGCCGGGGCGGTCATCCGGCGGCCGGCGTCGATGATCCGGCCATAGGGGACATCCGCCGGACAAACCCGCTCGCAGGCGCGGCAGGCCAGGCAGTGGTCCAGATGGGAGCGGCCGCGCTCGGTGAGATCCAGCTGCCCCTCCGCCAGCCCCTGGAACAGGGCGATCCGCCCGCGCGGCGACTCCGCCTCGCTCCCGGTAAGCCGGTAGGTGGGGCAGTGGGGCAGGCAGAGGCCGCACTTCACGCACCGGTCCGCCGCCACCAGGGGGAACTCGGTGCGGGCAGCTTCGTCCAGGGGGAGATGGGCCATCGCGTCGGGTCGTTCCTCGGGCACGGAGTATTGGGAAGGGGCCGCCGGTTCATAGTACGCTATGCGACCATCCACGGTAGCACACCCGAGCATCCGCGACCCCGGAGGCCCCATGAAGCATCGTCTCGTTTTCGTACTGGCCCTCGGCCTGACGTGCGGCACCGCGGCCGCCCAGGACGACGTCTTCCAGGGCGCTCAGGATACCGACCCCATGGAACCCGTGGAGGAGCCCACCTGGTCGGCGGAGGTCGAGCTGGGGGTGGTGGATACCAGCGGCAACACCAACACCAACACCAGCAACGGCAGCGCAAGAGTGGTCCACGAGCGCGACTACTGGCGCCACCGCGGCGAGATCGGTGCCCTGCGCGCCCGGGAGGAGGGCGTGACCACCGCCGAGCGCTATACCGCCGCCGCCAAGTCCGACTACAAGTTCCGCCCGCGGGACTACGTCTTCCTCGCCCTGCGCTACGAGGACGACCGCTTCAGCGGCTACGACTACCGCGCCTCCGAGGCGGTGGGCTACGGTCGCAAGATCCTCGACAGCGACCGCTTCCGCCTGGATGCGGAGATCGGCGGCGGCGCCCGCCAGGAGCGGATCACCGACGGCGAATCCGACCAGCAGGGCCTGGGGCGGCTGGCCGGGGACTTCCGCTGGCAGCTCTCCGAGACCGCCCGCTTCAGCCAGACCCTGCTGCTGGAGGTGGACGGCGGGACCTATACCCGCTCCATCACCGGCCTCTCCGCCCGCGTGGTCGAGAGTCTCTCCATGAGACTCTCCCACGAGATCCGGCAGAATACCGACGTCCCGCCGTATACCGAGGAGACCGATACCATCACCTCCGTCAACCTGGTCTACTCCCTGTAATCATGAGCTACTACCGCCACCACCTCTTCTTCTGTACCAACCGCCGCGAAGACGGCAAGCAGTGCTGCGCCAACGCCGATGCCGAGGCCATGCGCGCCCACGCCAAGGAGCGCTGCCGGGAGCAGGGCATCCACGGCCCCGACGGCGTGCGGGTGAACATCGCCGGCTGCCTCGGCCGCTGCAGCGAGGGGCCGGTGGCCGTGGTCTATCCCGAGGGGGTCTGGTACACCTACGTCGACCAGGAGGACATCGACGCCATCGTCGATGAGCACCTGGTCGGCGGTGTCCCCGTGGAACGCCTCAAGCTCGACCCATGACCGACGACATCGGGCGCGCCCACCTGCACGCCTTCCACCGCTACGACGGGCTGGAAGAGGCGCCGGCCTTCGGCCCGCGGCTGATGCTGGAGGGGCCGGCGGGGCCGCTGGAGGCGCTGGTGGACGCCCCCGCCGATCCCCTCCCGGGTGCGCCGGTGGCCGTCGTCTGCCACCCCCACCCGCGCTACGCCGGGACCATGCAGAACAAGGTCACCCACATGATCGCCACCGCCCTGGCGGATGCCGGCGTGGTGGCCGTGCGGTTCAACTTCCGCGGCGTGGGCAAGAGCGCCGGCCGCTACGACGGCGGCCGGGGGGAGGCCACCGACCTGGCCGCCGTCGCCGGCTGGGCCCGGGCCCGCCTGCCCGGCGCCCCCCTGTGGCTGGCCGGCTTCTCCTTCGGGGCCTACGTGGTCATGCGCGCCCAGGCCGAGCTGGAGCCGGCGCGGCTGCTGGTGGTGGCCCCGCCGGTGGACCTCTTCGACTTCACCTCGGTAGCCGACCCGACCGCCCCGCTCACCGTGATCCAGGGTGGCCGGGACGAGGTGGTCTCGCCCCCGGCGGTCTCCGAGTGGGCCGCCGCGCTCCCCGGCAAACCCCACTACCGCTGGATGGCCGACGCCGACCACTTCTTCCACGGCCGCATGAACCGCCTGCGCGAGGCGGTCCACCGGGAGGCCTCGCATGCGATTCAGACTCAGTCTTGACAGGGGCGGTCCTATATTAGAGAATCATTATCGAGGTCCGACACATTCGGACCTCGACTCCTCCATCCTCCTTTGGTGGTTTCGCGCGGCCCTCGGGTCGCGCGATTTTTTTGCCCCCCAATGGGGTCAACAAATGGGGTCAACAAATGGGGTCAAGTCTTGCATCTTGGATGCGCATCCTGCCGGCGACCGTGGAAACGAGTTGCAAGACTTGACCCCATTGGGGTGGGGAGGTGGATTGGGCGCCGGGTCGATGCTCAGTAGATGGGGGGCTCGCCCTCGGGGCGGGTGCGGTAGCGGGCGTGGAGCCAGAGGTACTGGTCCGGGGTGCGGCGGACCTCTTCCTCGATGGCGGCGTTGATGCGCCGGGCATCCTCGACGTCGTCGCCGGAGGGGAAGTCCTCCAGCGCCGGGGCCAGGCGCAGGTGCCAGCGGTTGCCCGGGCGGCGCTCGGAGTAGAGGGGGACCACCGGGGCGCCGGAGGTCTTCGCGATCCGGCCGGTCATCGGCACGGTCGCCGCCTGCGTCCCCATGAAGGGGGCGAAGACCGAGCGCTTGCGGCCGAAGTCCTGGTCCGGGGCGTACCAGACCACGCCGCCGCGCTTGAGGGCGCGCAGCATGGCGCGCATGTCGCGGCTCTCCGGCAGGCCGGCGAAGAGCTTCTTGCGCTGGTTGACCATGACCCGGTCGAAGACGGGGTTGGTCGCCGCCTTGTAGGTGGGATAGAGGTCGGGGACGTGGCGGCGCAGGAGGCGGCCGCTGATCTCCAGGGTGGTGTAGTGGCCGCCCAGCAGGATGATCCCCTTGCCCTGCTCCCGGGCGGCCTCCAGGTGCTCCAGCCCCTCGATGGTGTAGCGCCGCGCCAGGCGGCGCTCCGAGGCCCACCAGGAGAGCGCCCCCTCCACGCCGCCGCGCAGGCCGGCGCGGAAGGCGCCGCGCTCCAGGCGGCGGCGCTCCGCCTCCGGCTTCTCGGGGAAGGCGGTGGCGAGGTTCACGCGAACGATGTGGCGCCGCCCCGGCATGAGCGCCCAGCCCAGGGTCCCCAGGCCGTCGGCGACGGCGCCGAGAACCGGGATGGGGACCAGCGCCATCACCCGCAGCAGCCCCAGCCCCACCCAGGTGGGCCAGAAGCGCGGATGGGCCGGGTGGCTCTCGGCGCGGCGGCGGTTGCGCTCCTTGCGCCGCTGCTTGCGGCGTTTCTTGCGGTCCTCGGCGCTCATCGCGGCAGCAGGGCCGTGACGGCCTTGAAGCGGTCATGGCTGGCGTCACGCAGCCACTCGAAGAGGATGGACTCGGTCACCGTCACCCCCACGCCGGCGTGGGCCAGTCGCGTGAGGGCGCGCTCGTGGTCGGCCGGGTCCCGGGAGCAGACGGCGTCGGCGGCGACGAAGACCGTCCGGCCGCTGGCGGCCAGCTCCAGGGCGGTCTGGGTGACGCAGACGTGGGTCTCCATGCCGGCGAGGATGATCTGCTCCGAATCCCCCAGGGCGGCCTCGAAGCCGTCGGCCCGGCAGCAGGAGAAGCCGGTCTTGTCCACGGTGGGGGCGTCGGGCAGCAGCTTGGCCAGCTCCGGCTCCGTCTCGCCCAGGCCGCGCGGGTACTGGCGGGTGACCAGGCGGGGGATCGACAGCTCCGCGGCGGCCCGGGCCAGGGCACCGGCGTGGTCGAGCACGCGCCGGCGCTCGGTCTCGGCCATGGCGGCGGCCAGGCGCGCCTGGATGTCGACGAAGACGAGGCGGCTGGTGGCGGCGTTGCAGAGTTCGGCGGTCATGGCGAACCCTCCGGCCTAGTAGCGCGGGGTGGCGGGGTCGACGGTCTGCGACCACCGATCGATCCCGCCGGTGAGGTTGATCACGTCAGCGAAGCCCTGGTGCTCCAGGAAGTAGGCGGCCTGGAGGCTGCGCACCCCGTGGTGGCAGAGGACCACCAGGGGCTGGTCCGGATCGAGCTCATCGACCGCCCGGGCTGGCAGCTCGCCCAGGGGGATGAGCATGGAATCGGGCAGGTGGGCGACCTCGTACTCCCAGGGCTCGCGCACATCCAGGATGCGCGGGGCCTCGCCGGCGTCCCGCCAGGACTTGAACTCGGCCGGGTCGACCTGGCGCATGGGGCCCCTCAGAACTGGAAGCGGTCGGGCTCCGGCGCGTTGATCAGCGCCGGCAGGCTGGTCTCGAAGAGCCGCTCGGTGAGGTAGTTCTCCCCGTCCAGCCGGGTGATGACCTCCGCCTCCATGACCGGGTCCTCGCCCTCGATGACGAACAGCCGCCCACCCTCGGTGAGCTCCTCCCGGAACCCGTCGGGCACGATGGGCAGGGAGCCGGTGACCACGATGACGTCGTAGGGGGCGTGGCGCGGCCAGCCGGTAGCGGCGTCGCCCACCTCCAGGGTGACGTTGTGGACGTCGTGGTCGGCCAGCCGGCGGGCGGCCTCGACCTTGAACTCGGGGATGTACTCCACCGAGTGGACGTGGGCCGCGCGGCTGGCCAGCAGGGCGGTGAACCAGCCACTGCCGGTACCCACCTCCAGGACCCGGTCGTGAGGCTGGATGTCCATGGACTGGAGGATGCGCGCCTCCACCTTGGGCGCCATCATCACCTGGTCGCGCCCCAGCGGGATCTGGAGGTCGCTGTAGGCCAGGTTGCGGTAGGCCTCCGGCACGAACTCGTCCCGCGGCATCTGCTCCATGAGGTCGAGCACGTCCGGGTCCAGGACCTCCCAGGGACGGATCTGCTGCTCCACCATGTTGTGGCGGGCCTGGACGAGATTGAGTTCGGACATCGCGAGCCCCTCGCACGGGTAAAGGGTGGAAGAACGGGCGCAACGGTACTGTTTTTCCGGCATTCGGGCAAGTAGCCGGGGCCCGCTCGGGGTTTCCAGCCCGCGCTCCTGTGCTACCCTCCGGAGACCAACAGCTGGGGGTGCCTCGCCGAGGGCGGGGCTGAGAGAGACCCTTGGAACCTGACCCGGAAGGGGCCGCCGTGCGGCCTCGACCGGCGGAGGGAAGCTGGCCCCGCCGCGGCGGGGCGTGCCTTCTTCAGTTCGACCTCTCCCCCGGCGCTCCGTGTACAACCGACCTGGAGTCGCCATGAGTATCCCGAAGACCACCGCCGAATCCGTCGTTGACGCCACCCGTCAGCTCTCCGAGGACGTGACCCGCCCCCTCCCCGGCTCCCGCAAGGTGTGGGTCACCGGCTCCCGCCCCGACATCCGGGTGGGCATGCGCGAGGTGGAGCAGTCGCCGACGCAGACCAGCAGCGGCCTGCAGCCCAATCCGCCGCTGCCGGTCTACGACACCTCCGGCCCCTATACCGACCCGGAGGCGGCCATCGACCTCACCCGCGGCCTCGCCGGCCTGCGCGAGGGCTGGATCGCCGAGCGCGGGGACACCGAGGAGCTCCCCGACCTCACCTCGGAATACGGCCGCGCCCGGCGCGACGACCCGGCGCTGGCGGATCTGCGCTTCGACCACCTGCGCACCCCGCGCCGGGCGAAGGCCGGCCGCACCGTCACCCAGATGCACTACGCCCGGCAGGGCATCGTGACCCCGGAGATGGAGTACATCGCCATCCGGGAGAACGCCCGCCTGGCCGAGCTGCGCGCCGACCCGCGCTACGCCGACATCCTCAAGCGCCACCCCGGCCAGGGCTTCGGCGCCAACCTGCCCGAGGAGGTAACGCCGGAGTTCGTCTGCGACGAGGTGGCCGCCGGCCGCGCCATCATCCCGGCCAACATCAACCACCCGGAGCTGGAGCCGATGATCATCGGCCGCAACTTCCGCACCAAGGTGAACACCAACATCGGCAACTCCGCGGTGACCTCCTCGGTGGCCGAGGAGGTGGAGAAGATGGCGTGGTCGGCGCGCTGGGGCGGCGACACCCTCATGGATCTCTCCACCGGCAAGAACATCCACGAGACCCGGGAGTGGATCCTGCGCAACGCCCCCATGCCCATCGGCACCGTGCCCATCTACCAGGCCCTGGAGAAGGTGGACGGCAAGCCGGAGGACCTGACCTGGGAGCTCTTCCGGGACACCCTCATCGAGCAGGCGGAGCAGGGCGTGGACTACTTCACCATCCACGCCGGGGTGCTGCTGCGCTACGTCCCCATGACCGCCGAGCGGATGACCGGGATCGTCTCCCGGGGCGGCTCCATCCTGGCCAAGTGGTGCCTGGCCCATCACCAGGAGAACTTCCTCTACACCCACTTCCGCGAGATCTGCGAGATCATGGCGGCCTACGACGTCTCCTTCTCCCTGGGCGACGGCCTGCGCCCCGGCTCCATCGCCGACGCCAACGACGCCGCCCAGTTCGCCGAGCTCCAGACCCTGGGCGAGCTGACCAAGATCGCCTGGGAGTACGACATCCAGACCATGATCGAGGGCCCCGGCCACGTGCCGCTGCACATGGTCAAGGAGAACGTGGACAAGGAGCTGGCCGACTGCTTCGAGGCCCCCTTCTACACCCTGGGGCCGCTGGTCACCGACATCGCCCCGGGCTACGACCACATCACCTCCGGCATCGGCGCGGCCAACATCGGCTGGTACGGCACCGCCATGCTCTGCTACGTCACCCCCAAGGAGCACCTGGGGCTGCCGGACAAGCAGGACGTGCGCGACGGCATCATCACCTACAAGATCTCGGCCCACGCCTCGGACCTGGCCAAGGGCCACCCCGGCGCCCAGATCCGGGACAACGCCCTGTCCAAGGCGCGCTTCGAGTTCCGCTGGGAGGACCAGTTCAACCTGGGGCTCGATCCGGAAAAGGCCCGGGAGTTCCACGACGCCACCCTGCCCAAGGAGGGCCACAAGGTCGCCCACTTCTGCTCCATGTGCGGGCCCAACTTCTGCTCCATGAAGATCACCCAGGACGTGCGCGAGTACGCCGAGGCCCAGGGCATCGACGCCAACGAGGCGCTCAAGCAGGGCATGGAGGAGAAGGCGGTGGAATTCCGGGAGATGGGGGCGGAGATCTACCGGGAGCAGTAGGCCGGCTCCCGCCCAGCCGGCAGCGCATTCGCCGGACCGCCACTACTGTGGTATAGTAGCGGCGTTTGTCGAGGATCGCCCCCGTTTTCATCCCACCGGGCGGTCGCCGTACCTGCCGCGTTTGTCCGCGTCTCCGGTACCTGCAAACCGGTCGCGGATGGTCTTCTGCCAGGACTTCCCGAACCCGAATTCCTTGGCCTCCCCTTGCGGGGTGAGGCCTCCTGGCAGATGACAGTAACGTGGAGTATCCATGAATTTTTCCGATTTCGCTTTCAGCGACGCCATCCAGCGCGCTATTTCCGATCAGGGCTATACCGAGCCCACCCCCATCCAGGAGCAGGCGATCCCGCAGGCCCTGGAGGGTCGTGACATCCTCGCCAGCGCCGAGACCGGCACCGGCAAGACCGCCGCCTTCACCCTGCCGCTGCTGCAGCGCCTGGCCGATTCCCAGAGCAACCGCCGCCCGCGCGCCCTGGTGCTGGTCCCGACCCGCGAGCTGGCCGCGCAGGTGGCCGATAGTGTGCGCACCTACGGCCGCCACCTGAAGCTGCGCTCCGTGGAGATCGCCGGTGGCGCCGCCATGGGCCCGCAGATGAAGGCCCTGCGCGACGGCGTCGACATCGTCGTCGCCACCCCGGGCCGGCTGGAGGACCACCTCCAGCGCGGCACCGTCGACCTCGGCGGCGTGGAGACCCTGGTCCTGGACGAGGCCGACCGCATGCTGGACATGGGCTTCCTGCCCGCCATCCAGCGCGTCATCGCCAAGCTCCCCGAGCAGCGCCAGACCCTGCTCTTCTCGGCGACCTTCGCCGGCAAGATCCGCAAGCTGGCCAACAGCCTGCTGAACAACCCGGCCGAGATCGACATCGCCCGCTCGACCCCGGCGGCCGCCTCCGTGACCCAGAACGCCTACCACGTGGACTCCGGTCAGCGTCGGGCCCTGCTCTCCCACCTCTTCGGTGAGCACGACATGGAGCAGGTCCTGGTCTTCGCCCGCACCAAGCGCGGCGCCGACCGCCTGGCCGAGCAGCTGGAGAAGGACGGCATCGCCTCCACCGCCATCCACGGCGACAAGAGCCAGGGCCAGCGCAACAAGGCGCTGGACCGGTTCCGCAAGCGGCGGATCCGGTGCCTCGTGGCCACCGACGTGGCCGCCCGCGGCATCGACATCGACGAGCTGCCCCACGTCGTGAACTTCGACCTGCCGGACAACGCCGAGGACTACGTCCACCGCATCGGCCGCACCGGCCGCGGCGGCTCCGAGGGGACCGCCATCTCCCTGGTCTGCGCCGACCAGCACGAGCAGTTCCACGCCATCGAGCGCCTGCTGGGCGACCGCATCCCCGCCGAGACGGTGACCGGCTTCGAGCCCACCGAGAAGGCCCCGGCCCCGCGTCGCGCCAAGGGCCGCGGTAACGGCGGCGGCGGTGGTCGCGGCGGTAACGGTCGCGGTAATGGCGGCGGCGGTCAGGGCCGTGGCAACGGCGGTGGCCCCCGCCAGCGCCAGGGTGGCCCCCGCCGGGACGGCAACCGGGCGTAAGCGCCCGGCCGGCGCTACGGCGCCGGTTCAGGAACAGGAGG
>JBKGYA010000082.1:0-8927 GCA_046546335.1 Thiohalospira sp. | reverse complement strand
GAGCCGACAGGGATGTCTTCACGGCGTACCTGGCAGCAGGGACCTGCACCGCCCGACCCCGGCGTATGCGAAGAGGCCGGCACGGCTGGCACCGAGGCGGTACAATGGGTTGATGGATATCGATGCCTTTGCTACCTGCCCCCGCGGGCTGGAGTCGGTGCTGGCCGCCGAGCTGGAGCTCCTGGGGGCGCCCGAGACTCGGCCGGCCGCCGGCGGGGTCGCCTTCGTCACCGATCGTTCGGGCCTCTATCGCGCCAACCGGTTCAGCCGCCTGGCCGGCCGGATCCTGCGCCGCGTGGCGGCGGTGAAGGCGCGGGACGGGGACGGCCTCTACCGCTCGGTGAAGGCGGTGGACTGGCCGGAGTGGTTCGACGTGGACCGGACTTTCCGTATCCGTCTCACCGCTCGCAGGAGCCCCCTGCGCAGCCTCAACTTCGCCACCCTGAAGGCCAAGGATGCCGTCTGCGATCGCTTCCGCGAGGCGGCCGGGCGGCGACCTGATGTCGACCCCGGCGGGGCGGAGGTCTCCATCCACCTCTTCCTGGAGGGGCGCAAGGGCACGGCCTATCTGGACACCACCGGGGCGCCGCTCTTCCAGCGCGGCTGGCGGGCGGCCGACGTGACGGCCCCCCTGCGGGAGAACCTGGCCGCGGGCATGCTCGCCCTGGCCGGCTGGGAGCCCGGCATGCCGCTGATGGACCCCTTCTGCGGCGGCGGGACCATCCTCATCGAGGCGGCGCGCCGCGCCCGGGGGTGGCCGCCGGGGCTGGAGCGGGCCTTTGCCTTCGAGCACCTGGCCGACCACGACCCGGCGCTCTGGGAACGCGTGCGTTCGGAACCGGCAAGGGAGGAGGTGGCCGAGGGGCCGCTACTGGGGAGCGACCGGGATGCGAAGGCGCTGACCGCGGCCCGGGCCAACGCCGAGGCCGCCGGGGTCGCCGACGCCATCGAGTGGCGCCAGTCGGATGCGCGCGAACTCACGATTACGGCCGGTTCGGGCGGGCCGGGTCGGGTCGTGACCAATCCCCCCTACGGCGAGCGGCTACCGGTGAAGGGCGGGCTGAGCGGTCTGCTGCAGGGGGTGGCGGAGCACTGGCGCACTGCCATCCCCGGCTGGGAGGCGGCGGTCCTGCTGCCCGAGGCCGAGGCGGCTCCCGGGGGACTCGAGGCCCGCTCGGTGACGCCGCTGGCCAACGGCGATCTCCCCTGCCGGCTGCACCGGCTGGCCATCCCCGCCGACTAGCCGCGCGACCGCCTCTTTGCGGAGCCGGAACGCAGACGGGCCCCGGCAGTCGCCCGCCGGGGCCCGTTGCGCGGCGGGGTCGCAACCCCGCCCCTCCTTCGCGGCGGTCTTCTACTTCTTCTTGCGGAAGTGGAAGATGCCCCAGGTGAGGTAGCCGTTGTTGCCGCCGTCCACCCAGTGGCCGAGGCCCTGGATCATGCGGTCGATGTACTCGCGGCTGACCTTGCCCTCGAGGATGCCGGACTGGTCGGCCTTCTGGGTCTCCTCGCGCACCCGCCCGTAGTGGGTGGGCAGGTGGTTGGTGAGGTCCTCGAAGCCCATCTCCGTGAGGCCGTGGCGCGCCGCGGCCTCGCGGTAGAACTTCGGGGAGCCCAGGGTGGCCAGATGGATCCGGTCCAGGATGGGCTGGATCACCTCCGTGGGGCAGTCGTCCTTCATCATCGGATCGGTGAAGATGAGGTCGCCACCCGGCTTCAGGACGCGTGCCGCCTCGGCGATGACCTTGTCGCGGTCATCCGAGTGGAGGATGGCGTCCTGGGACCAGACGACGTCGAAGGATTCGTCCTCGTAGGGGACGTTCTGGAAGTCGCCGTCGACGATCTCCACCAGGTGGTCCAGCCCCTGCGCCTTGTTGGCCTCCCGACCGCGCTCGTTCTCCTTCTCGGAGAGGTTGAGCACCACCACCGGGCACTGGAAGTGGCGGGCCAGATAGCGGGCGGAGCCGCCGTAGCCGCCACCGAGATCCAGGATACGGTGCTCGCTGGCCGGGGTCACGTGGCGGACCATGTGGTCCATGGTCCGCTGGCTGGCGTCGGCGATGGACTCGTCGGGGGTCTGGTAGATCCCGATGTGGAGGTCCTCACCCCCCCAGACGAGGTAGTAGAAGTTATCCGCGTCCTCGGAGTTGTAGTAGTCCCGAGCGACCTGGGTAACCTCGGAATACTGATCACTCATGGCGTCTCAGTCCTCCTCCGGCTCTTCGTTCTCGTCGTAGTACTTCTCCGCGATGTGGAGGTAGAAGTCGACGTCGGAGGGGTTGTAGTTCGGGTCGAAGTCGCCGTAGGTGGTGATCTTCTGGAAGCCGACCTCGTGCATGAGCTTGCGCGTGTAGTCCTTGCGCAGCGGGAACATGTTGAGGTGGTAGACGGAGTTGTCGCTGAACTCGTAGCGGAAGCGCGCCAGGCCGTCGTCCACGTACTCCGGCTCCGCCGAGACGGTGTCGCCGCAGTAGTAGTGCTTGTGCTTGCTGGAGAAGCCCTCGTCGAGGATCGCGTCGTAGTTGCGCTGGTCCAGGATGAGGACGCCGTCGTGGCGCAGGGCGGCGTAGAACTCGGCCAGGGCCTTGCGCCGGTCGCGCTCCTTGAACAGGTGGGTCAGGGAGTTGCCCAGGCAGATCACGGCGTCGTACTTGCCGTGGATGTCGCGGTTGAGCCAGCGCCAGTCGGCCTGGACCACGCGCAGGATGTGGCCGCGATCCCAGCCGTTGTCGAAGGCCTTCGCCAGCATCTCGGCGCTGCCGTCGACGCAGGTGACCTGGAAGCCGGCCTCGACCAGCCGCACGGAGTTGAAGCCGGTGCCGGTGGAGACGTCGAGAACCTTCTTGGCGCCGCGCTGGCGCAGGGCATCGATGAAGAAGTTGCCCTCGCTCTCGGCGCGCGAGTCCCAATTGATGAGTTCGTCCCACTTGTCGACGAAGCCCTCATTGTACTCGTCTTTGTAGTGTTCGGTGTCCCGAACCTCGACGGGATTGTCTCCGAACTTCTGTTCCATGCTCTGCTCCTTTCGCTCTGACAAACCGGGGAACCGGGCACACGCCCGCTTCCGTGGTGGTGACCCACGCCCTCGGCGCGGGTCCTGAATATCGGCGGCGGGGCGGGTGGTGCCCCGTGAGACTACGTGCTTCTCCGCGACGGTGCCGCCGTTTGCGCTGGCGGCGGCAACGGATGGCCGCATTGTGGAAGATGTGCGACGCGCCACGGGCGCGGGGAGAACGATGAATGAACGCTGCTTCAGTCATCTTGAATGAGTTTCAAGAATCATAACGTAGGGAATGGGGGTATGCAAAAGAGAGGGCCCGCGATGGCCGCCCTGCGGGCCGCTCAAGTCCCGCTGTGGCGCGCTTTCTTCCAGAGTTGGCGGTAATCGCTCAGACTGCTCAGGGGGCCGGCCAACGCCCGCCCCTCGGGGGAGCAAAGGGGCGACCGATTAAGCCGGCGGAGAGGCCGTCTGCAGCGCCTCGGCGGCCCGGTTCACGGCGTCGAGATCCGCCTGCCGCCACGGCTCGCCCCGGCGCAGGAGGCCGTCCAGGTGGCCGGCTGCCTGCTCCAGTGCCGGGACACCGCAGTAGCGGCAGGAGCCCACCACCCGGTGGATCTCCTCCTGCAGGGCCGCCCCGTCGCCGCGCTCGGCCGCGGCCTGCAGGGCGCTCAGCCGCTGCGGGAGTTCCTCCCGGAGCATCGCCAGGAGGTCCGCTGCCAGGGCCGCGTTGCCGCCGGCCCGTTCCACGGCCAAGGCCCAGTCCAGTGGTTGGGGCATCTCCTTCCCTGATTCCATATCCTGATCTCCTCGGGGGCAGGCAGGGTGTCCTCGCACTGGATCGGCCGCGAGTCCTTGTCGAGGCAGGCACGTGGATTCCCCGGGGGCCAAGCCTTTGCCGCACCGGGGCGGGGCGCTAGAATGCCGGCATGCAATTACCAACCATCGAAGCCTGCGTCGGCAATACGCCCCTGGTCCGCCTCCAGCGACTCAATGACTCCAACAGTACGGTACTGGTGAAGCTGGAGGGCAACAACCCGGCCGGTTCCGTCAAGGACCGGCCGGCGATGGCCATGATCCAGGGGGCGGAGGCGCGCGGCGAGATCCGGCCCGGCAATACCCTGGTGGAGGCGACCTCCGGCAATACCGGGATCGCCCTGGCCATGGCCGCCGCCATCAAGGGCTACCGCATGGTCCTCATCATGCCGGAGAACATGTCCGAGGAGCGCCGGGCCGCCATGCGCGCCTACGGCGCCGAGATCGTCTCGGTGAGCCGGGAGGAGGGCATGGAGGGCGCCCGCGACCGCGCCGCGGCCATGCGGGCGGCCGGCGAGGGCTTCGTCCTGGACCAGTTCGCCAACCCCGACAATCCGCGCGCCCACTACGAGGGCACCGGGCCGGAGATCTGGCGGGACACCGGTGGGGAGGTGACCCACTTCGTCAGCGCCATGGGGACCACGGGGACCATCATGGGGACCTCGCGCTACCTCAAGGAGGTGAAGCCGGACGTCTCCATCGTCGGCGTACAGCCGGCCGAGGGGGCCTCCATCCCCGGGATCCGGCGCTGGCCGCCGGAGTACCTGCCGAAGATCTTCGACGCCGCCCGGGTGGACCAGACCCTGGAGGTGGGGCAGCAGGAGGCGGAAGAGACCATGCGCGCCCTGGCGGCCCGCGAGGGGATCTTCGCCGGCGTCTCCTCCGGCGGCGCCGTGGCCGCCGCCCTGCGCCAGGCTCGCGAGGTGGACGGGGCGACGGTGGTCGCCATCATCTGCGACCGAGGGGATCGCTACCTCTCCACCGGCGTCTATCCCGGCTGAGATGAATACCCTCGTCTTCGACATCGAGACCGTCCCGGATACGGACGGCGCCCGGCGGCTGCTGGAGCTGGGGGACGAACTCACCGACGCCGAGGTGGCCGAGCTGCTCTTCCAGCGTCGGCGCCAGGCCACCGGCGGCTCCGATTTCCTGCGCCATCACCTCCACCGGGTGGTGGCCATCAGCATCGTCCTGCGCGATGGCGCCGATACCCTCAAGGTCCGCTCCCTGGGGGAGCCGGGGGACGACGAGGCGACCCTGATCGACCAGTTCTTCCGCGGCATCGACCACTACCACCCGACCCTGGTCTCCTGGAACGGCAGCGGCTTCGACCTCCCGGTGCTCCACTACCGCGGCCTGCTCCACGGGATCCGGGCGCCGGGCTACTGGGATACCGGCGCCCAGTACAACGAGCACCGCTACAACAACTACCTGGGCCGCTTCCACTGGCGCCATACCGACCTCATGGACGCCCTGGCCGGCTATCAGCCACGCGCCAACGTCCCCCTGGACGAGATGGCGACCCTCATGGGCTTCCCCGGCAAGATGGGCATGGACGGCAGCAAGGTCTGGCCGGCCTTCCAGTCGGGGGATGTGGAGGGGATCCGCGCCTACTGCGAGACCGACGTCCTCAATACCTGGCTGGTCTATCTCGGCTTCCAGCACTTCACCGGCTACCTGGATGGCGACATGCTCGAGCAGGAGCAGGCGCGGCTGGCGACGCTGCTGGCCGAGGACGGCCGCCCCCATCTGCGGGAATTCCTCGACGCCTGGCGGGGAGGGGGCTGACATGGCGCGGCGCAAGCGGCTTCCGGCCGAGCCGGTGGAGGCCCCCATCGAGGCCCTCTCCCACGAGGGGCGCGGGATCGCCCGCATCGACGGCAAGGTGACCTTCATCGATGGCGCGCTCCCCGGCGAGCGGGTCCGCTTCCGCTACACCGACCGGCGGCGCAACCACGACGCCGGCCGGGTGGAGACGGTCCTGGAGGCGGCGGCCGACCGGGTGGAGGCGCCCTGCCCCCACTTCGGCGTCTGCGGGGGGTGCAGCCTGCAGCACCTGGATCCGGCGGCGCAGGTCCGCTTCAAGGCCGAGGGGCTGATGGACCAGCTGGAACGCCTCGGTGGGGTCGCCCCCGAGGTGGAGGAACCGCCGCTCACCGGGCCGCTCTGGGGCTACCGCCGCCGCGCCCGCCTTGGGGCCAAGCGGGTGCCGCAGAAGGGCGGGGTCCTGGTGGGCTTCCGCGAGCGGGGCACCGGCTACGTGGTGGACACCCGGCGCTGCGATATCCTCGATCCGCGCATCGGTGAGCACATCCCGGAACTGGCGCGGACCATCGACGGCCTGACCATCGCCGAGCGCGTTCCCCAGGTGGAGGTGGCCCTGGGCGACGAGGCCGGGACGCTGGTCATCCGCCACCTGGACCCGCTGGGTCCCGGAGATGCAGAGGCGCTAGCCGATTTCGGGCGGCGGACGGGGCTGGGGATCCACCTCCAGCCGGGGGACGAGTCCACGGCCCACCCCCTTTGGCCGGAGGGGGGTGTGGACCTGCGCTACGCCCATCCGGCCTTCGGCTTGGAGCTGGCCTTCGCCCCCACCGACTTCATCCAGGTCAACGCCGCCATCAACCGCGACCTGGTGGCGCGCGTGGTGGAACTGCTGGACCCGCAACCGGGGGAGCGGGTGCTGGACCTCTTCTGCGGCCTGGGCAACTTCAGCCTGCCCCTGGCCAGTCGCGGCGCCGAGGTCACCGGGGTCGAGGGGGCGGAGTCGCTGGTGGCGCGGGCCCGCGAGAATGCCGAGGCCAACGGGCTGGCGGCGCGGTGCCGCTTCCTGGTAGATGACCTGGACCACCCGGCCGCCGAGCCGGAGTGGGGCGGGGCGTATGATGCCGTGGTCCTGGACCCGGCCCGTGCAGGGGCGCGGGCGGCGGTCCACCACGCCGCGGCCAGCGGCGCCGCGCGCATCGCCTACGTCTCCTGCAATCCGGCCACCCTGGCCCGGGATGCGGGGGACCTCGCCGAATACGGCTTCCGCCTGGCGCGGGCCGGGGTGGTGGACATGTTCCCCCACACCGCCCACGCCGAGGCCATGGCGCTCTTCGAGCGCTGAATCGATCATCGCTTCCGGGTGCGCTCGGGGGGTACGCCCCGGCCCGCGGACGATCCAAGGAGAACGAGAATGAGAAGAGTGACAACCGGCTCCCTGGTGGCTTTTCTGGGCGGCGCCCTCCTGGCACCGCCCCTGGCGATGGCGGGGCCGACCCCGCTGCCCTGGACCAACCTCCAGGGCGGTGTCGGGGCCGGCCAGCTGCCGGAGGGGCAGACGGCCTACCACCTCGGCATGAGCGGCGAGCGCTACCACTATCCGGGGAATGACGTCACCGATGCCGACATCCGGCTGGGCTTCGAGCACGGGCTCCACGAGCGGGTCCAGCTGGGCTGGAGCCTGCCCTGGCGCGCGCGTAACGAGGAGCAGTGGGGTTCCGGGGAGGCCCGGACCGGCATGCGCCACCTGCGCGCCGACCTGCGCCTGCGCCTGGGCGGGGACGATACCGCTGCCACTGCGCTCCAGCTCTGGGGGACCGCCCTGGAGGCCCCTGCGGAGAAGGGGATCGCCAGCGGCGACACCGAGGGCGGTGCGACCCTGGCCCATTCCGGTCTCGCCAACGGCTCCAGCTACCACGTGGGTGTGGGCTGGGAGCGGCGGGACTTTGCCCGGTCCGGCGGCTATCTCGCCGAGGACCGCTACTTCCTGCAGTGGGGGGTGGAGGAGCCGGTGTATCGTAACCTCGGCCTCACCCTGGAGTTCGAGGCGGGCCAGGAGAAGAATGCCGAGCGCAGTACCTTCCGGATCACCCCGGGGCTGCGCTACGCCCCGGCGGGGGGCGGTCTCGCCTGGCAGTTCGGCGTCGGCTTCACGCCGGGGGCCGACCGCCACCGCCCGGAGCGTTCGCTGAACCTCGGTGTGAGCTGGCGACCGGGGGCCCGGGAGGGGGTCGATGGCCAGGAATCCCTCCGCGACCGACTGGACCAGCAGGAGGGCCGGCTGGAGCACCACGGTCGGCGCCTGGATGAACAGGCGCGGACCCAGGAGGAGCAGGGCCGGGAGCAGGAGCGGCAGGCGCAGCGAATGGAGGCGCTGGAGACGGAGCAGGTGCGCCAGGGCGCGACCCTGGATGAGCTCTCCGAGGAGCAGAGCCGGCTGGCCTCGGAGTTCGAGGCCGAGCACGGCGCCGAGGAGACCGTTACCAACGGCCGGGTGGTCCTGCGGCACACCGCCTCGTCCGCCGAGCGCGCCCGCCGCTGGGCCGACTGGCTCGCCGAGCGTGGCTATGCCGTGAGCCGGGAGGAGGTCGAGTCGGTGGACCATGAGCGCTCCTGGGTCCGCTACCCCGAGGGGCGCAGCGAGGCGGCGGTGCGGCTGGGCCACCAGCTCCCCGGGGTGCAGGAGGTGGTTCGCCGCTCGAAGGCCGAAGAGGATGGTGCCCTCTGGCTGGAACTGGCCGACGATCTGGGAGAGGAGCCGGAGAGCGATGGCAGCGGAGATTGAGCGCAAGTTCCTGGTTCGGCACGCGGGGTGGCGGGCGGCGGTGAGCCGCTCGGTCCCCATGCGCCAGGGCTATCTCGCCGAGGGCAACGCCTCGGTGCGGGTCCGGGTGGACGAGAACGGGGCCAGCCTCAATATCAAGAGCATGACCCTGAACATCTCCCGGCTGGAGTACGAGTACCCCATTCCGGAGGCCGACGCCCACGAGATGCTCGACCAGCTCTGCCAGCGGCCCATCATCGAGAAGACCCGCCACTACATCGAGGCGGGCGGCCATACCTGGGAGGTGGACGAGTTCGCCGGGGACAATGCCGGCCTGGTGGTCGCGGAGCTGGAGCTCTCCGCCGAGGACGAGGCCTACGAGCGCCCCGACTGGCTGGGGGAGGAGGTCTCCGACGACCCGCGCTACTACAATGTCTCCCTGGTGACCTACCCCTATCGCGACTGGCCGGATCGGACGGGATGACCACCTGGCTCCACGTGGACCTGCCGGACCAGAGCCTGACCCTGCGGGAGGGCCGCGAGGCGCTGGCGCGCTGGCCGGTCTCCACCGGGGCCGCCGGCCCC
>JBKGYA010000081.1:0-9037 GCA_046546335.1 Thiohalospira sp. | reverse complement strand
GCGGGGGAGTGGGTCATCACCGTGGAGGACAACGGCCCGGGGGTCGAGGCGGCCTACCGGGACCGGGTGCTGCGCCTGTTCGAGCGGCTGGGGCCCGACGACGGCGGCGGCACCGGCGTGGGCCTGGCGCTGGTCCGGCGCATCGCGGAGAACCACGGCGGCGAGGTCCGGATCGAGCCCCGGGCGCCGGGGGAGGGAACCGCCGTCCGGCTGACCCTGCCGGCGCGGCCCGCCCCCGACGCCTGACCCCGGATCCGGGAACGGATCCGATCCCGGAACCGCGGGGACCACTGAAGAGACTCCACGGCTGTGTTAGGCTCGTTCAACGAACCGATTGAACCAAAAGCCCATGCGACCCATTACCATCCTGCTCGCCGAGGACTCCCCGGAAGACGTGGAGCTCGTCCGCGAGGCCTTCGACTACCACCGCTTCGCCGCCGACCTCCACGCCGTGCGCGACGGCGTGGAGGCCATGGCCTTCCTGCGCCGCGAGGGGGAGCATGCCGAGGCCCCCGCGCCGGATCTGCTGCTGCTGGACCTCAACATGCCGCGCAAGGACGGCCGCGAGACCCTGGCCGAGATCAAGGCGGACCCCGACCTGCACACCCTGCCGGTGGTGATCCTGACCACCTCCACCGCCGAGGTGGACATCGTCGAGTCCTATACCCGGCACGCCAGCGCCTTCCTCACCAAGCCGGTGGACTTCGACGCCTTCCTGGAGCTCATCCGCCAGCTGGGCGAGTTCTGGCTCACCGCCGTGCGCTACCCCCCCCGGACCGCCTGATGGCCGCCGCACGCGCCTACCGCGTTCTGCTGGTCGAGGACAGCCCGGCGGATGCCGAGCTGGTCTCCGACCTGCTGGAGGAGTCCCGGGAGCCCGCCCTGGAACTCACCCGGGTGGACCGGCTGGCGGCGGCGCTGCAGGCGCTGCGGCAGCAGGCCTTCGACGCCGTCCTCCTCGACCTCGGCCTGCCGGACAGCCAGGGGCTGTCGACCCTGCGCCGCTTCCAGGAGGAGACCGGGCCGGTGGCCGTGGTCGTCCTCACCGGCCAGGAGGACGCCGAGCTGGGGACCCGCGCCATCCAGCTCGGCGCCCAGGACTTCCTGCCCAAGGCCGATCTCACCCCCGGGCTCATCGGGCGGACGGTGCGCTACGCCATCGAGCGCCAGCGCAGCGCCGCCGAGCTGCGGCTCATGGCCGCCGCCTTCGAGAGCGGCCAGGCCATCCTCATCACCGACGTCCAGGGCCGGATCCAGCGGGTCAACGACGCCTTCACCCGGATCACCGGCTACACCGAGGCGGAGGTGGTGGGGCAGAACCCCAACATCCTCCAGTCCGGCGAGCACGACCGCGCCTTCTACGAGCGGCTCTGGGGGGAGCTGCGGGTCCACGACCACTGGGAGGGGGAGATCTGGAACCAGCGCAAGAACGGCCAGATCTACCCGGAATGGGAGTCGATCACCGCGGTGCGCAACGAGTGGGGGCAGGTGGAGCACTACGTCGCCGTCTTCCACGACATCTCCCGCCAGAAGCGGCTGGAGGCCGAGCTGGAGCGGGAGGCCTCCACCGACCGGCTCACCGGCGCCTGCAACCGCCTGCGCTTCGACACCGAGCTGGAGGATGCCCTGGCCCGCTTCCAGCGCTACGGCACGGAGACGGCACTGGTGATGTTCGATATGGACCACTTCAAGTGGTTCAACGACACCCGCGGCCACGATGCCGGCGACCGCGTCCTGCGCGAGGTCACCGACCGGGTGGCGGCGAACATCCGGGAGACCGATACCCTGGCCCGCTGGGGCGGCGAGGAGTTCATCCTCATCCTGCCGGAGACCAGCGCCGAGGGCGCCCGCGATCTGGCCGAGCGCCTGCGCCGCGCCGTGGGCGATACGCCGGTGGCCGATGCCGGCCACGTCACCATCAGCCTGGGGGTGACCACCATGGGCGCCGGCGACGACGCCGACAGCCTGCTCAAGCGACTGGACAACGCCCTCTACCGCGCCAAGGAGCGGGGTCGCAACACCGTCTGCTACCTGGCCGCCGAGGGCCCCCTGAAACACTGCGCCACCTGAGCCCGGCGCCACGGCGCCGAACCGCCGTGCTACACTCGCCACGGCACGGACGCCCAAGGAGGAAGCGATGCGACGAATCCCCCTCATGGCCGCCGCCCTCGTCGGCGGCCTGTTCACCCTCGGCAACGCCCTCGCCGCCGGCGAGATCAACGCCTCCCTCGGCCACGCCCGCGTCCAGGACGTGGCCGAGGGCAGCGGCCCGCTCACGGGCGTGCACGGCGCCTGGGACTTCGGCGGCGATGCGGTCTTCGGCCGGCTGACGGGCCACCTGCACGGCGGCAGTATCGACCGCGACCTCGATGACGGCAGCAGCGCCAGCGACGCCGCCGCCGAGGCCGGCTTCCGCGCCCTCCTCGGCACCCGCCTGGAGGGCGGCACGGGCCTCTACACCGGCCTCGGCTACCGCCAGTTCGATGCCGAGTTCACCTCCCGACTGGACGAATACTTCACCGCCAGTACGGGCGGCGGCGCCGAGGAGTACACCAGCTCCGTACAGACCGCCTACGTACCCGTGGGCCTGGTGGGCGAGGGCCGGCTGCGCAACGGCTGGGAGGTCCGGACCCGGCTGGAGGCCGCCATGCCGGTGGCGACACAGGAGGCCGTGGAGATGCCCGGAGGCAGCACCGAGACCTTCACCCGCACCGGCGGCGTGGGTGGCCAGCTCGCCATCCGGTTCCAGCGTGGCCGGCTGGGGATCACGCCCTTCGTGCGCGCCTTCGACCTGCCCAAGGCGGACAGCGAGACGGTGAACGGCGAACAGCTCGCCCCCGATGACCACTACAGCGTGGTCGCCGGTCTCCGGCTGGGGCTGGTCTTCTGACGGCCCGGTAGCGCCCGGTCAGGGCCCGCCCGGGGTATCCCGGTCCCGCGTGACCAGGTAGACCCCCAGGGCGGCGAGCACCATCCAGCCCATCAGGGCCCCGATGCCGAAATGCTCCCACAGGGGGCCGAAGAAGAAGATCGCCACTGCGGCCAGCGCCAGCAGGACGTTGCCCAGGATGAAATTGCGCTGGCTCTGCGGTTCCGGGCTCATGGGCTCCTCCCTCTCTCTAGCTGCTGGCGGCCCGCCGCCAGACCAGGGTCCGATTGTCCGCCGGCATGGGGTGCTCGGCCGCCAGGTAGAGGCCGTTCGCCGCCGCCAGCGCCTCCAGGTCGTCCAGGTCGCGCACCCCGCTGCCCTCGTCCCGCTGGCGCAGGAAGGCGTCGAACTCGGCATTGCTGGCGGCGTTGTGCTCGCCGCCGCGGCTGAAGGGGCCGTAGAGGCAGAAGGCCCCCTCCGCCGCCAGGAGCCGGCCGGCGCCGGCGAAGAACCCCTCCACCGCCGGCCAGTCCATGATGTGGACCGTGTTGGCCGAGAAGAGGCCGTCCACCGGCCCGGCCACCGCCGCCTCCCAGCCCGGCTCCCGGGTGTCGATGGCCAGGGGTTCGCGGGTATTGGCCAGCCCCGCCTCCGCCAGCCACTGCCGGATCCCGGGGTGGTTCTCCCGCTGGTCGCTGGTCAGCCAGGTCAGGTGGGGCAGGGCGCCGGCGAAGGCCACGGCGTGCTGCCCCGTGCCGCTGCCGACCTCCAGCACCGTGCCGGGGGCCGTGAAGACCTCGCGGATCACCGCCAGGATGGGCTCGCGATTCTGCTCGGCCGATTCGGCATACGGCTTCATGACGCCTCCCGGCCCTCCAGGGCCTGATTGAGCAGCGACTCCAGGCGCTGCTTGTAGAAGAGGTAGTGGACCGTCTGCAGCCGCTCCGGCGGCTCGCCGACGATGGCCGGCGCCAGGTCCAGGTCGGTGAGGTAGACGGGGTAGTCGCCGCCGCTGCGGCGCAGCTGGCGGACGCAGTCGGCCACCGCCGCGAAGAGGTTGCGCCCGTGGTCGCGGCTGGAGAGTTCCTGGTCGTTGCAGTAGACGGAGAAGACCGTCTTCCCCCCCTCCACCTGCTCCACGATGGCCTGCAGGTCCAGGTAGCTGCGCGCCCCGTCGCCGACGGCCTCGCGGGAGACCAGCTTGACCGCGCCGTCCTCGCCGGCGGCCACGCGGTAGAAGGCCGCCGTCCACTCGCCGTCGGCCGGGTCCGCCGTCCCCCGCAACTGGGTCAGCCGCCGGGAGACCGACTGCAGGAAGCGCCCCAGGTGGCTGATGAGCGCCTCGGCGGTGTGGAAGGCCAGGGTCTGCTGGAAGAGCGACCCCCGCTCGTCCAGCACCCAGAGGTCGGCCCGCTCCCCCCGGGCCCGATAGAAGACCTGGACCACGCCGGGCCGGTTCTCCCGCGCCAGGGCGGCCAGCGGCGAGCGGGGCAGGGCCTTGGGATCCACGTGCAGGGGGGAGAAGGTCGATCGCGCCCGGCCCAGATACTTGATCAGGGTGGCGCGCTCCGTGGTGGCCTCCTCGCGCACCTCGCCGCCATCACCGCCGCGCTCCACCAGATGGAAGCGCCCGCCGGCGCGGAAGACCAGTCGACCGGCCCCCTCCCGCTCCAGGAAGAGGGGGCGCACCGCCGCCAGCAGCTCCCCCAGTCGCTGCCCGATGGCCACCGCCTGGTCCGACTCGAAGGCCTCGGCCCCCAGGGTCTCGGGGGCGGTCCCGCCGTGGCGGGCCAGCTCCGCCAGCGCCCGGGCCACCGCCGCCGGCCCGCGGAAGGGGTGGCAGAAGGCCTCCCCCCAGGTATTCACCAGGACCAGGTCCACGGCGGCGGCGAGGTTGGCGTGGGTACCGCCGTATTCCAGGGGGTCCCCACCCCCCTGGCCGCGCACGACGGCGTTGATCCGCTCCGGATCGGCGCCGACGTTGACCAGGAGCAGCGCCGTGCGTACCCCGGCCGGGCGGGCCAGCTCGTCCACGTTCCCCTCCGGCGGCGGGGCCGGGAAGTCGGCCGCCAGCCGGCGCAGGGCCCGGCTCGTCTCCTCGGCGCGCCACTGGTAGCCGCCGCGGTAGAGGATGAGGTGGGTGGCGGAGGGGTCGAGGACGCCGTTGAAGTGGCCCCAGGCCAGCAGCTCCGCCAGGGAGCGGCCGCGCTTGAGGGGGCTGGCCCCGCGCAGCTGGTCCGGCGGCACCGAGCCGCGGAAGAGCAGCCAGCGTTCGTTGCCGTCGCGGTCGGTGACCTGGTGCAGGGTCGCCCGCGTCTCGTGGACGTCACCGGCGAACTGGCCCAGCTGCTCGACCTTGCCCGCCTTGCGTTCGAAGGCCGTGAAGAGTCGCCGCCCCAGGATGTGCAGGTCGCGCTTGCTGATCCGGGCATCGGCCCCGTGCTCCCGGGCAAAGCCGGAGAGGACCTGGTAGCTGCGGGTGAGCATCTCCACCACGCCCCGGCGCTGCTCGGCCACCTCCTCGATCCCCCAGTTGGACCAGGCGTCCAGGGTCTTGAGGTGGGTGGCGTCCCAGCCCCACTCGCGGGTCAGGGCGTGCAGGGCCTCCCGCCGCCACGGCTGACGCTCGTGGGCCGCTCCCGGCCGCGCCGAGAGGGGCTCGTCCAGCTTGAAGTAGAGGGCCTGGCGCGCCATCTCCAGGCGCGACTCCGCCCCGGCGGCGTGCAGATAGGCCTCCACCCGGCGGTAGAGGACCAGGTAGGGGTCCAGGGCCAGGACGTCGTCCTCGCCGGCCTGGATCCGGCCCTTGTACTCCACCGCCAGCAGCCGGACATCGGGGTAGTCGGCGGCGTAGTTCTCGGTGAGCAGGAGCTTCAGGGCCGACTTGAAGGGCGATCCCAGCCCCTTGGTGAGCTGCCACACCCCGGCGCCGAAGAACTCCTCCGCCGGGATCCGCTCCAGGCCGCCGAAGTCGATGACCGACTCCGGGTCGACGAAGCGCCGGCGCAGGATGGCGTCCACCACCGCCGGGTACTCCGGCTCCCGCTCCGCCGGCACCAGCCACCAGACGGGATAGCGCCCGGCCAGCCACAGGCCGGTGCGGTAGAACTCCTCCAGCAGGAGCAGGTGCTGGGCGGTGCCGGCGCTCTCCTTGGAGAGCTGCTCCACCGTCCCGGCGCGGAAGGCCTCGGGGTTCACGAAGAAGATGTGGACCTCCAGCCCCAGGGAATCCCCCCAGGCCTCCACGCCGTCGGCCTTGGCGCGCAGCTCCCTGAGCTCCTCCTCGTCCAGCTCGGGGTCGTGGCAGAGCCAGATGTCGAAGTCGCTATTCTGGGTGAAGGCGATGGTCCCCGCCGACCCCATGAGGAAGATCGCCTGGATGGCGGGGGCACCCACGGGGCGGCGGTACTGGAAGCTCCGGGCCTGCCGGCGGGCCGCCTCCTGGGCCGCCTGGTCCGCCTGATAGCCGGCCACCCCGGCCGGCACCCGGTTGGAGGCGTAGCCGGGCAGGGAGGGGTGATTGACGTCGAACAGCAGCGGCAGCAGGTGGATGAAGTCCTGCTGGCGCTCGCCCAGGGCCTCCAGGATCTGCGCCCGCCGCCGACCGTGGTGGGCCAGGAAGCGATCGCGCACCCCCTCGGGGTCGAGGGTATCGCGATCCAGGGTGAGGGGTTCGTCGTCGGCCATGGTACCTCCGGCTGTGCGGCCTCCCCATGATAAGGCAAAATCGCGCCATCAGCCCGCCCCGAATGGCGATCCGGGCAACGCCCTCCTGCACCGTCTATGGTAGGAGGGACAGGGTTGGCTGGATGCGGCGGGAGGCCGCATCCGCGTTCCGGGAAACGTAGGGAGACCACCGCATGACCGAGACCTCCACCCCCTGGCCCCACTGGCTCGACCGGGCCCCCCTGGGCCTCCTGGCCCTCGGCGCGGACGGCCGCATCCGGGCGGCCAACACCACGCTGCTGGACCTGCTGGGGACCACCCGCGAGGCCCTCGCGGGCCGGCATCGCGACGAGCTGCCGCCGCCGGAGAGGCACCTCCTGGAGGGGGCGGGTGCGACCATCCCCCTGCCGGCCACCGGCCAGCGCCCCCAGCGCTGGCTGCGCGGCCGGACCGAGGCGGCGGGGGAGGCGACCCTCCTCCTGGTCGAGGACCTCACCCGGGTGGAAGACCTCACCGCCGAGCGCGATCGGCTGGCCGCCGAGTTCGAGCACGGCGTCAACGCCGACCGCGCCACCGGCCTGCTCAACCGCGCCGGCCTGCTCATGCGCCTGGAGCCGCAACTGGCCCGCTGCCGCCGCTACGGGGCGCAGCTGACGGTGGTCAAGATCGCCGTCTCGCTCCCCGAGCGGCCCAGCCCGGCCCCCGCGGTGGCGAGACTCATCCACGACCAGCTGCGCTGGGCCGACATGGCCGCCCACCTGGAGCCGGACACCTTCCTCATCGCCCTGCCGGAGACCGGCACCACGGGGGCGAACGAGATGCTGCAGCGGCTGGCCGGGCGACTGGCGGTGGAACTCGGCGCCGTGCCGGTGGTGGCCCACGGCGTGGCCGAGTGGCAGCCGGGGGACGACACCGCCGCCCTGCTGCGCCGGGTGGATGCCGTCATGGCCAACGGCCGCCTGGAGTCCACGGCCGGGGAATGACCGACGGGGAGGGCAACGGCGCGGGCGTCGGGCCGGACCCGTTGTCGCCCTTCCACCCCACCACCGCCGCCTGGTTCCGTGCGGCCTTCGGCGCCCCCACCCCGGTCCAGGCGCGGGGCTGGCCCGCCATCGGCGCCGGCGAGCACGCCCTGCTGGTGGCCCCCACCGGCAGCGGCAAGACCCTGGCCGCCTTCCTCGCCGCCATCGACCGGATCAGCCACACCCCCACCGCCGAACCCGGCGTGCGCGCCCTCTACATCTCCCCGCCCAAGGCGCTGGTCCACGACGTCGAGCGCAACCTGCGCAACCCCGTCAGCGGCATCGCCCGCACCGCCGAGGCGCGCGGCGAGACCGCCACCCCGCCCACGGTGGGGATCCGCACCGGCGACACCCCCCAGGCCGAGCGCGAGCGCCAGCGCCGCCGCCCGCCGGAGGTCCTGGTCACCACGCCGGAGTCGCTCTTCCTCATCCTGGGCAGCCGCGCCGCCGCCAACCTCGCCACGGTGGAGACCATCATCGTCGACGAGGTCCACGCCCTGGCCGGGACCAAGCGCGGCGCCCACCTGGCCCTCTCCCTGGAGCGGGTGACCGCCCTGGCCCGCAGCGAGCCCCGGCGCATCGGCCTCTCCGCCACGGTGAACCCGCCGGAGACCGCCGCCCGCTACCTGGCCGGCGACCGCCCGGTGACCACCGTGGACGCCTCGGAGCCGCCCCACATCCGGCTCACCGTGAGCGTGCCGGTACCGGACATGGAGAACCCCCCGCCCCCGCCGGCGGCGGACCCCGACGCCGGCGGCCCCATCCTGGGCGAGGCCCACCGCCGCGCCGCCGGCCCCTCGCCGGGGGAGCAGGGGATCTGGCAGGCCCTCTACCCCCGCCTGGTGGCCCTGGTGCGCGAGCACACCGCCACCATCATCTTCGTCAACAGCCGGGGGCTGTGCGAGCGGCTGGCCCAGCGCCTCAACGAGCAGGCCGAGGCCGCCAGCGACGACCCCCTGGTGCGCGCCCACCACGGCAGCCTGGACCACGAGCGCCGCGCCGAGGTGGAGGAGGCGCTCAAGGCCGGCACCCTGCGGGGCATCGTCGCCACCTCCAGCCTGGAGCTGGGCATCGACATGGGGGCGGTGGACCGGGTGGTGATGGTGGAATCCCCCGGCACCGTGGCCAGCGGGCTCCAGCGCGTGGGCCGCGCCGGCCACGGCGTGGGCGAGGCCAGCCACGGCACCATCCTCCCCAAGCACCGCGGCGACCTCCTCCACGCCGGCGTGGTGGCCGAGCGCATGCTCGCCGGCGCCATCGAGGCGATCCGGATCCCCGAGAACCCGCTGGACGTCCTGGCCCAGCAGGTCGTCGCCATCGCCGCCGCCGGCGCCACCAGCCGCGCCGATCTCCTGGCCCTGGCCCGGCGCGCCGCCCCCTACCGCCGGCTGCCCGAGGCGGCCCTGGACGGCGTGCTGGAGATGCTCTCCGGCGGCTACCCCTCCTCCACCCTGGCCGACCTGCGCCCCCTGCTGGCCTG
>JBKGYA010000080.1:0-9117 GCA_046546335.1 Thiohalospira sp. | reverse complement strand
CGCGGGTATGAGATTGCCAGCAAGTTGGTCAGAGACCAGTTGGATGTGGAGTCGAGTCATGGGAATAGTCTCCTTCGAGTAATAGGGCATCAGTTGGCCGGTTCCACTTCGCCGAGGCACTCCACACGGTAGGCCTCGAGACGGGCGCCAGCGGTCTCCATGTCGTCGGCGGTCAGCTCTCGGCCCCGCAACTCCGGCGGGAGATCCAGCGAGAGGTGGAGATACCACCCGCCACGCTCACAGACAGCAGCCGCAAGATGCACGGGGAGCGTCCCGATCACCCTATCCCCGGCATCCAGCTCGGCCGGATCCAGGTGATCCACTTGCCAGTCCACCACCAGGCCCCGGCGCTGGGCCCATTCCACGGCGCCCGAGTGGCGGGTCACGAACCAAGTTGCCATATCCTCACTCCAGCCAGCCGTAGACGTTCCGCGCGAGCTTTCTCCGGGCTTTGGGCGGTGCGTCCAGCAGGCCACGCGCCTCCCAAAGGGCTTTGATAGCCGCACGCACGGCCTCGCGCTCCTCGCCCTCCAGTTCGTTCCAGGCTCCGGCCAGGGCCTTGCCCCGGATGATTTCCTTGGCATCCTGCGCATTGTTCTCGGCAACCAGCCGGGGGATGGTCTCGTTCAGCCAGGGGTGGCCGTAGTCCCCGCCACCGCCGGAGCCACGAGCCGCTTCTCCCACTTCCACACCGACGGCCGCGGCGTAGTCGGGTAGAACTTTCTTCCGATCCCCTTTCTGGCGCCCCTTGGCGTCCTGAAACTCGTTCGTCGACTTATCCAGACGCATGTGGCGTAATCCACCGCCGGTGCTCTCTTCGAACCGCGTCGCATTGGCGGGATCCGCCATGGCCAGCAGGTTGGCGAGCTGCGGACTGGTGGACCAGGACCCGCCCCGCCGCTGGCGGTGCTCGGCCTCCATGTGGTCGACAAAAGCCTGCCGGTACCCGTCCAGCATCGTTTCATCGACCGCATTCGAGCTGCTCGCAGGGTCATTGGGCTGCAGCTCCGAGGCGGCGGGATCGATCTGCAGCCTGACCTGGCCGAAGCCGAAGGGCTTACCCATGCCCAGTCCATGGCGGAGACCCTCCTGTCCGCCCCAGGTCATGGCCCAGAGGAGCGCCCCCAGCTCGGCCGGCCGCAGGTTGTGGACGCGAATGCGGCCCCGGAAGGCCGTGCCGGACGGCAGCGGATGCAGCTGGACCTGGATCTTTTTGTTGCTCTTCTGCTCGCCGGTTACCTCCTGGACGGCCACCTGCCCCTCCGGGCGGGCCGGGTAGCGCTTGAAACCGCGGATGGTCACCCCCGGGTCCATGAAAGTGGCGTACCGGTCGCCCTTGAGACGACCTTGCGCGTCCGTCGACTGCTCGATGTAGTTGGGGTAGTAGGTCGGCTTGGGTCCGTTAAGGATCGTGGTCCGCGGCTTCATGGGCCGCGGTTCTCCCTCGGCGATGGCGTACTCACAGGTCACCCGCCCGCGCAGGGCAGCCTCCTGCTCCGCCCCCACGGTGCCGAAAAGCAAATCGGCCAGGTCGTAGCCGTGCCCCTCCCCGGGCAGTGCCAGGTGCTCGGGGCTGGTGTGCTCGATGGCGTCGTGGATGCTGTGGTCGTACGCCAGGCGATACATCATCGCCAGGCCCATGGAGTGGATCCCGCCATCCCCGTCGGGGAGATAGAAGACCGGCACCGCCGACTCCTTGCGCCACGCCTTCCAGTCCTCGCTCTCGGCGTGGATGCGGAGGAAATCCCGCCACACCCGCTCTGGGACCTCCTTCGCTTGCTCCTCTTCGCAGTCGAAGAAGATGAACTCGAGATGCTTGCAGCCCGGCTTGTTCGGATCGCGCTTGGAAGGCTGCCCAGTAAACACCAGCGTCCCTTCGGTACTGCCGGAACCGAGCTCCGTGGCCCGGCGGTAGACCAGCTTTTTGCCCCCGCTGTGCGTGTGCGCCTCTTCCGGGCCGGGCGTAAAACGGACGATCAACCCCCTGCCCCCCTTCTTCCAGCGCTCGTACTTCTTCTTCGCCGAGGGCTCCCGGCCGAGCGCCTTCCACTCCTCGTCCCCGCTGAGGGCAGCGAGATCGTCATGCTCGACCCGGGCGTACTTGCAGGGGGTAAGGTGAACCGTGCCGTCCCGGGGATCGACCCGCAGCCAGCCGGCCCGGGATTTCGCCCGGAAGCCACCGCCCCGCTTCTCCGTCATGAGGCAGCCGTAGAACGGCCAGGCACCAGCCGTGAGATCCCGGACGCTCAACCGCTGGTCGTCCACCATGCGCATGCGGCCGAAGCCGGCGATCTCCACCACCGAGCGCAGCATGCCCTTGAGACTGGATCCGGGGATGGCGTAGGGACCATCGTCCCCCAGACGGAAGGGATGGACCTCGCCGGGCGCCCTCTCGCTGGCCGGTTTCTGGTGCCCACCCACCAGCAGCGGGCTGTCGGCATGCAAGGTGAAAGCCAGGGTCCCGCTGACCCCGTCCTGGAAGGGCCGATCGTGGCCGGCCTTCTCGCCCCATTCCGGCGTGTGGATCCAGCCAGAGAGCGGCACGAAGTTGTAGGGGGCCGATATGGCCGGCTCCTGGCCGCCGCTGTGGTTGTTCCTGCTCGCCATGACGCTACTTCCCCTATTCCTTGTCCACATCGACCAGGATCGCCGCCGTCTGCTCCGGTCCGGCCGTTCCCCTCTGCCAGTAGCGGCGATACCGCAGCCGGCCGCCACCCTGCGCCAACAGGTCCACCTCGTCGCAGAGCCCTTCACCCCCCTCATGGTGGCGATAGCGCACCAAGCGCCAGCCGCCGGCGCCATCCTGGTGGACTGTGAGGGCGCCGTCCGGAAGAACCGCCTCCGCCCCCATCAGGATGCCCCACTCGGCATCCGGGCCCGGCCAGCCATCCCGGAAGACCCCCTGGCCCGACTGGCAGAGGCGCCACCCCTTCTCCGGCGCCAGCTCGGCGATGCGCGCCTCCAGGGCGTCCGGATCGCCGAAGGCCTCCACCTCAACGGTTACGTGGCCCGCCGCCATCGGGGGGAGTTCCCGGCGCTCAGCCAGCCGCTGATAATCCGCCCGTAGCTGCTCCATCACGCCACCTCCGTGGTTGTTTCGTCCCCTGCGAGCCAGTCGGCGAGCGGGCCCTCCAGCCGGCCGCGGAAGACCCCGTTCCCGATGGTCGTCCGCGATCCCAGCGCCAGGCGACCTTCGCAGAGGTCCGCCAGGGTCCGGTAGAGGGCCTGCCGGATGGTGTCGACCGCCAGGCCGGCATCACTGGCGTACCGCTCCAGCCGCCGCCAGTCGAGCGCCAGCGGCATCCGGACCTTCCCGCCCAGGAGATCCTCCTCCTCGAACAGTACGCGCTCGCGCACACCGCCAGTGAAGCGGTCGATGGCGTTGTGCATTACGCGCATCCGCTCCGGCTCCGCTTCCACCCAGGCGTCGTCCAAGGTGAGGCAACCGGCCCGGCCGGCTTCGCCATCCTCTTGGATGCTGCCGAAGAGCACCGCCCGCTCCAAGGCTTCCGCCTCTCTATTGGCCTCGGCCCAGCGTCCGGCCAAGCAGTGTGCGTGGAACACGAAACGGTGGGCCAGAGCCCCTTTGAGGCCGCTAGCCGGGAAGAGCAGTGCCCGTTCCTCGACCCGCCCGACGCCGCCATCCCAGCGGATCCGGCCCTCGGTCACGGGCAGCAGATCCGCCGGCTTCTCCTCGCTGGCATCCGGATCCGGCTCACCCTGTCCAATCCGCCACGGCCCCTCGGGCTCCAGGTGCAGGGTTGCAGTCGGCCAGGGCCCATCGTCCTCCCCGCGGGCCCTCGCTACCCGCTGGTCCTCAAGGCCCCCGGTATCAGCCAGGCCCCGCCCCAGGGCGAGGAAATCGGCGGCCTGCTGGGAATCCCGCCGATCGAAGCTGCCGGCGTGGCAGGCAACGGGGCGCAGGCGCCCGAGCCCCGCCCGCGTGGCACCTCCGACACGCAGGCCGGGGTGGTCGAGCAGCTCCAGAAGCCGCTGCCACTCCTCTTCCTCGCCGCCGGCCAGAGTGAGCTCCACGGCAAAGCGATGGCCGGCAGGCAGAACGGCGCGGTCGAACTTGCCTTGGTCGGAGGCTGCCCCGCGCTCGGACAGGCATACCCGCTCGCGCACGGCAGGATGCTCTGCCAGATCGGCCGCGGCAGCGAGCACCGGATCGCTATGAAGCCGTTCGCGCTCGCCGCCGAGGAGGAGCCCCTCGACGGGCTCCCCGCGGCTATCCATCAGCGCACCCCAGGAGATCGAGACCCTGGAGGGCGCCCCCTCCTCCCCCGCCTGATAACCGAACAACCCCTCTGCACTCTCCTGGCCGTACTCCGCCTCCCACAGGTGGCGGAGGACGCCGGCCAGACCGGTCCCAGGCAGGGTGGGCAGACCGTTGGCGTCCGTCACCAGGCCGGTATCGAAGAGGCCATCGGGCTGACCGGTGGTCACCGACAGCGGCGTCGCCGCCTCCAGGACCACGCGGGCGATACGGATCACCGGTTCCCGCGCCGGATTCATTGCTCTGCCTCCTCTTCGGCATCCTTCTGCGTTCCTTCACGGCTCATGTGGGCAGCCCGAGCAAGGATATCGGCACGGTCACCGGCATCGAGCTCCTCGACCCGCTGCTGCAGCCAGCTGGCCAGGGTCGGCCACTCGTCGCCCTCCGATCCCGGGGGCACGATCTCCTGCCAGCCTGCTTTCTCCGGCCGGATAACGGCGTCCTTGCGACGGAACAGCCGCTCGGCGAGATCGTCGGGCCGGTTGCGGGCGATCTGGGCCACCGCCCCCCACTGGCTGCGCGAGGGCCCAAAGGCACTGCCCCGGGGCACCCCGGCCAGACGCCGGGCCGCTTCGATACGTTCACCAATCTCCTTCGCCAGTTGTCGGGCCGCTGTATCCAGGCGCTCATCCCGGTCACCACCCAGGGCCTCGAGCCAGTCCAGCAGCGGATCGACGGGGCGCGACAGCGTTGCCTCGCCCGCTCCAGACGCCGGCGCGGTAAACCGGGGATGCGGCCCCTCGAGCAGTGCAGAGTTCGCCAGGATCCGGCCCAGGCCACCCTCCCGATACAGGCCGACGCCGGTTGCCAGGCGTTCCAGCGCCTCCGCCGAGGGAGTCTCCTCAAGGCTCAGGGTGATCACGCTCCCGGCCACCAGGACCTCGCGCTCCCGGTCGTAGCCCCGGCGATAGGCGTTCCAAGGGGCGTAGCGGCGCGAGCGGATGAAGGTATGGCCCCAGTCCACCTCGCCGGTCCCCAGCCCCAGGTAATCGGGACGGGGATCCAGGGTGGGCTGGCCCTGCTCGTCCATGAGGGCGAGCTCGGAGAACAGCCACAGCACCATCCGCCTCGCCGGCTCCCCAGGCTGTGGCAACGACATATCTACCGGCTCCAGCCGGGCCCGGCCATATTCCGCCGAGCGGGAGCGACCCAGCAGACACTCACCATTCAGGGCCGCCAGGGCGCGATCCACGAGGGCGGGATCCACGTCGTCATCGGCATCGACTCGCGCCAGGAAGGTCTGGCCGCGCAGGAGGGCGTCGTAACCGAACAGGCGCGCCTCCTCGGCCCGCCCCTTCGCAGGGTCGATAGCGGTCTTCAGCCGAAACTCCCGCGCCGGACGCAGCCGCTGCCCGTCGGCTTGGACGTAACCGCCTCGCAGCTGCGCCGGCTGGCGGCCATCACCGAGGCCATCCACGCAGGCGAAGTTGTAGACACGCTCCGGGTCCAGCCGGCCAGCCGCGTCCTCTGGTGCCTCCTCCTTGGCATAGTGCCAGGCTAGGGGTATTGGGCCGGCGGCCTCCTCCCCGGCCGCCGGCAGACCATCGCCGAAGCGCACCTTCCCCGAATGGAAGAGGGTGAAGGCGTCCGCCGGATCCAGCTCGCGGTAGAGTCGCGCCGCGGCCACCCCCAGCAGGGCCTGTCCGGGCACGCGGTCCAGGCCCTCATGGCCACCTTCGGTAGCCGTGTTCGCACTGAACACGCAGTCCTCTTCCAGGGTGATCCGGATGCCCTGCGTTCTCATGCCGTCTCCTCCTTCAGGCTCAGGATCGCCCGGCCCAGCCCGCGCTGGCGCTGGGCACCCACGGCCCGGACCAGCGGCAGCACCTGCTCCAGCCGCCTACCCCAATCCGCCGGACTACCACTCCCCACCGGCGTGATGCGCGCCTCCAGCTCGAGGGGGACCACGACCTCGATCCCCCGCAGACTCTGATCCATGGCCGTTCCGGTCTTCGAGTCCACGGCCGTGGCATGGAGGGTCCGGAACAAGCCCGGTCGCAGTGCGCGCCCGGCCTCCGTCCCCGCCAGCCAGGCCGCCGTCTCCGGTGGCAGCGTGGCATCGCTCACCCGTAGCGCCCCGGCGGATGGGACCGAGTCAGTATCCTCATCGCGCTCGCCAAACAGCACGGTGGCCAGACCTTCATAGCCGGACCAGCCCCAGAGGCCGGCGGCATCCACCGCCTCGCGCAGCAGGCCCTTGAGATGGCGCCCCGGCAACACCGGCAGTCCACCGCTGTCCCGCTGGACCAGGGCATCCGCTACGGCGCCGCTGCCCACGCCGCCGCCGGTGTGCCAGTACCCCCGGATCTCGATGTGCAGTCGTGCGCTCGTCATGCCGTCTCTTCCCTGCTCGTCTCCAATCCCTGTCCAGCGCGCCCGCAGCGGCTGCCCACGGCCTTGAGTGCCAGGACGTCACCCAGCGGCGTCGCCCGCTCGACCTCGCCCGGGCCAAAGGGCAGATCCGCCGACTCCGGGTCGAAGCCCTCAAGCAGGCGCTCCATGCAGGCATCGAAGCCGTTGAGAAGGGGCCGCTGGTCGTGGTCCTCGCGTGCCACCCGCCGCCAGCGCTGATAGCGCATCCGAGCCTGCCCCGGAGCCAGGCCGATAAGGGTCAGCAGCTCCCGGGCCGCCCCATTCGCCATGGCGGGCTCCTCCATGACCCCTTGCAGGGCGATCAGGTCGTCCAGCTCAGGCAGTCGCCGGTTCGCCGCTTCGCTGATGGCGTACGCACCCAGGGTCTGGCGATAACCAACGCCCGCCCAAGTGTCGGTGAGCTCGCGCTCGAGTACCGCGTCGTAGTCTCCGGCCAGGGCGGTGGTCACACGGTGGAAGGCCACGGTGCTGACCACCGGCTCCGCCGCTTTGCCCGCCCGCTTGGCGTGATCGGTGAGATCCTCGACCAGCTCATGGGCCATGGAGAAGGGCTGGGAGGCGCGCATGAAGACGCAGCCGGCACCCACGGTCAGGGTCTGCGGCAGGTCCTCGCCGGTGATCCCGGCCTGCGCCAGATCGGCGAGGGCCTGACGGCTCGCGGCCTCGAAGGCCTCTGTGAAGCGCCGGAGGAAGGGCAGCGCCAGATCCGCGCGGACGAGGAAGGTGATGTCGTCCCCGCCCACCACGATGGGGCGGGCCGGCAGCATGCCCGCGCTGTCCTGCTCGGGCAGCAGGACCTCGTTCACGGCCGTCTGCACCGCGCTCTCGGTGGTCCCGCTGATGGCCTCCGAGAGCCTGCGGAACAGCTCGGGGAAGCGCTCGGGCTCCGCGTCGGCCGCCCGGCGGGCATTGCGCAGGAGCTGGCCGAAGCCGTTCCCGTCCGCGTGGATGAGCGCGACGGTGCGATTCTCCCCCTGGAAGGGAAAGTCGGTTTCCATATCCAGGGGCCAGTTCCGCCAGCCGATATCGACCCCCGCAGGGCGTACGCGATCCACCAGTCCGGCGCGGGCGGCGTCGGCGTGTGCCTTGCGCGCCTTCGTGGCGACATCCACCGGCCCGTCCTTCCGGTCCCAGTGGACAGCCGCCCCGCCGGTCCGCCGGCTGCGGGCTGCCACCGGAGGGGTCGCCGGACGCTGCGGGCGCAGTCGTCCGCCCGGCCCCTGAAGCTCACGGCGCGCCTCGTCAAAAGCCGCAAGGGGGGTATCGCCCTTCCCGGTCGCGCTCTCGAAGCGCAGTCCGGGCGCGTGCTGCTGGACGGCCAGCGAGCAGAGGTCGCGGAGGCGGTGGATCGCCTCCTCCCGCTCGCTCAGCGCGTAGATGGCACCGCCGGCACGACGGGAGAAGGTGATCGCCTCCCCCACCTGCGCGGCCTCCAGGACATCGTCGAGCAGCTCGCCGGTAAGCGACTCCACCAGCTCACTACCGCCGATGATGTCCCGCAGACGTCCCGAGGCGAAGAGATACTCCTGGATAGACTTGGCCTCGAACAGCCAGGCGTTCCATGTCATTGCTTGTGCTCCCGGATCGCGCCCCTTCCCTAGATGTGCCGGAGGGGACCGAAGTTGATGTAGTCGCTGTGCTGATGGTGATAGACGAGGACCCGGAACTGATTGGCGAGCTCAGCGCCCACGGTGGCCGCCGCCACGGCCGGGCCGGCGTAGAACAGATGGACCGTGTCGACCCCAGCATGCCCGATCTCTCCGATCTGTTCGCGCAGCTCGCGCACGAACTCAGGCATATCCTCGGGACCGAGACGCTCCTTGCGGTGGAGGTGGAAGTAGCGCTCACTGGGGATCGACCCGAGATCGTCGCGCTGCGAGGTAAAGCGCCAGACGGTGACGTCCGTATCCCTTTCGGGGAGGAGGTCGACATGGAGGATCGCCGCCCGGTTGCCGCTCTCCCGGCAGGCCTCGCGGAACCAGCGCTGGTGGCGCCGCCGCCGGCCCACCGTCACCTCGAGGTAGGTCAGCACTACCGGGATGAACGTGAGGATCCCGATGATGATGCTGGTCCAGTCCAGAAACTCGTAGAGGCTTTCAAACACGACTTGTTACTTCCTTTGTCTCGGTCAGCGAGGCAGATCCTGCCACAAGCGATGCGGCCTCCTCGCCCCCGGTAATCGAACATACGCCCTGATCCCATCGGCAACCGGACCGGGACTAAGGCGTGATCCGAGTCGATGATCGTTAGCCGCTGCTCCCTAGCCTCCCCAACTTAACCGCATGCGAGCTCTGGGTGGACCGCAGAAAGCTTGCAAACTTTACGGGCAATCGGGAGACTTGCCTACCCTCCTGAGTGATCGCCGCAAGCGCACACGGAGTGCTGCCCATGACCGCTGATACCGACGGGCCCCACACCCTCCTCTGCGTCACCGGGCTGACGCCGCAGGTGGTCACCGAGACGCT
>JBKGYA010000079.1:0-9172 GCA_046546335.1 Thiohalospira sp. | reverse complement strand
AGGATGCGGATGGTCTGGTCGGTGACCTCGTAGACCAGGCGGTGCTCGAGGTTGATACGACGGGACCAGCAGCCGGATAGTTCGAACTTGAGGGCCTCGGGTCGACCCCGGCCCTGAAAGGGATCACGAGCCGACTCCTCGATGAAGTCCAGGATTCTGGTGGCGGTTTTTCGGTCATTCTGGAGCCACCACTGGAGGTCTTCCAGCGCAGCGGGATCCAGGAGGATCTGCCTCATTACGCCAGTTCTTCGCGAACCTCCTCCAGCGGGATCGCCTCGTCCTCGCCCCGGGCGCGAGCTTCCAGCAGCCGCTGGGCATTGGCGGGGTTGCCCAGCAGGTAGAGGGTCTCCTGCAGGCCGTTGAAGTCCTCCTCCGCCATGATGACGGCGGCCCCCCCTGAACGGCGCTCGATGCGCACCGGTGCATGATCCGTCTCCACCTGCTCGAGGAGTTCCTTCAGGCGGTTGCGGGCGTCGGTATAGCTGACGGTTTCCATGGCAGCGACCTCAAATGACAGGTTTCCTGTCAGATTAGAGGGTGCCGATGGGGTCGTCAAACCGACCCATCAACGCGGTCGTAGTGCTCGCCAGAAGACCCACGCCTTGTCCCGGGGGCGCAGGCGGGGGCGGCTGAAGAGGTCGTCCTTCTGATCGTGGAGGCGGTTCAGGGTCCGCACCCCGCCGTAGAGGATGAGCCGCGCCTCGAAGCCGATCCGCCCCCCCAGCCGCTTGCCCAGGGGCGCCCCGCCGCGCAGCAGCCGGCGGGCGCGCTCGATCTGCTCGCGCAGCAGCGCCCGCATGGCCGGGTCGCTTACGCCTTCTCGCAGGTGGCGCTCGGTGACGCCGTGGCGCTCCATGTCCGCCGCCGGCAGGTAGACCCGGTCGCTCTCCTCGATGTCCTGGCGGATGTCCTGGAGGAAGTTCACCAGCTGCAGCCCGCTGCACAGGGCATCGGAGTGGGCCAGGGTCCGCTCGTCCTCCACCCCGTAGAGCGCCAGCAGCAGCCGCCCCACCGGATTGGCCGAGCGCCGGCAGTAGTCCATGACCTCGCCGAAGTCGGCGTAGCGCTGCTTGGTCACATCCTGGCGGAAAGCGGAGAGCAGATCGCGGAAGGGCTGGAGCGGCAGGCCGTAACGCGGGATGGCGTCGGCCAGGGCCACCTGGACCGGGTCGTCCGGCTCGGGGGTGCCGGCCGCTGCTGCCTCCAGCCGCCGCTCGCGCTCGTCCAGCGCCGCCAGGCGCTCCTCGGCGGCCATCTCCCCCTCGTCGGCGAGGTCGTCGGCCTCCCGGGCGAAGGCGTAGATGGCGGCCACCGGGTCGCGCAGCCGCCGGGGCAGGGCGAGGCTGGCGACCGGGAAGTTCTCGTAGTGGCGTTGCGCCCGGCGGCGGCATTCGCGATAGGCGGTGCGTGGATCCAAGCTCGTTCCTCCGTTGCCGGGGCCATTGTACCAGCCGGCGGGCCCGGTTCCCGGGCAGGGCCTCCGCCTGCTCCGGGACGGCCGGTCAGCGATCCGAACGCCGTCGGCGCGGCCGTTCGCCGAAGACCAGGGGCATGATGTCCCGGTAGCGCTCGGCGAAGTGGACGGTGATCCCCTCGCGGACGTGGTCGGGGAGCTCCTCGAAGTCCCGCCGATTGCCCTCGGGGAGGATGATCTCGGTGATCTTCGCGCGCTTGGCGGCGATGACCTTCTCCCGGATCCCGCCCACCGGGTAGACGTGGCCGGAGAGGGTCAGCTCCCCGGTCATGGCCAGCGGGCGTACCGGCGCCTGGTCGCGTGCCAGGGAGAGCAGGGCGGTGGCCATGGTGACCCCGGCGCTGGGGCCGTCCTTGGGCGTCGCCCCCTCGGGGACGTGGAGGTGGATGAAGGACTCGTCGAAGAACTCGGGGTCGCCGCGGTACTCGTCCAGGTGGGACGAGATGTAGCTGTGGGCGATGCTGGCGGACTCCTGCATCACCTCGCCGAGCTGGCCGGTGAGCTTGAAGCCGCGCTGCTGGGTGTGGACCCGGGTCGCCTCCACCGAGAGGGTGGTCCCGCCCATGGCGGTCCAGGCCAGGCCGGTGACCACGCCCACCCCGGCCAGCGGGCGCTCGCGCTGGAAGGGCGGCTTGCCCAGGTAGGCCTCGATCTGCTTCTGGTTGAGTCGGATGGGTGCCTCCGTGCCCTCCAGGAGGTCCACGGCGGCCTTGCGGACCAGCCGGCCCAGCTGCTTCTCCAGGTTGCGCACGCCGGACTCCCGGGCGTAGCCGTCGATGAGATGGCGCAGGGCGGCGTCGGTGAGCGGGAGCTGGCCGCGCTTGAGGCCGGCCCGCTCCACCTGGCGGGGCCACAGGTGGTGCCGGGCGATGGCCATCTTCTCCTCGGTGATGTAGCCGGCGAGGTGGATGACCTCCATGCGGTCGAGCAGGGCCGAGGGGATGGTGTCCAGCTGGTTGGCGGTGCAGATGAACAGCGACCGGGAGAGGTCGAAGCGCACATCCAGGTAGTGGTCCAGGAAGTCGCTGTTCTGCTCGGGGTCCAGCACCTCCAGCAGTGCCGAGGCCGGGTCGCCCTGGAAGGACATGCCGATCTTGTCCACCTCGTCGAGCATGATCACCGGGTTGGCGGTGCCGACATCCTTCACCGCCTGGATGAACTTGCCCGGCATGGCGCCGACGTAGGTGCGCCGGTGGCCCTTGATCTCGGCCTCGTCGCGCATGCCGCCCACGGAGAAGCGGTAGAACTCCCGGCCCACCGCCTCGGCCACGGAGCGGCCGATGGAGGTCTTGCCCACGCCGGGCGGGCCCACCAGCAGGAGGATGGAGCCGCCGATCTCGCCCCGGGTGGCACCCACGGCGAGGAATTCGATGATCCGGCGCTTCACGTCCTCCAGGCCGTCGTGGTCGCGGTCGAGCACCTTGCGCGCCCGAGGGATGTCCAGGTGGTCCTCGGAGTGGACCCCCCAGGGGAGGCTGGTGATCCAGTCCAGGTAGTTGCGGGTCACCGAGTACTCCGGTGAGCCCGACTCCAGGACCTGCATCTTCTGGATCTCCTCGTCGATGCGGTTCTGCGCCTCCTCGGGGATCGTGAGCCCCTCCAGCCGCGCCTGGAAGCGCTCGATGTCGGCGGTGCGATCGTCCTTGGCGATCCCCAGCTCCTTCTGGATCTCCTTGAGCTGCTCCTTGAGGAAGAACTGGCGCTGCTGCTCCGACATGCGCTCCTCCACCTGCTGGTGGATCTGCGCCTGGAGCTGGGCGACCTCGACCTCCTTCTTCACCAGGACCAGGACCTTCTCCATGCGCTGGCGCAGGTCCACGGTGCCCAGGATGTCCTGTAGGGATTCCCGGTCGGCGGTGGTCAGGGCCGCGGCGAAGTCGGAGAGCGGCGACGGCTCGTTGGGGCTGAAGCGGTTGAGGAAGAACTTCAGCTCCTCGTTGTAGAGGGGATTCAGCGGCATCAGCTCCTTCAGGGAGTTGATGATGGCCACCGCGTAGGCCTTGATCTCGTCGGTCTGGTCCAGCGCCGGCGTATCGGAGGGGTAGCTCACCTCCACCTCGTAGGGCGGCTCCCGGGTGATCCAGCGCTCCACGCGGAAGCGCCGAACCCCCTCGGCGATGAACTGGATCTTGTCCTGGCCCCGGGTGGGGTGGTGGATCCGGACCACGGTCCCGGTCTCGAAGAAGTCCCCCGGGCCGGCCGCCGTGGAGTCCTCGGTATCGGCCATGAGCAGGCCCACCAGGTGGTGGGGGGACTGGCCCACGCGGTGGACGGTCTCCAGCCACGGCGATTCCTCCATGACCACCGGCATGGTCTGGGCCGGGAAGAAGGGGCGATCGGTCACCGGCAGCAGCAGGATCCGGGTGGGCAGCATGCGCGAGGCGACCTCCAGGCCGCTGCCGGGCTCCTCGTCCAGGGGCTCCGCCTCGGTCTCGAGGTCCTCCATGCCGGACGGTTCCGGCTCGGGGTGTTCCGCTTCGGCCAATGCTCTCTCCTCGCAGGTGGAATCGGGTGTAGGATCCATGGGGTCGACAACCGCCGCCTGCAAGGCCCCCAGACATGGACGAGCCCTTCGAACCCGCCGATGCCCGCCCCACCCTGGGGCCCGATGACGTGGAGATCCTCGACCAGGAGGTCACCCACGACGGCTTCTTCCGCCTGACACGCTACCACGTCCGCCACCGCCTCTTCGGCGGCGGCTGGACGCCGACGCTCAAGCGCGAGCGCTTCGAGCGCGGCCACGCCGTGGTCCTCATCCCCTGGGACCCCGTGCGGGACCGAGTGGTCCTTATCGAGCAGTTCCGGATCGGCGCCCTGGAGGACCCCTCCGGCCCCTGGCTGCTGGAGTTCGTCGCCGGCATGGTCGAGGCGGGGGAGGCGCCGGAGGAGGTCGCCCGGCGGGAGGCGCAGGAGGAGGCCGGGCTGGCCGTGGGCCGCCTGGCCTTCGTGCGCGACTACTACGTCAGCCCCGGCGGCAACTCCGAGACCATCCACGTCTACTGCGGCGAGGTGGACAGCAGCGGGGCCAGCGGGATCCACGGGCTGGATGCCGAGGATGAGGACATCCGCGTGTTCAGCTGCAGCTTCGACGAGGCCTGGGCGCTGCTGGAGGCCGGCCGCATCGACTCCGCCGCCCCCATCATCGGCCTCCAGTGGCTGGCCCTGAACCGGGAGCGGTTGAAGGCCGAGTGGGCGGATTGACCGGTGCCTGGAGGCGTTCCGGCTTGAGGATGTCGCCGATCCTCGCCATGCTTGAGGCGTTAGGCGGAGGAAAGCCATGAAGCAGCATACGCGTATCGAGACCAACCCCGAGATCATGTTCGGTAAGCCCGTGATTCGAGGTACCCGGGTGACCGTTGAGCAGGTCCTCCGCGAACTCGGGGACGGCCTGGAAGCGGGCGAACTACTGGAGAACCACCCCCGGCTGACCCTTGAAGACATCCGGGCCGCGGAGCAATTCGCGGCCGATTACCTCGCGGGCGATGAAGTCCTCGTCGGCTGATCCCCTCGGGCCCGCACAGTGATTCGTCTGCTGGCCGATGAAAACATCCACGCGCCCCTGGTAGAGGCCTGGCGGCTGGATGGTCTGGACGTCCGCTACGTTGCCGAGGGCAGTAGTGGCATTACCGATGGCGAGGTCCTTCCATTGGCCATCCATGAGCAGCGGATCCTTGTGACCGAGGATAAGGACTTCGGGGAGCTGGTCTTTCGTCTGCAGTGGGGTGTGCCGGGGGTGATCCTGCTGCGACTGTCCGGCTCCGACTGGATGGAGCGGTATCAGCGTTTTCACGACCTGCGGGCGTGGGTGGAGGACCATCTGGAGGGGCGATATATCGTCGTCACCGGAGACCGCATCCGGAGTCGTCTCATGCCCTGACGGCGATGACCGGTGACCCCCGCTACCCGATTGCCCCCTCGAGTGGTCGCATCGACTCCGCTGCTCCCATCATCGGCCTCCAGTGGCTGGCCCTGACCCGGGAGTGGACCGGGTAGCCGACTGCTCCCGAAAGGCCGTCAGTTGCGCCCCGCCTCATCGGCGGAGTGCTCGGTCAACCAGTCGTTGAGGGCCGCATCGAGACGGGATTGCCAGCCCTTGCCGGTGGCGCGGAAGGCCGAGACCACTTCGGGGGAGAGCCGGATGGTAACCCGTTCCTTGGTCGGGCGGCGCTGAGGGCCGCGCACACCGAGCTTGCGCTGGAGAGACGAGGGTAGTGCGTCTTCGGCCGGCCGGAGTTCACCGGCCTCCTCCTCGGTCAGCTCCCGGATCTCGCCATCGTCATCGATCAAGGGTTTGTGGTCTGCCATAGCGTCGTGCCTCTCTGCGGTTTGCTCTCCGGAAGCTGATTACCCGGATGCCGCTGGTTGTCTCGGAAAAGCAGAGGATGTGGAGCCGTCGATCCAGGTAACAGACGGCGATGTACCGCGTTTCTCCGTAATCCGCCCGGTCATCGACGTAGAACAGGGCGTCATTGAAGTCGACCTCGGCGGCCCGCCGGAAGCTCAGGCCGCGCTCCCGGATATTCCGCTCGTCCTTGGCGGGGTCGAAGGTGACGTCCATTTCCTTATTGTATGCACGATTTGAGGAATCGGGAAGGGCGCGGATTGTCGCAGATTACCGCTCAACGCATGGTGGGTAATTCAAACCCCTCCACCCCGCACTTGAGCCCGGCCACCCGATTTCCCGACCGGGCGGCGGCGTGGATGTCGCCGCCCCCGGCCAGGGCGTGGAGGGCGCCGGCGTTGAAGGCGTCCCCCGCCCCGATGGTATCCACCACCCGCTCCGGGGGGGCTGCCGGATAGTGGCGCGGGGCCTCGTCGGGCCCGGCCGCATGGGCGCCCTCGGCGCCCCAGGTCACCGTCCGTGCCCGATGGGGAAGGGTGGCCGCGAGGAAGGCCGCCGGCTCGGTGTGGCCGGCCGCCTCCGCCCAGGGGCGGCTGAAGAAGACCGCGTCGGCCCGCTCCAGCACCGCCTCCAGCCCCGGCCGCGGCTTCTCCGCCTCGATGGATATGGGTAGCTCCGGTCGTTGCCGACGGGCGTGGTCGACCATGGCGGCCAGCGCCTCCACATTGCGCCCCTCGAAGTGGAGCCAGTCGAGGTCGGCGAGGTCCAGGCCGGCGAAGTGGGCGGCATCCAGCTCCGGCAGGTCGCGGTGGTGGACGATGGTCCGGGAGCCGGTGGCCCGGCTGGCGGTGATGTAGGAGGTGGGAACCCGGCCGCCGGGGATGGCGCGGGCACCAGCGGCGTCCACCCCGACCGCCTCGAAGCTGGCGCGGATCCGGTCGCTGTCGGCGTCGTCGCCCAGGGTGCCGGCCCAGCGGGCGGTGTGGCCCAGCCGCGCCAGGACCTCGGCGGTATTCGCCGCGTTGCCGCCGCGGGCGATGCGCTGGCCCGTGGCGCGGACCTCCTCGTCCTCGGCGGGGTAGGCCTCCACGGTATTAATGATGTCCAGGGCGGCGATGCCCACGGTGAGGATGGTCGCCATGCTCGCTCCTCTCAGTCGGCCTCGTGGCGGGCCAGGGCCCAGGCCACGTGCTCGCGGACCAGGGGCTCGGGGTGATCGGCCCGGGCGCGCAGGGCCGCCACGACTGCCGGCGTGGTGGGGGCGTTGCCCAGGGCCACGGCGAGGTTGCGCAGCCAGCGGGCGTGGCCGATCCGGCGGATGGCGCTGCCCTCGGTGCGCGCCAGGAACTCGGCCTCGTCCCAGGCGAAGAGCGTCACCAGCCGCGGGGCGTCCAGCCCTTCGCGGGGGTGGAAGTCCGCCTCGGCGGTGGCATTCGCCTCGCGGTTGAAGGGGCAGACCAGCTGGCAGTCGTCGCAGCCGTAGATCCGGTTGCCCATGAGGGGGCGCAGGGCTTCCGGGATGGGCCCGGGGTGCTCGATGGTCAGGTAGCTGATGCAAAGGCGGGCATCCAGCTCCCCCTCGGCAGTGATGGCGCCGGTGGGGCAGGCGTCGATGCAGGCGCGGCAGCTGCCGCAGTGGGCGGTGGCCGGCTCGTCCACCGGCAGCGGCAGATCGGTGTAGATCTCGCCCAGGAAGAACCAGGAGCCCCCCTCCCGGGAGAGGAGGTTGGTGTGCTTGCCGATCCAGCCCAGCCCCGCCTTCTCGGCCAGGGGCTTCTCCATCACCGGGGCGGAGTCGGTGAAGACGCGATAGCCCAGGGGGCCGGCGGCCGCCTCCAGCCAGCGCGCCAGGTGCTGCAGCCGCCGGCGCATGAGGCGGTGGTAGTCCCGGCCCAGGGCGTAGCGGGAGACGTAGCCCAGTTCGCCGTCGGCCAGGACCGACCAGGGCTCCGCTGCCGGCTCCGGGAGGTAGTCCATGCGGGCGCTGATCACCCGCACCGTTCCCGGCTCCAGCTCCGCTGGCCGGGTGCGCCGGGTGCCGTGGCGGGCCATCCACTCCATCTCCCCGTGGTGGCCGGCGGCCAGCCAGTCGAAGAGGTAGTCCTCGGCGGCGGTGAGATCGGTATCGGTCACCCCCACGGCGGTAAAGCCCAGCTCCTGCGCCTGCGCCCGCAGGCCGGCCAGTAGCTCGTCCGTCGAATGATTCTGTTGCGCCGCCATGCGGCCTATCATACAGGGGTGGAGTCCACCGACGGGAGCACCATGGCCGAACTGCCGTACGAGCTCTGGCGGGCCGAGCAGGTCCGGGCATTCGATCGCATCGCCATCGAGGAACAGGGGATCCCCGGTTACCGGCTCATGAGCCGCGCCGGTCGCGCCACCTGGGCTGCCGCGGCCGCCCGCTGGCCCCGGGCGCGGTCCGTGGCGGTAATCTGTGGCGGCGGCAACAACGGCGGGGATGGCTACGTCATCGCCCGCCTGGCCCAGGAGGCCGGCCTGGAGGTGACGCTCTTCCACGTGGGCGACCCGGGAAGGCTGCACGGCGACGCCCTGACCGCCGCGCAGGCGGCGCGCAAGGCGGGGCTGGAGTCGCGCCCCTTCGAGGGGGACGACCTCGCCGGGTTCGACCTCCTGGTGGATGCCCTGCTCGGGACCGGACTCGAGGGGGAGGTGCGCGGCTCCGCCCGGGCGGCCATCGAGGCCATGAACAACGCAGGCCGGCCGGTGGTGGCGGTGGATATCCCATCGGGCCTCCACGCCGATACGGGGGCGGTGCTCGGGGTGGCGGTAGGGGCCGCGGTCACCGTGACCTTCATCGGTCTGAAGGTGGGGCTGTTCACCGGCGAGGGGCCGGATCGCGCCGGCGAGGTGGTCTTCCACGATCTGGAGGTGCCGGCGCCGGTCTACCAGGGTGCCCGGCCGGCGGCGACCCGCCTGGTCGCTGCCCGGGAGCTCCCGGCGCAGCTGCCGCGGCGGCGGCGGACCCTGCACAAGGGGGGCGCCGGCCACGTACTGGTCATCGGCGGCGATACCGGACTGCTGGGCGCGGTGCGCATGGCGGGGGAGGCGGCGGCGCGCAGCGGTGCCGGCCTGGTCAGCCTGGCCACGCGGCATACCCATGCGGGGCTCATCGCCGCCGCCTGCCCCTTCCTCATGGCCCACGGGGTGGAGCGGGGCGAGGACCTGGCGCCACTGGTGGAGCGGGCCGATGTCATCGCCGTGGGGCCGGGACTGGGGCGGGAGCTCTGGGGGCGGACCCTGCTGGAGGTGGCGCTGGCCGCCGAGCGCCCCATGGTGGTAGATGCCGACGCCCTGAACCTCATCGCCGAGGCGCCGCGGCGGCGTTCCGACTGGGT
>JBKGYA010000078.1:0-9186 GCA_046546335.1 Thiohalospira sp. | reverse complement strand
GCCCTCGCCCGGGAACGGCTGCTCCGCACGGCCCGGCTGGCCCGGGCCACCGGCCGGCCGGTGATCACCTCCGGCGGCGACATCGACGGCCTCGGCGAGCCGGAGGCGGAGACCCCGGCGCGGGAGCTCATCGAACTGGGCGTACCGGTACGCTGGCGCGAGGGCCGCGCCCGCAACAGCCGGGAGAATGCCCGGCGCTCGGCGGCCCTGCTACGGGAGGCGGGGATCGAACGGGTGTGGGTGGTCACCCACGCCTGGCACATGCCGCGGCTCACCTCGAGCTTCGCCGGTACCGGCGTGGAGCCGGTGCCGGTGGAGGTGGGCCGGGTATCGCCGGTCGCGCCGGGCCCCGCCCATCTGCTGCCCGATGCCGGCGCCCTCCGGCGGAGCACGCTGGCCCTCCATGAGCTGGCCGGGCGCCTGTGGTACCGGCTGCGCTACCCCTGAGCCCGGGTCACGGCACCGGCCCCTCGTAGAGGACCGACCAGCGATCGTCCTCCCGGCGGAGATAGAGCTGCTTGTCCGTGGTCCCGTGGTAGTTGTTGGAGTCGTAGTCCTGGTGGAATCGCGCCACCACCAGCCGCTCCGCACCGGTCTCGGCGGCCTCGGGGTAGGCCACCAGTGCCCGGCGCTCGAGCCGGATGGTCTGGTCGGTCTTGGTGGCCAGCACCCGGCGCTTGTGCTCCGCCCACGCCTCGCGGCCCCCGCGCGGACTCCAGAACTCCGCGTCATACCGGGCGAGATAGCGGTCTACCGCCATGGACTCCCAGCTCCGGCGCCACTCCTCCACGGCCTGCCCGGCGGCCTCTCGCCGCTCCCGCCACTGCTCGTGGTCGATCCAGTCCAGCCGCTCGGCGATGACCACCGGCGTCCCCCGGCTCACGGCGCCGCGCAGGCTGGCGAGATTGAGGTTGGGCAGGACCACGCAGCCCTCGCTGTCCAGCGGGGGGCGGCTGAAGAAGCGGCGATCGGTGCCGTGAAGCCAGATCCCGTAGCCGGTCTTGCCCTGCCGCCGATCCAGCGGATTGGGATAGTCCAGGGTAAAGGCGCCCAGGCCGTACTCCGCCGGCAGCTTGCCATCGTCCAGGAAGTCCTGCACGAAATAGACCCCCTCGGGGGTCCGTAGATCCCCCTCGCGCACCTTGTTGCCCCGGGCCCGGCCGGTACTGACGTAATAGTCGCGGATCCGCCGTGGCGGCCGGCCGTCACCGCGGCGCTCGTAGACATAGAGGCGGTTGTGCTGCTTGTCCACCAGCAGCGCCACCGGATTCTCCCGGGAGAGACGGAGCAGGGCGGCGGGAACGCGATCGGTGCGCAGGGATTCCAGGTACCCCTCCAGACGGGCCCGCGCCTCCGCCCGCAGGGCACTGCGGCTGAGATCGTTATCGTCGCCCTCCATGGCAGCGGCCACGCCGTTGCCCCCCATACCGGCAATCATGCGCGATCGACTCAGCAGGAGGTCGCCGCGCACGAGGTGGGCCAGCTGAAAATCGGGGGCGCGCTGGGCGACCTCGTCGAGGGCCTCCAGCGCCGCGGAATATTCACCTTCGCGGAAGTGGATGAGCCCGAGCAGGAGGCGCGCCTCGTTATCCCCGGCGTGGCGCCGGACGCGCTCCTCAAGCCGCTCCCGCGCCCGCTGGAGGAGTTCGCCGTCGGCCTCCTGGGGCACCGCCCGTGAGGAGAAACCGCCCTCGGGATAGTCGGCAGTGCGGTTGAAGGCGAGCTGTTCGGCGAGGGCGGGGGCGAGCTGACCGAGGAGGAGCACCAGCCCCCCCAGGAGGCCCGCAAGTTTTCGGCTCATTGCTCCAGGACTTTGAGAGTCTGCTCGCCACTGATGACCCAGCGCCCGTCCTCACGGACCATCTGCAGGGACTTGAGGGTGACGTCGGCGTAGGAGTCGGCGTCGTAGTGCTGGCGCACGATGGCGGTGGCCCGGTCGGGGCCGGTCTCCCAGACCTCGATGCGATCGAGTTCCACCCGGATCCAGTCCGGGCGCTGGATCCGGCGGTTCCGCCGCTCCTCCCACTGCTCGCGACTCTCGCCCTCGGGGGCGTAGTCGGCGGCGTAGGCGTCGATGTACTCCTCCACCGCCTGCTCCGACCAGGCCCTGGCCCAGGCCTGCAAACGGTCTGCAACGGCGTCGCTGACGGCCTCATCGGCACGGAGATCCAGCGAATCGTTGTCACTGCGAGAGGAGCCGGCCTTTCCCTCTGCGTCGGGCGCCTCCTCGGCAGGACGGTCGGCGCCATCGCCGGCGGCCGTCTGATCCTTCGCCTCCCCGTCGCCCCCCGGGGCGTCGCCTCCGGAGCCATCTCCGGCGTCATCCCCCACGCTGGCCATGAGCGAGGCTCGGCCCCGGGGCTCCTTCAGCGTCGCCAGCTCACGGAGACCGGGCTCCTCCCGCTCCTCGTCGGGATCCACCTGGAGCGCCTGGGCATAGGAGCGCCGCGCCATCTCGACATAGACGGTGCTGAGGTTCTCGTAGAGGGTGGAGTAGGCCTCGCTGGTGGCCAGACCCTTCTCCAGCGCATCCCGGGCGGCCTCCAGCTCCCCCTGCTTTGCCAGGAGGACGGCGAGATTGTTGTAGGGCTCCGGCAGATCGGGATGGTCCTCCAGCAGCTCCTCCAGAAGCTCCACTGCCTCCTCTTCATCCCCCTCCCGGACCAGGATCTGGGCATGCACGAAACGCGCCCGCGGATCATCGGGATCCTCCTCCCGGAGCGCCTCCATGCGCTCCCGGGCGGCCTCCAGATCGCCCTCCTCCACGGCCCGGGCGACCTCTTCCAGATCCAGGGATTCCTCCCCGGCCACTACGGCCGGGAGCGCTCCCAGTAACAGGGCCAGCAGGCCGGCCAGAGTGTGTCTACGTAGCGGTCTGTCCACGGTCCCTCCTCCACGACGCCACCCTATCCTAATGGAAATCCGCGGAAAAGCCCCTATCCCGCGCATCCCGCCGGATCAGGCCGATCCCGTGTCCTCGCCGGCCTCATCCTCGTTGTCATCGATCCCGGACCCTGCCTCGAGGATGGCGGCCCAGCGCGCCTCCCGCGGCTCCAGGATCGACTCCAGCAGCGATCGCAGCTCGGCAAAGCGCGCCACGAACCCCTCCCGGTCCGCGCCGCCGTCCAGTCCCTCCAGACCGCGCTCCACCGTCTCCAGCATGTCCCGCAGCTTGAGGGTGGTCGCCAGGGCGGAGCGCAGCCGCTCCCGCGGCGGCAGCCAGTGGGCCGACTCCAGGGCACTGCGGGCGGTCTCCCCCAGTTCCAGGATGCGCTTGCGCAGACGCGGCAGGGCGCCCACCCGGGCGGCGTGGAGGTCCAGCCACACGGCATCCCCCATCAGCGTTCGCCAGGTGGACTCGATGGCCTCCCGCTCCGCCGCGGAAAAATCGAAGGCACCTGCCAGATCGGCCTCACTCACCGCCACGGGTCACCTCCATCGCGTCGCCATGCTGCCGGCGCAGCGCATCCAGCCGCCCCGGCGTCCCCACATCGTTCCACACCCCGGTATAGAGCTCGCCGGCGAGCTCGTCACGGCCCGCAGCCTCCTGCAGCAGGGGGCCCAGCGGGAAGGGCTCCACCCGGCGGTCGGCGAAGAGGGAGGGCCGCAGGACGGCAATTCCCGTATAGGTATGGCTCGTCTCCCCCGATGCCCGCACGCGCCCCGCCTCCAGGGAGAAGTCGCCGCCGGCGTGGTGGTCGGGATTGGGGGCCAGGACCAGGTGGCCCTGGCCGGCCGGCTCCGCCGGGAGCTGCTCGAAGGGGTAATCGGTGAAGACATCGCCATTGACCACGGCGAAGGGGCCCTTGCCCAGCAGCGGCAGCGCACCGGCGATCCCGCCGCCGGTCTCCAGCGCCGGATCCTCCGGGGAATAGCGCACCTCCAGCCCCCAGGCACTGCCGTCCCCGACGGCCGCCTCCACCTGCTCGCCCAGCCAGGCGTGGTTGATGACCACCTCCCGGAAACCGGCGGCGGCGAGCCGGCGCAGGTGGCGCCCCAGCAGGGTCTCGCCGGCCACCTCCAGCAGCGGCTTGGGCGTGGTATCGGTCAGCGGGCGCATGCGCTGGCCCCGTCCGGCGGCCAGGACGATGGCCCTCACGGCGCGGCCTCCACCCGGGCGGTCTCCAGGGGCAGATGCTCGTGGAACCAGGCGGCCACCGGCGCCAGTTCCGGGGCCATGAGCTCCTCGGCCAGCAGCCGCCGGACCCGGGGCAGGAAGTCCAGGTAGCGCCCCTTGCCGTCGCGGTGGGCCAGGCGGGTGAAGATCCCGAGGATCTTGGTATTGCGCTGGGCGCCGAGGGTGCGGCAGGCGCGCCGGAAGGCCTCGCCGTCCAGCTCCGGGCGACCGGCCAGGAAGCGCTCCTCCATGCGCGCCGCCAGCCCGGGATCCACATCCCGCCGGGCGTCGCGCAGCAGGGAGATCAGGTCGTAGGCCGGGGAGCCGAGCACGGCGTCCTGGAAGTCCAGCAGACCGCAGGCGGCGACGCCGGTGCGCTCCGGCAGGACCATGAGGTTGTCGACGTGGTAGTCGCGCAGGACCGTGGTGGGCGGCAGCTCCCCGATCCCGTCCAGCGCCGCCTCCCACGCCTCGAACCAGGCCGAGCGCGCCGCCGGCGGGCAGGGCGCCCCGGCCACGGCCGGGTAGAACCAGTCCACCAGCAGGGCACTCTCCGCCAGCAGGGCATCCCGGCCATACTCCGGCAGGTCCGCCTGGCCCACCTCGCGCTGGAGGTGGATCAGGACATCCACCGCCCGGGCATAGAGGGGCTCCGGGTCGGCCCCGCCGTCCAGGGCGCGGCTGGCCGTCTCGTCCCCCAGGTCCTCCAGGAGCAGGAAACCCAGCGCGGGGTCGCCGGCCTCGACCTTCGGCGCGGAGAGCCCCGCGCCGCGCAGCAGATCGGCGACCCGCCAGAAGGGCAGGACCTCCTCGTGCCCCGGGGGCGCATCCATGGCGATCCGCGAGCCCTGCGGGGTCGCGACCCGAAAGTAGCGGCGGAAGCTGGCATCGGCCGCCAGTGGACCGGGGGGTACACGGGATCCCGGGGCCACCTCGTCCAGCCATTGCTGAAGGCATTCCCGGCGGGTATCGATTCCGGTCTCGGCATCCATGGCCGCCATTCTACACGCCCGCAGGGCCACGTCCCCAGGAGGGGCGCGGAGGGCGTCCGCGTACTTCGTCCGAAAAGGACTCGCAGGCGATGCAAGTCCCGGATACCCGATCGTCGGCAGCAGGGATGCTGCCGTCGAGCCGACAGGGACGTCTTCACGGCGTATCGGGTAGCCGGGAGTTGGACCGCCCGCCCCGAAGTATACGGACGTCCTGGGAGGGGCGCGTCCTCGGATTGAACGCCCGCCCCGCATATGCGAATTTAGCGCGCTCGCCCCTCCCGGCCGGCGACCCCGCACAGGGCGGGCTGCGCGCCACCACTCCACGGGAGGTCCGTAACCCGGGGACCCACACTCTTGCCGAGCCGCATCCTCACCCTCCTCGTCCTGGTCTTCGGCCTCGCCGGCCAGGCGGCCGCCGAGGTCCGGGCCAGCGAGCGCTTCGGCCTGTGCACGCCGCTGACCTTCCCCCCGGCGGCCCTGGATGCGCCCCCGGACGGGGCCATGTCGGCGCGGGCCCGGCGCGTGGAGCTGGTCCGCGACGGCGTCTCCACCCTGGAGGGAGACGTCGCCCTGCGCCGGGGCGAGCGCCAGCTCACCGCCGACCGGGCTACCCTGAACGCCACCACCGAGCGGGCCCGCGCCGAGGGCGATCTTCGCTTCTGGGACGATACCGTGGTCATCGAGGGCGACCAGGCGCGGATGTCGTCGGCCCTGGATACCGGCGAATTCGAGCGGGCCGATTTCCGCGTACCCGAACCCCACGCCCGGGGCGGCGCGGGGCGGATCCGGCGACTGGCGGATGGCCGCACGCGGATGTGGGATGTGCGCTATACCACCTGCGACCCGGGCCGCCAGGACTGGCTGCTGGACGCCTCCCGGGTAACCCTGGACCACGACAGCGGCCGCGGCTACGCCCGACACACGGTACTCCGGGCGGTGGGGGTACCGGTCTTCTACATCCCGTGGATGACCTTCCCGATCACCGAGGATCGGCTCACGGGGCTGCTCTCCCCGACCTTCGACGTCGACACCGACGATGGCAGCTACGATATCGCCATCCCCATCTACCTCAACCTGGCGCCCAACTACGATGCCACCCTGATCCCGCGCATCTTCGACGACCGGGGCGAGATGCTCGGCGCCGAGTTCCGCTACCTCACCGAGGACAGCGAGGGCGAGATCCGCGGCGACTATCTCCCGGATGATCAGGTCTACGGCGACGACCGCTACAGCTACGAGCTCGAGCACCAGTCCACTCTCGGCGCCGGCTTCTCCACCCGCGCCGACCTCGAGGGGGTCAGCGACGAGGACTACCACGAGGACATCAGCAAGGGCTTCGCCAGCACCTCCGCCCGCTTTTCCGAGCAGACCGCGGAACTCGCCTGGAAGGGCGACTGGCTCGACGTGAACGGGCGAGTCGAGCGTTACCGGCCCATCCACGAGGACCAGCGCACCCCCTACGAGCGCCGCCCCCAGGTCACCTGGGAGACGCCGGAGTCCTGGGCGATCAACCGCCCCACCTGGCAGCTGGAGGGGGAGCACGTGGAGTTCACCAGCAACGACGAGGACCGGCGGGTGGGCAAGCGCCAGGACCACACCCTCACCCTGGGGTGGCCCCTGGAGACCACGGCCACCTTCTTCCGACCCGGGGTCGCCCTGCGCCACACCGCCTGGGACCTGGATGCGGACCCGGCCGACCCGGCCGCGCCCAGGGAATTCGATCGGAGCCTGCCCATCTGGACGCTGGACACCGGCCTCTTCCTGGAACGCCCCCTGGAAGTGGGCCGGCCCCTGCTGCAGACCCTGGAGCCGCGGCTCTACTACGTCGACATCCCCTACCGGGATCAGGAGGCCATCCCGACCTTCGACACCGGCGAGCAGACCTTCAACTTCGGCCAGCTCTTTCAGCCCAACCGCTACACCGGCCCGGACCGCATCGGCGACACCCGCCGGCTCACCACCGCGGTGACCACGCGCTTCCTGGACCGGACCAGCGGCGAGGAGTACCTGGCGGCCAGCGCCGGCCAGATCCGTTACTTTACCGATCGCGAGGTCACCCTGGACGGGGAGCCGGCTACCGCCACCGAGAGCGATATCGCGGGCGAACTCCGCGGCGGGGCCGGCCCCTGGCGGGCCACCGGATCGCTCCTCTACGACACCGAGTTCAACCGCCCCCGCCAGCGCGCCCTGCGCCTGCAGTACAAGGCCGCCCCTCGCCGCCTGGTGAACCTGGATTACCGTGACCGCATCAACGACTTCGAGGCGGAAGAGGCGGTGGACGAATACCAGCTGAGCCAGGCCGGCGCCTCGGCCATCTGGGCCTTCAGCGACCGCTGGCACGTCATCCTCCACGACCGCTACGACCTCCGGGAGCAGTTCCACCGGGAGGTCCTCTTCGGGATTGGCTACGACAGCTGCTGCTGGGGGGTCCGGCTGGTAGCACGGCGCTACCAGGAGCAGGCCGAGCCGGGGCCGGACGAGACCCGCGCCGAGCTGGTGGATCGCAACGCCTTCCTGGAATTCGAGCTGAAGGGGCTATCCGCCATCGGTAGCCGACTCGACGAGATGTTGCATGATAGTATCTACGGCTATGAACCACGCTTCGAGCAAGATGATGCAGACTCCAACCGATAGAGGCCCCATGTACCGGATCCTCGCCCCCCTGCTGCTGACCCTGTCCCTCCTGGCTCCGTCCGTGGCGGCGGAGACCCTCGAGCGCGTCGTCGCCGTGGTCAACGACGAGGCGGTCCTGGCCAGCGACCTTGAGCGGGAGATGCGCACCGTCCGCCAGCAGCTCCAGCAACAGGGTGTCCAACCGCCGTCGCAGGAGGTCCTGGAGAAACAGGTCCTGGATCGACTCATCACCCAGCAACTGCAGCTGCAGATGGCCGAACGCACCCGGATCCAGGTGGACGACGTCACCCTCAACCGCGCCCTGCAGGATATCGCCTCCCGGAACAACCTCTCGCTGGAGGAGTTCCGGGAGGTACTGGAGCGCGACGGTATCGACTACGCCGCCTTCCGCGAGGACATCCGCGACGAGATCACCATCTCCCGTCTGCAGCAGCGCCGGGTCCAGCAGGAGGTCCAGGTCACCGACAAGGAGGTGGAGAACCACCTGGACAACCTCCGCGCCCAGGGCTCCCTGGACGAGGAATACCGGCTGCGCCACATCCTGGTCGAGGTCCCCGAGGCCGCCAGCCCGGACGAGGTCGAGGCGGCGCGCGAGAAGGCCGCCTCCCTGCGCGAGCAGATCGTGGAGGAGGAGACCGACTTCGCCCGCCTGGCCACCCGCGAATCCGACGGGCAGAACGCCCTGGAGGGCGGCGACCTGGGGTGGCGCCGCGGCGGCCGCCTGCCGGAGGCCCTGGCCGAGGCCGCCCAGGGTCTGGAGGCCGGGGGGATCAGCGAAGTGGTCCGTTCCCCCAGTGGCTTTCACCTTCTCAAGCTCGAGGAGCAGCGCACCACCGGCGGTGATACCGAGGAACAGACCCGGGTCCGCCACATCCTGCTTACCGGCAACGACGCCCGCAGCCAGGCGCAACGCCTCTACCGGGAGATCGAGGGCGGCGCCGACTTCGCCGAACTGGCCGAGGAGCACTCCGAGGACCCCGGATCCGCCGAGAAGGGCGGCGACCTCGGCTGGGTGGGTAGCGGCACCATGGCCTCCGACTTCGAGGCGGTCATGGAGGAACTCGACCCCGGCGAGGTGAGCGAGCCCTTCGAGACCCAATTCGGCTGGCACATCGCCCGGGTGGAGGACCGCCGCCGTCAGGCCGCCGGGATGGAGTCGCGCCGCAACGAGGCCCGCGAACTCATCCGTCAGCGCAAGAGCGAGGAGACCATCGACCGCTGGCTGCGCCAGCTCCGGGCGGAGGCCTATATCGAGCGCCGCCTGGGCGAATGACCGAGCGCACCGTCGCCCTGACCCCCGGCGAGCCGGCGGGGATCGGCCCCGACCTGGCCCTGGCGCTGGCCACTGACCCGCCCGCCGGGGCCCGCCTGGTGGTGGTCGCCGACCCCGATCTGCTGGCCGAGCGCGCGCGCCTGCTGGGCTGGCCGGTAACCCTCACCGAG
>JBKGYA010000077.1:0-9262 GCA_046546335.1 Thiohalospira sp. | reverse complement strand
CCACCCGGTTGCGGCCGCCGCTCTTGGCGGCGTAGAGGGCGTCGTCCAGGCGGCGGAGCAGGGCGTGCTGGCTCTCGGAGCCGTCCGTGGTGGCGGCGCCGATGCTGATGGTCACCTCGCCGGCGACCGGGAAGGCGTAGTCGGCCACCTGGCGCCGCAGCTTCTCCGCCAGAGCGGCGGCACCCTCCCGGTCCGTGCGGGGCAGGATGGCGACGAACTCCTCACCGCCGTAGCGTGCCAGGACGTCGGTCACCCGCAGGTTGCCCGCCAGGCGGGCGACCAGCTCTCGCAGGACATCGTCACCCACCCCGTGGCCCAGTGTGTCATTGATGGCCTTGAAGTGGTCGATGTCGAACATGAGCAGGCTCAGCGGGTGGCCCAGACGCCGGCTCTCGCCCAGTTCGGCCTCCAGGGTGTGGTCGAAGTGGAGGCGGCCGTAGGAGCCGGTCAGGGCATCGAAGGTTGCGGCGTGCTCCAGCGCTCGATGCGCCTCGCTGCGACCGATCTCGTGGCCCGCCCACTGGGCCAGCAGCCCCAGGAACTCCCGCTCGTAGTCCCCACCGGGCGGGCGCGGGTCGCTGCGAACGAAGTGGAGGGCCCCGCGGCTGCGGCCGTCCACCTCCACGGCGACACTCAGGCTGGCGGGGAACTCCCGCTCCTCGTCGCTGCGCGTCAGCCGGAGCCCTCCACGATTCCCGGGGACGACCCGCTGCCCGGGTTGCAGGGTACCGTCGGGGCTGTGGACGTGGCGCAGGCGACAGTACCCGCTGCCGCGCAGGGAGAGCCCGCCGTGTTCCATGCCCAGGGTCTGGCAACCCAGGGCCAGGAGCTGGCGCAGCTTCTCCGCCAGCCCCAGATCGGCGTCGGCGGCGATGGCGTGGAGCTGCTCCAGGGCGTGCCGGTGGGTCCGCTCCCGCTCCTCCAGCCGCCGCCGCTCGGTGATGTCCTCGGCGGAGGAGAGGATGCCGGCAATCTTCCCCTCCTCATCGGAGAGGACGGCGTTGCGAAAGGCCATGAGGCGGCGCTCGCCGCCCGCCACCAGGATCTCGTGCTCGAAGTCCCCCGCAGGGTTCACCCGCCCCTCCAGGATCCCGCGGAAGTTCTCCCGGGTACGCTCGCGCAGCTCCGGCGGAACGAAGGTGGCGATCCAGTCCAGCCCCTCCACCTGCTCCCGCGGCAGGCCCAGCAGCTCGGCGCCGTAGGGGTTGATCTCCGCCACGCGCCCCCGGCGGTCGAGGACCAGGAGCATGACCCGGGCGACATCCAGGTACTGCTGCTTGCGTGCGCGATCCGCGGCCTGCCAACGCTCGCTATCGCGCCGTTCGGTGATGTCCATGTGGGTCTCGGTCATCCAGCGCAGGCGACCGTGGGCGTCACGGAGGGGGGCGGCGTGGAGGCGGGTGTTGCGGCTGCGGCCATCCCGGATGGAGTGGGTGGATTCCACCGCGACCGGTTCGCCGAGGATGCGCATGGTCTCCAGGGGGCAGGAGAGACCCGCCTGGTGACAGGGTTCCGGACTGTCGTGCGTCAGTGCGTGGCAGGTCCGGCGCCCCTCCTCCGGCGGGCCGTAGACGGCCTCGGCGGCGGCATTCCAGCGGACCACCTCGTAGGTCTCGACATCCACGACGATGGTAGGGTCCGGCAGAGCCTCCAGGATCTGGTCGGCGTCGGGGGCGCCGTTGTGTCGCTTGTGAACCTCTGCCATGTCTCTCGCTACCTCCCTGTCCGGCGTCGAGTGCGCGGGGTTCGGCGCCCGATCATCGCCTCTCCTCACCCGGGGCACCACTGGGTTTTCCTTACCTCGACCCCTGGAGAGCCGCGGCACTCATCCCAGGGTGAAACCGTAGTCGGTCTCGATGGTGTTGTCGGCCTCCGGGATCCCCCATTCCACCTCGAAGCCCCCCTCCGCCGCCGGATGCAGCCGGGCGTGGAAGCGCTGGTCCAGCTCGTCGCGCAGCCAGGAGAGTTCGGAGGGATGGATGGGCTCGCCGTCGCGGGTGAGGTGGCGCAGGGTGATCCGCCCCTCCCCGTCCACCGCCGCCAGCAGGGGCAGCGGCAACTCCAGCGGGGCGATCTGCTCGTGGGCGACCCACTCCACCGGGGTCGGTCGCCGGCCCGGCGGCCGCCCCAGATCGATGCGGAAGTGGCCCATGCCGCCGGGCTCCTTGAGCAGCTCCTCCACCCAGAAGGGGTCCAGCCCCCGGTGGAGGATGAGGTGGCGGCCGGTATAGCGCCCCAGGAAGGCCTCGCGGAGCTTGCGGGGCTTGGATCGTCGGCGCAGGAACTCCATCTTGTCTCCTCGTTACCCACCCCGGCGCGTGATCTATGCTGGGGCTTCGGTGTATCTTCGACCACATCCAGCGGGAGGATCAACGTGGACTACCGAGAGCTCGGCAATACCGGCATCCAGGTGAGCAAGCTCTGCCTGGGCACCATGACCTGGGGCCGACAGAACACCGAGGCGGAGGCCTTCGAACAGCTGGACCACGCCACCGGCGAGGCGGGGATCAATTTCATCGACACCGCCGAGCTCTATCCGGTGCCGCCGGAGGCGGAGACCTTCACCGCCACCGAGACCATCATCGGCAACTGGCTGTCACGCCGCGGGCGGCGCGACGACCTGGTGCTCGCCTCCAAGATCGCCGGGCCGGGGCCGGACCACATCCGCGGCGGCCACACCCGCTACACCCGCCAGACCCTCACCGAGGCCATCGACGCCTCCCTGAAGCGGCTGCAGACCGACTACATCGACCTCTACCAGCTCCACTGGCCGGAGCGGAACACCAACTTCTTCGGCGAGCTGGGCTACCCCCAGGGCGAGGACCCGGCGGACTGCACCCCCTTCGAGGAGACCCTGCGCGCCCTGGGCGACGCCGTGGCCGCCGGCAAGATCCGCTACGTGGGGCTGTCCAACGAGACGCCCTGGGGGGTGATGCGCTACCTGGAGCTGGCCGAGCGCGAGGGGCTGCCCCGGGTGGTCTCGGTGCAGAACCCCTACAACCTCCTCAACCGCACCTACGAGGTGGGGCTGGCCGAGGTCTCCATCCGCGAGAAGGCCGGCCTGCTGGCCTATTCCCCGCTGGCCTTCGGCGTGCTGTCGGGCAAGTACATCGACGGCGCCCGGCCCGAGGGGGCCCGGATCAGCCTCTTCCCGCGCTTCGACCGCTACCTGGGCGAGCAGGCGCGCATGGCCACCGAGGAGTACGTCGCCCTGGCCCACGCCCACGACCTGGACCCGGCGCAGATGGCCCTGGCCTACGTGAACAGCCGCCCCTTCCTCACCAGCAACATCATCGGGGCGACCAGCATGGAGCAGCTCAGGAGCAACATCGCCAGCCACGAGCTGACGCTCTCCGAGGAGGTCCTGGAGGGGATCGAGGCCATCCACACCCGCTACCCCAATCCCTCGCCGTAGCGCATTCGGTATACTCCCCGGCAACCATCACCGCCAGGAGCAACGGCCATGACCGACTGCCTCTTCTGCCGCATCGCCGCCGGGGAGCTCCCGGCGGATATCGTCTACCAGGATGAGGACGTCCTCGCCTTTCGGGACCTCCACCCCCAGGCCCCCCACCACATCCTGGTCATCCCGCGTCGCCACGTGGCCACGGTCAACGTCTTCGCCGCCGAGGATGCCGAACTCATCGGCAAGCTGGTCCTCACCGCCCGGGACATCGCCGGGCAACTGGGGCTGGCCGAGGACGGCTACCGCCTGAACCTCAACACCAACGAGAAGGCCGGGCAGACGGTCTTCCACGTCCACCTCCACCTCCTCGGCGGCCGCGAGTTCGGCTGGCCGCCGGGCTGAGTCCCGCGCCGGGCCGGCTCAGGTAAGGCCGCGGCGCAGGACCCCCAGGCTGGTCTCCCGCCAGCCGCGGGCGGTGTAGAAGCGCCGTGCGGCGGTGTTGTCCTCCTGGGCCACCAGCTGCAGGCGGGCGAGGCCGCGATGCCGGGCCTCCACCTCCAGCGCCTCCAGCAGGGCGGTCCCCACCCCGGCGCGGCGCCAGGGCGTGGAGACCACCACATCCTCCACCCAGCCCACCGGCCCGCCCTCGGCGGTGGAGATCACCGTCTGCACGGTGGCCATGCCCACCGGGTCTCCGCCGGCATCGGCCACCAGCACCGCGGCCCTTCGGGGGTCGGCCAGGAGCGCCTCCACCCCGGCGCGCTGGCGCTCGGGGCGGGCCTCGAAGTCCTCCTCCAGGGTGAAGAGTTCGGTCAGCAGGTCGGCGAGAGCGGGGACATCGGCGCTGCTCGCCCGGCGGATGGTGATGGGTCGGCGCGGGTCCACGGTATTCCTCCGGCTGGGCTCTTTACCGGAAGGATTGCAAGGGCCGTGCCCGGGGCCGAAGCCCGTGGTGGCGGTGTCGAGCCGGTGGCGGGGCACCGATGCGGTTCGCGCGGGGATCCGATGCCCCGGATCGGGGCACGGTGGGCGTGGGCTACTCGCCGCCAGCGGCCTTGGTGGCGCGCTTGCGGAAGACCTGCATCTCCTTGGCCGCCTGGCGGTCGCCGCGCTCGTCGGCGGCGCCGATCCCGCGCTCGAAGACCTCCGCCGCCTCCCCGGGGCGGCCGGCCTCCATCAGGGCCTGGCCCCAGGCCTTCCACGCCGCCGAGTAGAGGGGGTCGTGCTCGGTGGCCTTCGCCAGGTGGGGGATGGCCTCCTCGGCCCGGCCCTCGCCCAGGTAGGCGTTGCCCAGGCCGTAGCGGAGCATGGCGTTGTCCTGGCCCTGCTCGAGCATCGCCTCGAAGTTCTCGATGATGCCCATGGGCTCAGCCCTCGCCGCCGCCCCCGTGGTCGTGGCTGCGCAGCTGGAGGTAGTTGGCCAGCCCCATGGCATCGATGAGGCCGAGCTGCTTCTCCAGCCAGTGGGTGTGGTCGCGCTCGGTGTCGTCCAGCAGCTTCTCCAGCAGCTCGCGGGTCACCGCATCCCCGGCCTCGTTGCACAGGGTGATGACCCGGCGCAGGTGCGCCACCACGGCGTACTCCAGGTCCAGGTCGTTGCGCAGCATGGAGGGCACGTCCTGGCCGACGTTCAGCGGCTGGCGGGTAGCGAGATCGGGGGTGCCGCCGAGGAAGAGGATGCGGCGGATGAGGGTATCGGCGTGGTCGATCTCCTCCTGGCGCTCGTGCTCCGCCTTCTCGTAGAGGGCCTGGTAGCCCCAGTCCTCGTACATCCGCCCGTGGACGAAGTACTGGTCGGCGGCGGTCAGCTCGCCGGCGAGCAGCTCGTTGAGCGCGCCGATCACGCGGGAATCACCCTGCATGGATCTTCTCCTCATGGTTCGATGGTGTGTCTACCTTCGAACAGCAATCCCGAGCCGTCAACCGAAGACAACGGAGGAGCCAGGGCATCCGCGTACTGGGTCCGAAGAGGACTCGCGCTCGGAGGCGGCAGGACCGGACCACGGTGGCTATACTGGCTCCCGGAATTCGCACCGGACCCGCCATGCCCCACTCGACCCGCGCCCCGCAGGACTCCTTCCTGCTCTGTCGCCCACGGAACGCCGGCCCCCTGGCCTGGGTGCTCGCCGCCGTGGCCATGGTGCTGGCGGCGGAACTCTCCCGGAGCTTCGCCATCGTCGATCGGGAGGCCTCCCTCATCTGGCCACCGGCCGGGCTGGCGCTGGGGCTCGCCATCGCCTTCGGTCCGCGGCTGCTGCCGCTGCTCGCCGCGGTGCTCTACGCATGGGCGGTGGGCTTTCGCGGCGGTGACCCCCTGCCCTGGCTGCTGCCGGCCGTGGGCGCCGCGGCGGGCCCCTGGCTGGCGGTGACCGTCCTGCGCCGGCTGGAGGCGCGCCTGGAGCGACCGGGACCGGTGGGCGAGCTCCTCTGGACCTACGCGGTGGGTATCGGCCTGGGCGTCGGGGTGAGCAGCCTCCTGGGGACCCTGGGGCTGCGGCTGGACCCCGACTACACCCGGTTCGACTTCGGCCACGCCTGGTCCGTCTACGCCATCGCGGAGGCCTTCGGCGTCCTCGTCTTCACCGGCCTCACCGCCCGGCTGGGCCGGGCGCTGGCCGATCGCGAGCTGGAGGCGGCCCTGCAGCCGGAGCCGTGGCAGCTCCCCTGGTTCGCCGGCCTGGCCGCCCTGGTCGGGCTGGAGGCCTACCTCGCCGCCTCCGGGGCGGAGGCCCTGGCGCGCGCGGCCACCTTCCTCTATTTCCCGCTGCTGGCCATCTCCGCCGGCCGGGCCCGGCCCCTCTTCCAGGACCTGGTGACCGCCGCCATCGCCGTGGGCCTGGTCTCCACCGAGATCGCCCGGCGCGGCGCCGCCACCAACGGCGCCGAGCTGCACGACCTGCTGGAGGTGGTGGTCCTGGTCCTCGCCTTCACGGTCATGGCCCAGGTGGTCGCCGCCATGGCCGAGCTCCTGCGCCGCTACCTCGCCGCCGAGCGGGCGAACGCGCGGCGGGACGGCCTCACCGGCCTGGCCAACGAGCGCGAACTCGACGACCGGCTCGGCCGCCAGAGCGAGGCCGAGAGGCCCGCCCTGCTCGCCTCCATCGACATCCCGGCGGTGCGCAAGGCGGTGGATGTCCTGGGGCTGGAGCCCGCCAACGAGATCGAGGAGTGGATCGCCGACCGGATCCGGGAGAACGCACCGGCCGGGGCCGTCCCGGCCCGCGTCGGGCGCGGGACCTACGCCCTGCTGGACGAGGCCGACCCCGAGGCCGGCGCCGCCAGCCTGGAGCGGCTCTACGACGCCATCGACGGCTACCGCTACCGCGGCGGCCCCCTGCCCCTCACCCTCCACCCCACCATCGGCATGCTGCGGCTGGAGGCCTCGCAGGCCCTGCCAGCCAGCGAGACCCGGGCGCTGGCCAGCCTGGTCACCCAGCAGGCGCGGGAGCGGGGGGACCGGCGCCTGCTGCTGCGGCCGGCGGACCCGGCAGAGCTGGCCCACGAGCGCGCGACCCTGAGCCGGGTGGAGACCATCCGCGCCGCCCTGGAGCGGGCCGACGGCTTCGCGCTCTTCGGCCAGCGGGTGGAGCCCCTGGGGGAGGGGAACGAGCCCTTCCACGAGGTCCTGGTGCGGCTGCGGCAGCCCGACGGGTCCCTGCTCTCCCCCGGGGAGTTCCTGGACGTGGCCGCCCGCTTCAACCTGGTCCCGGCGCTGGACCGCTGGGTGGTGGCCCGCGCCCTGGCGGCCTGCGCCGCCCGCCCCGACTGCCGCCTCTCCATCAACCTCTCCGGGGCGTCGCTGTCGGACCTCTCCCTGCTGGAACACATCGACCGCCAGCCGGGTCTGGAGGGGCTGGAGCCGGGGCGGGTGACCTTCGAGGTCACCGAGACCGAGGCCATCCAGCACCCCGAGCAGGCCACCCGGCTGCTGGCCGGGCTGCGCCAGCGCGGCTACAAGGTGGCCCTGGACGACTTCGGCACCGGCCTGGCGAGCTTCGAGTACTTGAAGACCTTCCCCTTCGACTACATCAAGATCGACGGCAGCTTCGTGCGCGACGCCCTGAACTCCCCCGCCGACCGCGCCGTGGTGGAGTCGGTGCGCCAGGTGGCCGCGGTCTTCGGCGCACGCACGGTGGCGGAGTTCGTGGAGGACGGGGAGACCCGGTCCTGGCTCGCCGGGGTGGGCGTCGACTTCGCCCAGGGCTTCGGCATCCACCGTCCCGCCCCGCTGGAGGAGGTGCTGCCGGCCCGGCCTGCCTGATCAGCCTCGGTGGGGCAGGGCCATCCCGGTGACCTTCTTGTAGAGGGAGACGGCGTAGCCGTCGGTCATCCCGGCGATGAAGTCGGTGAGGTTGAGCAGCAGGCGGTAGGGGTCGGTGATCCGGACCCGCTCCCCGCTCCCGGCGTCGGGCCCGTAGAGGAACTGGTCGGGGATGAGGTGGGCGACGGTGCGTGCCCGGGCCGAGGCGCGGGTGCCCGCGGCCGACGCCTCGGCGGTCTCCGCCGCCGCCTGGTGGAAGAGGTCCAGCAGCCCGCCGATGACGCTGTAGCCCGCCGCGCAGACCTCCTGGACCTCCACGTGGTCGTAGATCCGCTCCCGGGACAGATCCGCGATGGCCTCCAGGGCCCGGGTCTGCGGCAGGACCTCGGGGAGCTCACGGTCGAACGCCCCGGCCAGGAGGGCGCCCTCGTGCTCCAGGAAGGCCTCCGCCGCACGCTCCACCAGCTCGTTGATGGCCCGCGCCCGCAGGTACTCCACCCGCTCCTTGTCGTCGCGCAGGCGGCTCAGGCGCCCCTCCACCTCGCCCCGCACACCGGCGGCGAGCAGCGCCAGGAAGCGGTCGCGCACGGTGGCGTAGTCGAGGATCCCGATGCGGTAGGCATCCTCGAAGTCGACGATCTGGTAGGCGATGTCGTCCGCCGCCTCCATGAGGAAGGCCAGGGGGTGGCGGCAGGTCACCCCCTCGCCGCGCCCCAGCAGGCCGGTCTCCGCCGCCACCGCCCGGAAGTGGTCGGCCTCGGCGGCGAAGTAGCCGTACTTCTTGCGGCTGACCCCGGCGTCGCGGTCGATGGCCGGCGCCGGGCAGGGATACTTCAGCGCCGCCCCCAGGGTGGCGTGGGTGAGCTGCAGGCCGCCGTGGTTGTCGGGATTCTGCAGCCGGGTGACCACCCGGAAGCCCTGGGCGTTGCCCTCGAAGAGCTCGAACTCCCGGCGCTGGTCCGGGGTACAGCGCGCCAGGGCGCGCTCGGCCACCGGGCTGGTGGTGACCCAGTGGCGGATGGCGTCCTCGCCGGAGTGGCCGAAGGGCGGATTGCCGATGTCGTGGGCCAGACAGGCGGCGGCGACGATGGCGCCGATATCCCCGGGGCCCACCTCGCTGAAGCCCTCGCGCCGGATTACTTCCTCGCCCACCCGCGTCCCCAGGGAGCGGCCCACCGAGGCCACCTCCAGGGAGTGGGTGAGGCGGGTGCGGACGTAGTCGCTCTCCGCCAGCGGGAAGACCTGGGTCTTGTCCTGGAGCCGGCGGAAGGCCGACGAGAAGATGATCCGATCGAAGTCGCGCTGGAAGTCGGTGCGGAACTCGGCGCCGCCGGGGCGCTCGTCGTCCCCCAGCCGGTGGTTGGTGAGCAGCCGCTCCCAGTCCATCCGCTCGCTCATGGTCCCTCTCCCCTGGCGATTACGCGCCCATGGTAGCAGGCCGGACTCCCGCGTGACGCCATTACCGGGCCGGCCGCCAGGGTGTCCGCATGCTCGAAGGCGGCCGCTCCGAGTCCCGGATACCCGATACGCCGTGAAGACATCCCTGTCGGCTCGACGGCAGCATCCCTGCTGCCGACGATCGGGTATCCGGGACT
>JBKGYA010000076.1:0-9427 GCA_046546335.1 Thiohalospira sp. | reverse complement strand
ACCTCCAGCAGGCGGCCATCGCCGAACAGCGACCCGGTGGCCGCCCCGGCGGTGAGCGCCGACCAGTCGAAATCCTTGCCGGCGTGGAAGACCTCCCGGGCGGTATGGCCCCGCTCCCGGGCGGCGGCGCGAATGGCGTCGGCGGCCTCCAGGAGCTGGAAGGGCTCGTCCCCGCTGACGAGGTAGATCGGGTCCCCGGCGGACGCCAGGCGGTCGGAGAGCTGCTCCGGGCGCAGCCTCACTCCGCCCCCCCGGCGGCGCCGTCGCCGGCCCCGGCATCCGGCTCGTCCGTCGCACCGGCCCGAGCCTCCATCTGGCGCAGGATGGCCATGGCCAGGTCGCGGCGCATGGACTCGCGCAGGCGGTCCATCTCGGAGCTCTTGCCCAGGACGTTGTCGGGGTCGAAGAGGAATTCCCGGCTGCGCTCGGTGGTCTGGCGCGGGACCATCTCCTCCCCCTCGGCGTCGACGACCTCCCAGGTGACCGCCTCGGTGAGCTCGTACTCCAGCGCCCGGCCCTGGCTGTCGGTCGAGAGTGTGCGCTGGTCCTCGGAGCTGGAGAGGATGCGCAGGGTGGCCGTCTCCGCCTCGCCTTCCTCGCCCTCCTCGCTCACCACGCGGGCGCCGGAGCCGCGCAACCCCAGGGTGATGGCCGAGCGGATCTGCTCGCTGCCGCCGGTGACCCGGACCGTCTCCAGCGCCGGCGGCAGCTCGAATCCGCCCCGGAGCTGCCAGCCGCAACCGGCCGGCAGGAGGAGCAGGAGGGCCAGGAGGAGCGCGGCGGCGCGGGCCACGGTCAGGCGGCGACCACGTTGACCAGCTTGCCGGGGACGACGACGACCCGCTTCACCGTCTTCCCCTCCAGGTGGCGGGCGACGTTGGGCTCGGCCAGGGCGTCGGCCTCGATGGCCGCCTGGTCGGCGTCGGCGGCCACCTCCAGCTCCCCGCGCACCTTGCCGTTGACCTGCACCGCCAGGGTCTGGGTATCCCGCGCCAGGGCCGACTCGTCCACGGCCGGCCAGGCGGCATCCACCACCGGCTCGCTGTGGCCCAGGGCCTGCCAGAGGGTGTGGGTGATGTGGGGCACCACCGGCGAGAGCATGACCACCACGGCCTCCAGCGCCTCGCCGAGGATCCCGCGCCGGGCCTTGTCCTCGCCCGCCTCGTACTTGTAGACGGCGTTGACCAGCTCCATCACCGCCGCCACGGCGGTGTTGAAGGTGTGGCGCTCGGCCATGTCGCCGGTGACCTTGGCGATGGTCTCGTGGACCTTGCGCCGCAGGTCCCGGGATTCGTCGTCCGGCGGCTCGGCGGGCAGCGGCGGCACCGGCCCGGCCTCGGTGAAGTCGCGCACCGCCCGCCAGACCCGGCGGAGGAAGCGGTTGGCCCCCTCCACGCCCTCGTCGGACCACTCCAGGGCCTGGTCCGGCGGGGCGGCGAACATCATGAACAGCCGCGCGGTATCCGCCCCGTGGCCCTCCACCAGGGACTGCGGGTCCACGGTGTTGCCCTTGGACTTGGACATCTTGGCCCCGTCCTTGAGGACCATGCCCTGGGTCAGCAGGTGCTCGAAGGGCTCGTCCCCCGGCACCAGCCCCTCGTCCCGCAGGACCTTGTGGAAGAAGCGGGCGTAGAGCAGGTGGAGGATGGCGTGCTCGATGCCGCCGATGTACTGGTTCACCGGCAGCCAGTAGCCGGCACGGTCATCGACCATGGCCGTGTCACTGTCGGCGCTGGTGTAGCGGGCGTAGTACCAGGAGGACTCCATGAAGGTGTCGAAGGTGTCGGTCTCCCGCCGGGCGGCGCCGCCGCAGCTCGGGCAGGTGGCGGCCAGGAAGGCCTCGTCCCGGGTCAGCGGCGAGCCGGGCTCGGTGAGGGTGACATCCTCTGGCAGGCACACCGGGAGCTGCTCCTCCGGCACCGGCTGCGGCCCGCAGTCCTGGCAGTGGATCACCGGGATGGGGGCGCCCCAGTAGCGCTGGCGGGAGACGCCCCAGTCGCGCAGGCGGTACTGGGTGCGGCGCCGGCCGCGGCCGTCGGCCTCCAGGCGCTGGATGATCGCCTCCTTCGCCGCCTTCGAAGTGAGGCCGGTGAACTCGCCGGCCTCCACCAGCACGCCGGGCTCGGTAAAGGCGGCCTCGGCGGGGTCCGGGGCCTCCCCCTCGGCGGGGGCGACCACCGGCCGGATGGGCAGGTCGTAGCGCCGGGCGAAGGCGTGGTCCCGGGGGTCGTGGGCCGGCACCGCCATCACCGCCCCCTCGCCGTAGGCCATGAGGACGAAGTTGGCCACCCAGACGGGGATGGTCTCGCCGGTGAGCGGGTGGACCGCCTCCAGCCCCAGGGGCAGGCCGCGCTTCTCCTGGGCCTCCACCGCCGCCTCGGAGGTGCCGGTGTGGCTGCACTCCTCCACGAAGGCGGCCACCTCGGGGTCCCGGGCGGCCACCTCCGCCACCAGCGGGTGCTCCGGGGCCAGCCCCATGTAGGTCACGCCCATGAGGGTATCCGGCCGGGTGGTAAAGACGGTGATGGCCTCGTCGCGCCCGGCGAGGTCGAAGACCACCTCGGCCCCCTCGGAGCGGCCGATCCAGTTGCGCTGCATGGTGCGCACCTGCTCCGGCCAGCCGGGGAGGTCGTCCAGGCCGTCCAGGAGCTCGTCGGCGTAGTCGGTGATGCGCAGGAACCACTGCGGGATCTCCCGGCGCTCCACCGGGGTGTCGCAGCGCCAGCAGCAGCCCTCCACCACCTGCTCGTTGGCCAGCACGGTCTGGTCATTGGGGCACCAGTTCACCGCCGAGGTGGCGCGGTAGACCAGCCCCTTCTCCATGAGCCGGGTGAAGAGCCACTGCTCCCAGCGGTAGTAGTCGGGGTCGCAGGTGGCGAATTCGCGGTCCCAGTCGTACCCCAGCCCCAGCTGCTTGAGCTGGCCGCGCATGTAGTCGATGTTCTGCCGCGTCCACTTCGCCGGCGGGACGCCGTTGGCGATGGCGGCGTTCTCCGCCGGGAGGCCGAAGGCGTCCCAGCCCATGGGCTGGAGGACGTTGTAGCCGCGCAGGCGCTGGAAGCGGCTGATGACGTCGCCGATGGTGTAGTTGCGCACGTGCCCCATGTGCAGCCGCCCCGAGGGGTAGGGGAACATGGAGAGGCAGTAGTAGGGGATCCGGTCGGGGTCCTCGGTGACGCGGAAGGTCCCCTGCTCCTCCCAGAACTGCTGGGCCTCGGCCTCGACGCGGTGCGGGTCGTATTGCTCGTCCATCGGTGGTTTCCGTCCGGCGGGTCTGGAAACGGGCGAATATACCCCAGCGCCGGAAGGGGCCACAACGGCCCGGCACGACCGGGCCGGCGCAGGCGTAGAGGGCGGGCGCCGGGTCGGGGTAGCGGGATCGCGGGGCCTCGGCGGCCAGGGATGGCCGCCGTGGAGCGCCAGGGACGGTCCTCGCGTCCCCGCGAGCCCGCTACCCCGACCCGGCTGTCCGCCCTCCCCGGAACGTCGGCGCCTGGCGCCACGACCCGGACGCACGTTGCCACCATCGCCCGGCCGGTCCAGACTGACGTCGAGACGGAACCAGCCGCGGGCCCGCCCGCGAGAGAGGAGAACCATGGCCGAAGAAGACAACCAGCAGCAGCGTGAACGCCACGCCCACGCCTACGACCGCATCCTGCAGCGCGCCCGGGAATACCTGGACGAGTTCGAGGAGCACGCCGGTGACGCCGTCGCCCGCGCCGTGGACCGCGCCAAGGAGCGCAGCCACGAGCTGGGCGAGCTATCCCGGGAGGAGGCCGAGCGCATCGGCGAATACGTCCGCCGTGACATGGCCGACGCCGCCAGCTGGATGGAGGAGTCGGGTCAGGAGTTCGGGCAGTGGCTGCGCTTCGACCTGGAGCAGGTGGAGCAGCGCCTGTGGGAGAACTTCCTCAAGGTGGCGGACCGCACCCGGGTAGAGCTCTCCGACTGGGCCGAGCGGGCCAACCGCTTCGGCGAGTGGCACACCGGCGAGATCACCACCGTCGGGACCCTGCGCTGCGAGAGCTGCGGCGAGGAGCTGCACTTCACCCGCACCGCCCACATCCCGCCCTGCCCCCGCTGCCACGGGACGCGATTCAAGCGCGTCTACGCCGGCCAGTAGGCCACAGCCCCAGGGCCGCCAGCGCCCCGAAGGCGACCACCACCACCGGGGCATTGCCCCACTGGACCCAGGGGGTCGCCCCCGAGCGGGGCGCCACCTCGGTGGTCATCACCGCCGTCTCGAACTGCGGCAGCCGCTCCGCCACCCGGCCGCGGTGGTCGATGCGGGCGGTGATGCCGTTGTTGGTCGCCCGCAGCATGGGCCGCCCCGCCTCCAGGGCGCGAAAGGCGGCGATCTCCAGGTGCTGATGGGGACCGACGGTATCCCCCCACCAGGCGTCGTTGCTGACGTTGACCAGCACCCCGGCCGCCGGAAGCGGCCCGCGCACCTCGCCGCCGAAGGCATCCTCGTAGCAGATGGAGACCCCCATCTCCATGCCGCCGGCCGCCAGCGGCGGCTGGCGTGGCGCTCCGGCCCGGAAGTCCGACATGGGCAGGTCGAAGAAGTCGATGAGTCCGCGCAGCCAGGCGTCGAAGGGGAGGTACTCGCCGAAGGGGACCAGATGGTGCTTGGTGTAGCGCTCATCCGCCCCCACCCGCTCCAGGACGTTGTAGTAGCCCGCCTCGCCCCGGCGCGGCGCCCCCACCACCAGCTCGCTGCCCTCTTCCGCCAGCTCCTCGGCCAGTGGCTCCAGGACCGTATCCGAGACCTGCTGATAGAAGGCCGGCACCGCCGTCTCCGGCCACAGGACCAGGTCCGCCCCGGCGTGCTGGCGGGAGAGCCGCGCATAGCGCTCCAGGATCCAGCCGCGGTTGGCCGGCTGCCACTTCTCGTCCTGGTCGACATCCCCCTGGACCATGGCGACGCTGTGGCGCTCGCCGGTGGGCTCGGTCCACGCCACCAGCCCCAGTAGCGGCGAGGCGAGCCAGAGCACCGCCAGGGCGATCACCGGGGCGCGCCGGGGCGGGCGCAGCAGGCGCACCAGCAGGCCGGCGGAGAGGGCGAGCAGCGCCGAGGCGCCGAAGACGCCGAGGATCGGTACCCAGCCGGCCAGGGGACCCTCCCCCGCCGCATAGCCCAGCTGCAGCCAGGGGAAGCCGGTGAACAGCCAGCCCCGGAGCCACTCCACCAGCACCCAGAGCGCCGGATGGAGGACCAGCAGCAGGGCCGTCGCCGGCACCCCGCGGGCGTCCAGGCGCCGGGCGAGCCAGGCGCCGGCCGCCCCCTGGAGGGCGAAGTAGCCGGCCAGCACCACCACGAAGACGAGGGTGAGCCCCCCGGCCAGCACGGCCGGGGTATGGCCGAAGGTGTGGATCGAGACCCAGACCCAGTGGACCCCGGCGCCGAACAGTCCCAGACCGAAGGCGAAGCCGCGTCGGGCCGCCGCACCGACGGTCGCTCCCTGCCAGAGCCAGAGGAGGACGGCGGGGCCGAGGACGGCCAGGGGCAGCAGTTCGAACGGGGCGAAGGCACCCACCGTGGCGGCCCCGGCCAGGGCCGCCAGGCCATCCGCCCGCCAGCCGGCGGGCCGCTCAGCCATCGGCGGGGCCCGGCTCCACCGGCTCCTCGCTGGCGGGGGTGACCTGGAGGAGATGGAGGCGGCGGCTGTCGGCGCGCAGGACCTTGAAGGTCAGACCGCCGAAGGTAACCGCCTCGTTGCGCCGGGGGAGGTGGCCGAAGGCCTTCATCACCAGCCCGCCGACGGTGTCGAACTCCTCGTCACTGAAATCGGTGCCGAAGTGCTCGTTGAAGTCCTCGATGGGGGTAAGCGCCTTCACCGTGTGGCGGTCCCCGGCGTGGCGCAGGATGTAGATGTCCTCCCCGGCGTCGTGCTCGTCCTCAATCTCGCCGACGATCTGCTCGAGCACGTCCTCGATGGTGACCAGCCCGGCCACGCCGCCGTACTCGTCCACCACGATGGCCATGTGGTTGCGGTTGGCGCGGAACTCCCGCAGCAGGACGTTGAGCCGCTTGCTCTCGGGGATGAAGACCGCCGGCCGCAGCGCCTCGCGCAGGTCGAACTCCTCGCTGCCGCCCCGGGCGAAGTAGCCCAGCAGGTCCTTGGCCAGGAGGATCCCCACCACCTCGTCGCGGCTGTCGCCGATGACCGGGAAGCGCGAGTGGGCGGAGTCGATGACCATGGGGAGGTAGTCGGCGGGGTCGCTGTCCCGGGCCACCACCACCATCTGGGAGCGCGGGATCATGATGTCCCGCACCTGCATCTCGGTGACCTGCAGGACACCCTCGATCATGGGCAGGGCATCCGCCCCGATGAGATCGCGCTGTTCGGCGTCGCGCAGCAGGGCGATGAGCTCCTCCTGGTCCTGGGGCTCGGAGCCACCCAGGGCCTGGCCCAGCCGCTCCAGCCAGGTTCGCCCGCGCCCGCCCTCCCTGGCGGTACCGTTGGTCGTCTCTTCAGTCATGCGGGTGGCGTTCCTCGTAGGGGTCGGGATAGCCCAGGGCGGCCAGGGCGGCAATCTCTTCGGCCTCCATGGCCTCGGCCTCGGCGTCGTCCTGGTGGTCGCGGCCCAGCAGGTGGAGGCTGCCGTGGACCACCAGGTGGGCCCAGTGGGCGGTTACCGGCTTGCCCTGCTCCGCCGCCTCGCGCTCCACCACCGGGGCACAGATGGCGAGATCGCCGAGCAGCGGCAGGGCGATGCCCGGCGGCCCCTCGAAGGGGAAGGAGAGGACGTTGGTGGCGTAGTCGCGGCCGCGGTAGTCGCGATTGAGCTGCCGCCCCTCCTCGGTCCCCACGAAGCGGACGGTGACCTCGGCGGGGGCGGTATGGCCCGCGGCGGTGAGCGCCGCCGCCACCCAGGCGGTGAGCTGGCCCGGCGAGGGGGGTTCGTCCGCCTCGCCGGCGGGGACGGCGTCCTGGCAGTCGACCTCGACGGTCATGCCGGCCCCCCGCGGTCGTAGGCATCGACGATGCGCTGGACCAGGCTGTGGCGGACCACGTCCCGGCTCTGGAAGAAGGTGAAGCCGATCCCCTCCACATCCCGCAGGACCTCCACCGCCTGACGCAGCCCCGACTCGGTCCCCCGGGGCAGGTCCACCTGGGTGACGTCGCCGGTGATGGCGGCGGCGGAGCCGAAGCCGATGCGGGTGAGGAACATCTTCATCTGCTCGCCGGTGGTGTTCTGCGCCTCGTCCAGGAGGACGAAGGCGTCGTTGAGCGTCCGCCCGCGCATGTAGGCCAGCGGCGCGATCTCGATGACCCCGCGCTCGATGAGCTTGCCCACCCGCTCGAAGCCGAGCATCTCCCAGAGGGCGTCGTAGAGGGGGCGCAGGTAGGGATCGACCTTCTGCGCCAGGTCGCCGGGGAGGAAGCCCAGCCGCTCGCCGGCCTCCACCGCGGGGCGGGTGAGGACCAAGCGCTTGACCCGATCCTCCTCCAGCGCCTGCACGGCGCAGGCGACGGCGAGGTAGGTCTTGCCGGTGCCGGCGGGGCCGACGCCGAAGTTGATGTCGTGGGTGAGCAGGCCGTGGACGTAGCGCGTCTGGTTGGGGCCGTGCGGCCGGATCATCCCCTTGCGGGTGCGGATGGCGCTCTCCGGCAGCCGCTCCTCGGTGTCGGCCGGCGGGGCGGCTGCCGCCTCCACCCCCGCCTCCTGGAGGAAGAGGTGGACGCGGTCCGGGGTCAGGTGGGTCCGTCCCGCCTCGACGTAGAGATCGCGCAGGACGGCATCCGCCGCGGCGATGGCCGGACCGTCGCCGATGACGCGGAAGGCGTTGCCGCGGTTGTTGATCTCCACGCCCAGGCGGGTCTCCACCTGGCGCAGATGCTGGTCGAACTGCCCGCAGAGGTTGGCCAGACGATCGTTGTCGGCCGGCTCCAGGAGGAGGTCGTTGCTCTCGAGGGTTTCGGTCAAGGCGCTCTTCGAGGGGTTCAGGCCCGTTGCCGCTGCCCGCTCTCCGCGCCGGCGATCTCGCCGCGCAGGGAATTGGGCAGGGCATCCGTGATAGTGACGTCGACGAAGCCCCCGATCAACCCCGGATCGCCGGGGAAGTTCACCACGCGGTTGTTCTCGGTGCGCCCGGCGAGCTCCTCGCCCCGCTTGGAGTACCCCTCCACCAGGATGGACTGGCGGGTGCCGACCATGGCCCGGCTCAGGGCCTCGGCCTGGCGGCGGATCTCCGCCTGGAGGATGGACAGCCGCTCCTTCTTGACCGCCAGGGGCACGTCGTCGGGCAGGTCGGTGGCCGGGGTGCCGGGGCGCGGGCTGTAGAGGAAGCTGAAGGAGTGGTCGAAGCCGACGCGGCGGATGAGGTCCATGGTCGCCTCGAACTCCGCCTCGGTCTCGCCGGGGAAGCCGACGATGAAGTCCGAGGAGAGGTGGAGATCGGGGCGCGCCTCCCGTAGCCGCCGGACGATGGAGCGGTATTCCAGGGCGGTGTGCTGGCGCTTCATGCGCGCCAGCACCCGGTCCGAGCCGGACTGCACCGGCAGGTGCAGATGGCCCACCAGCTCCGGGATCTCGGCGTGGGCCTGGATGAGGCTCTCGTTGACGTCCACCGGATGGGAGGTGGTGTAGCGGATGCGGTCGATACCGTCGATGGCGGCGATGTAGCTGATGAGCACGCCGAGATCGGCGGTCTCGCCATCCGCCGTGGGGCCGCGGTAGCTGTTCACCGTCTGCCCCAGGAGGTTCACCTCGCGCACCCCCTGCTCGGCCAGGGCCGCCACCTCGGCGATGACGTCGTCGAAGGGGCGACTGATCTCCTCCCCCCGGGTATAGGGGACGACGCAGAAGGTGCAGTACTTCGAGCACCCCTCCATGATGGAGACGTAGGCGGACGGGCCCTCGGCGCGCGGCTCCGGGAGGCGGTCGAACTTCTCGATCTCGGGGAAGCTGATATCCACCACCGGGGCGCGCTCCCGCTTCACCTCGGTGACCATCTCCGGCAGCCGGTGCAGGGTCTGGGGGCCGAAGACCATGTCCACCCAGGGGGCGCGCTGGCGCAGGGCCTCCCCCTCCTGGCTGGCCACGCAGCCGCCGACGCCGATGATCCGATCGGGGTTGGCCTCCTTGTAGGCGCGCCAGCGGCCCAGCTCGGAGAAGACCTTCTCCTGGGCCTTCTCGCGGATGGAGCAGGTATTGAGCAGGAGGATGTCGGCCGCCGCCGGGTCGTCGGTGGTGACGTAGCCACCCCGCGCCAGGGCATCGGCCATGCGCTGGCTGTCGTGGTCGTTCATCTGGCAGCCGTGGCTGCGGATGTAGAGCTTGCCGCCCATGGTTCTGCTATCGCCTCTAGTACATGCCGGGGGAGCTACCCGGGGCCAAAGAGCCGGGAGGTGGCAGGGATTGCCGGGACCGTCGGCGGCATGGATGCCGCCGTCGAGGCTACAGGGATGTATTCACG
>JBKGYA010000075.1:0-9482 GCA_046546335.1 Thiohalospira sp. | reverse complement strand
CAGGCCCGGGGGCGCTCGATGTCCCGCGCACTGGCCGCCGCCACCTCGATGGCGCGGCCGGCGCGCCGGCCGATCTCGGTGGCATTGCGCTCCAGGACCGTCGCGGTCCCGCAGCCCACCGTACCCAGGCCCAGAAGGCCGATCTTTACCGGTTCCAAGGTTCTCCTCCTTTCCGTGCCGGCGGCGTCAGCCCTGGGCGACGCCGTCCCGGCGGAACATGTCGCGGATACCGCGCACCGCCTGGCGGGTGCGGTGTTCATTCTCGATGAGGCTGAAGCGCACGTGGTCGTCGCCGTATTCGCCGAAGCCGACCCCCGGCGAGACCGCCACCTTGGCCTCCTGCAGGAGCTTCTTGGCGAACTCCAGGGAGCCCAGGTGGCGATAGGCCTCGGGGATGGGCGCCCAGACGAACATGGTCGCCCTGGGCGACTCCACCTCCCAGCCGACGCCGCGCAGCCCTGACACCAGATGGTCGCGCCGGCGCTCGTACATCGCCCGGATCTCCTCCTTGCACTCCTGCGGCCCCTCCAGGGCCTGGATGGCGGCGACCTGGATGGGGGTGAAGGTGCCGTAGTCCAGGTAGGACTTCATCCTCGCCAGGGCGGCGACGAGCTTGTCATTGCCGCACATGAAGCCCACGCGCCAGCCCGGCATGTTGTAGGTCTTGGAGAGGCTGTAGAACTCCACCGCCACCTCCTTGGCGCCGGGGACCTGGAGGATGGAGGGGGCCTCGTAGCCGTCGAAGGTGATCTCGGCGTAGGCGATGTCGTGCACCACCCAGATCCCGTACTCCCGCGCCATGGCCACCACGTGCTCGAAGAACTCGAGGTCGACGCACTGGGTGGTGGGATTGCCGGGGAAGTTGAGGATGAGCATCTTCGGCCGCGGCCACGCCTCCTTGATGGCGCGCTCCAGCTCGGCGAAGAAGTCCACGTCCGGCACCAGCGGCACGTGGCGGATATCGGCGCCGGCGATGACCACGCCGTAGGGGTGGATGGGATAGGCCGGATTGGGCACCAGCACCGTATCCCCCTGCTCCAGCACCGACAGCGCCAGATGCGCCAGCCCCTCCTTGGAGCCGATGGTGACGATGGCCTCGGTCTCGGGGTCGATCTCCACGTCGTAGCGGTCGGCGTACCACTGGCTGATGGCCCGGCGCAGGCGCGGGATCCCGCGGGAGACGGAGTAGCGGTGGGTATTGTTGCGCTGGGCCGCCTCCACCAGCTTGTCCACGATGTGGCGCGGCGTGGGCTGGTCGGGATTGCCCATGCCGAAGTCGACGATATCCTCGCCCCGGGCGCGGGCCTTCGCCTTGAGGTCATTGACGATGTTGAAGACGTAGGGGGGCAGGCGTTTGATTCGGGGGAATTCTTCGTTCAAGGTCTACGGGTCCGCGTCTTCGGTGGGCGTCGCGCAACGGCGCCGAGGCAAACCGCTAACGTAACCACGGCTCCCGGGGCTGTCAATTTGCGATTCCCGGGAATTCCGGTGGCAATAGCCGCTCGGGAGGGGCAGCGGGTCACCGGGGACGCCGTGAATACATCCCTGTAGGCTCGCGTGCGGCATCCATGCCGCACACGCCCCGGTGACCCGCTGCCCCTCCCGAGCTAACCTCGTAGCTAGCGGAGACGCCCTCCATCGAACGGGAGTCGAACATGCAACTGAGTCTCGACAACGACGGCTGGTACACCATTCGCGCCTACGGACCGGAGGGGGTCACCATCGCCCTGCCCCCCGGCGAGCGGGCCGAGAATCCCGTGGTCGAGGAGGAGAACGGCTTCCGCAACGAGCGGCTGGACGTCCTCCCCGGGAGCTTTCTGGTCGCCACGCCGGGCCACCTGGACCGGGGCTGGCCACCGCAGACCTTCGAGGAGCTGGAACGGGCCCACTTCGAGGCCCTGGCGGAGCTGAACGTGGAGGTCCTGCTTCTGGGGACCGGCGACCGGATCCGCTTCCCCCACCCGCAGGTCACCGCGCCGGTGAACGAGGCCGGCATCGGCCTGGAGTGCCTGGACACCCCCGGGGCGTGCCGCACCTTCAACGTCATCGCCGCCGAGGGGCGCCCGGTGGCGGCGGCCATTCTGGCGACCAGCGGCGCTACTTGAACAGGGCGTCGGCGTTGTAGCCCTGCCCCTCCAGTACCCGGCGCAGGCGGCGCAGCGCCTCGATCTGGATCTGGCGCACCCGTTCCCGGGTCACCCCGATCCGGTTGCCCACCTCCTCCAGCGTGGCCGGCTCCCGCCCGTGGAGGCCGAAGCGCTGCTCCACCACCGCCCGCTGCTTCTCGGTGAGGCCGGAGAGCCACTCGTCCAGGTGCTGGCGGACATCCTCGTCCTGCAGCATCTGGGCCGGGTCGATGCCGGCCTCGTCGGGGATGGAATCCAGCAGGGAGCGCTCGCCGTCGCGGCCCACCGGCTCGTCCACGCTGGCGGTGCGCTCGTTGAGGCCGAGCATGCGCTTGACCTCCTCCACCGGCCGGTCGAGCTCGGCGGCGATCTCCTCGGTACTCGGGTCGTGATCCAGGGTCTGGGAGAGGTGCCGGGCCGCCCGGAGATAGATGTTGATCTCCTTGATGACGTGGATGGGCAGCCGGATGGTGCGCGTCTGGTTCATGATGGCGCGCTCGATGGTCTGCCGGATCCACCAGGTGGCGTAGGTGGAGAAGCGGAAGCCGCGCTCGGGGTCGAACTTCTCCACCGCCCGGATGAGCCCGATGTTGCCCTCCTCGATGAGATCGAGCAGTGGCAGGCCGCGGTTGAGGTAGCGCCGGGCGATCTTGACCACCAGGCGCAGGTTGGACTCGATCATCCGCTTGCGCGCCGCCTCGTCCCCCGCCTGGAGGGCGCGGGCCAGGGTGACCTCCTCCTCGGCGGTCAGCAGCGGCGAGAAGCCGATCTCGGAGAGATAGAGCCGCGTCGCATCCAGCTGACTGTCGGGGATAGAGCCGGCCTCCCAGCTCTCCTCCTTCTCCTCTACGGCGGGCTCGACCACCGTCGGCTCCGCCGCCGGCTCGGCTGCAGTCTCCTCCTCTTCCGGCTCCGTCCCCCATGCCTCTTTGGCGATCTCGTCGGGATCGCCGTCGGGATTCTCGTTATCCATTCACTCCCCCGTACCGGTTACTGCGCCGGGAGATGATCGCCTGGATCCACGGGTTTACCCCCTTCGCGGATCTCGAAATGGAGCATGACCCGGTCGGCGCCGGTATCCCCCATCTCCGCGATCTCGTCCCCCTTCTCCACCCGGTCACCCTCGTCCGCCAGCAGGCGGCGATTGTGGGCATAGGCACTCAGGTAATCCTGACCGTGCTTGATGATAATAAGGCGCCCGTAACCGATGAGTCCACTACCCGCATAGACCACGCGGCCTCCCGCAGAAGCCCTCACCGGATCCCCCTCCTCGCCGGCGATCCCGATGCCCTTCTTGCCGTTACCGTCGCCGCGGAATTCGCGGACCACCTCGCCCTCCACGGGCCACGCCCACTCCGGTGGCGGCCCGGCAGGCTTGCGCGGTTTCGAAGCCCCGGACGCCTCGGGCGGGGCCGCGGCCGCATCACCGCCATCGGCGTCCGACGAACCGGCATCCCCACCGCTTTCACCGGATTCCCCGCGCGAACCGGCCCGGGCCTCGCGGGCACCGAACTCGGCCGGCGGCGCCACCCGGATCCGCTCACCGGCCTCGATGGTGTAGGGCGGGTCGATGTCGTTCCACTCGGCCACGGTCTGGGGCTCGTAGCCGTAGCGCCAGGCGATGGAGTAGAGGGTGTCGCCCTCGGAAACGGTGTGGTAGCGGGGGTGCCAGTAGAGCTGCTGGGTACGGTCGCCGGTGAAGACCGGTGCACACCCGGCGAGGAGGCCCAGCAGGGCCGGGATCAGGGGGAGCCAGAAGGGGAGCGCCCGTCGCCTCACGCCTTCACCCCCGCAGGATCAGCCAGGCCGCGACCAGGATGACCACCCCGCCCCATCCCAGCCAGTCCACCCAGCGCCCCAGGGCCTCCTCCATGCGCGGCCCGCCGCGCGCCATGAGCCCCGCCACCAGGAAGAAGCGCAGCCCCCGACCGAGGAAGGACGCCAGGACGAAGCCGGGCAGGTTCATGGCCAGGGCGCCGGCGGCGATAGTGAAGACCTTGTAGGGGATGGGGGAGAAGCCGGCGATGAGGATGGCCCAGAAGCCCCAGTCGTCGAACCAGGCGGTGGCCCGCTGGAAGGCGGACTGATAGCCGTGCTCCACCAGCAGGGGCTGGACCGCCTCCAGGGCGAAGGCGCCGATGAACCAGCCCAGGACGCCCCCGAACACCGAGGCCAGGGTCGTGATGAGCGCCATGGTCATGGCCCGTTGCGGCCGGGCCATGGCCATGGGGGCGAGCATGACATCGGGGGGTACGGGGAAGAAGGAGGATTCGGCGAAGGAGAGGCCGCCCAGCAGCCAGGGCGCCCGCGGGTGGCGGGACCAGCCCATCACGCGCGTGTAGAGGGGACCGAAGAGCCTCATCCCCGGCCTCGAACGAGCGGCACGAAGGCCACGTAGTCCAGGAGCGTGCGCTCGAACCCCTCCGCGGTCCGATCCAGCGCCACCAGCTCCTGGACGCCGCCCTCGCGCCCCACCGGCGCGACGATCCGCCCGCCCTCCCGAACCTGCTCCAGCAGCTCCGGGGGGACCTCCTCCGGGGCGGCGGTGAGCAGGATCCCGTCGAAGGGGGCCTGGTCGATCCAGCCCTCCGCCCCGTCCCCCTGGCGCAGGTGGACGTTATGGATCCGCAGCTCCCGCAGCCGTTCCCGGGCCAGGCGGACCAGTTCCGGGATCCGCTCCACGGTGTAGACGTCGTCCACCACCGCCCCGAGGATGGCCGCCTGGTAACCGGATCCGGTCCCCACCTCCAGGACGCGGTCCATCGGCCGGACCTCCCGCAGCGCCTCGGTCATGCGCGCCACTACCCAGGGCTGGGAGATGGTCTGGCCGTGGCCGATGGGCAGGGCGGTGTCCTCGTAGGCGCGGGTGGCCAGCGCCTCGTCCATGAAGAGGTGGCGCGGCGTACTGCGGATGGCCTCCAGGACCTCCGGATCGCGGATCCCCTTCTCCGCCAGGCGCTCGGCCAGGCGGTCCCGCGTCCGCTGGGAGGTCATGCCGATGCCGTGGCGACGATGATCGGTCACGCCAGCCCCTCCGTCCAGCGCGTGAGCCCGTCCATCGCCTCGTGACGGGTGAGGTCCACCTGGATGGGGGTCAGGGAGACATACCCCTGGCGGACGGCGTCGAAATCGGTCCCCGGACCGGCATCCTCCTCATCCCCCGGCGGACCCACCCAGTAGATGGGTCGCCCCCGGGGATCGGACGAGCGGATCACCGGCTCCGCCTTGTGGCGGTGGCCCAGCCGCGCCACGCGATAACCCGCCAGCTCCTCGAAGGGCCGGTCCGGGACGTTCACGTTGAGCAGGGTATCCGTCGGCAGCGGGTCCTCGGTGAGCCGCCGGACCAGCTGCGCCGCGACCCGGGCCGCCGTGGCGTAGTGGGTGAGCTCGGTCCCGGCCAGGGAGATGGCCATGGCCGGCAGCCCCAGGAAGCGCCCCTCCATGGCGGCGGCCACCGTCCCGGAGTAGAGGACGTCATCCCCGAGGTTGGAGCCCGCATTGATCCCGGAGACGACCATGTCCGGCTCCGACTCCAGCAGGCCGGTGATGGCCAGGTGGACGCAGTCGGTGGGCGTCCCCTCCACGCAGATGAAGCCGTCGGCCTCCGTCTGCGCCCGGATGGGCTGCTCCAGGGTCAGGGAGTTGGAGGCGCCGCTGCGATTGCGATCCGGGGCGACCACGGTGATCCGACCCAGCGCGCCCAGCGCGTCGGCCAGGGCCCGGAGGCCGGGTGCGCGCACCCCGTCGTCGTTGCTCAGCAGGATCTCCATGCGGCCCTCCTCGCGCCCGCGTCAGGCGGTATTCTGGCACAGACTCCCCGCGCCGGGTAAGCCGCTCTGCCGCCTCCCGGCGCCGGCATGCTAGCCTCTCCGCAGAAGCCGACCACACCACATCCCGGATCCGCCCGAGACCATGTCCCGACGTCGCCGCAATCCACCGACCCTCACCGAGGAGGAGCGCGCCCTCTTCCGGGAGGCGGTATCGGATGTCACCCCGCTGGAGAGCGAACCGCCGCCCGAAACGACGGCCCCGCCGCCGCCCCGACGGCGCCCGGAACCGGCGGGGAAACGGGACCCGGAACCGGCCGAAACCGCCCTGACCGACGGCCCGGGCCTGCCCGTGGCCGGCGACGAGGTCCTCTCCTGGCGCCGCGGGGGGATCCAGCACAAGGTGATGCGGCGGCTGGCCAACGGCCACCTGCCCGTGACCGCCGAACTCGACCTCCACGGCCTGACCCGGGAGGCGGCCCGCACCGAACTTGCCCGCTTCATCGCCGCGGCGCGCGGTCCCCGCCAGTGCTGCGTGCGGATCATCCACGGCAAGGGGGGTGCGGAGGGGTCGGTCCTGAAGGGCCTGGTGGACGGCTGGCTCCGCCAGTGCCCGGAGGTCCTCGCCTTCGCCTCCGCCCCGACCGACGCCGGCGGCACCGGTGCCCTCCTGGTCCTCCTCGCGCGGACCTGAACCCCGCCCGGGAACGAGATGCAAGCCGGATTCCTTGAACTGGGTCACATTTTTGCGGATCCGCGGGGCCGAATTCCTTACTCGGGTTGTCTAGATTAGCCCCCGATAATAGACTCTCCGCCTCCCGATTCCCCCGGTCCCGTACTGCCGGGCAAAAGACAATAGCAAGCCAAGGAACACGGAGTCCCCCATGCTGCAACGCCTTCGCATCGGCCCCCGCCTCATCCTCGGCGTGGCCGCCACCCTGCTGGTCACCCTCGCCATCCTCCTGCCCCTGGTCCTCAACCAGATCGACGGCATCATCGAGGAGGCGGAGAAGCGCGAACTCCGGGCCCTGCACGACAAGGTCACCGGCCGCATCCAGGCCGAGGCGAAGGTGGGCTCGGCGGTGGCCGACTCCCTCGCCCACTTCGAGCTGGTCACCGAGCGCTTCGCCGAGCGCGACCGGGAGAAGCTGGAGGATTGGCTGCTACCCATGTACTCCTTTCTTGAGGAGGAGTACGGCGTGCGGCAGTTCCAGTTCCACACCGCCCCGGCGACCTCCTTCCTGCGGCTCCACCGCCCGGAAAAGCACGGCGATGACCTCTCCGATTTCCGCCATACCGTGGTGGAGGTGAACGAGGAAGGTAAGACCGTGAGCGGCCTGGAGCGCGGCGTCGCCGGCCTGGGGATCCGCGGGGTGGTCCCGGTGGAACACGACGACGAGCAGGTGGGCTCCGTGGAGCTGGGCATGTCCTTCGGCGATTCCTTCTTTGAGGAGATGCGCGCCCTCCAGGATGCCGATGCCAACGTCCACCTCGCCCTCCATACCCTGCGCGATGGTCGGATGGAGGACTTCGCCAGCACCTGGGAAGAGGCCAAGCTCATGGACGAGGCAGCGCTCGAGGAGGCGCGCGACGGCAGCGCCTTCCGGCAGGGGGAGCTCGGCGGCGACCAGACGGCCTTCTACGCCGCCCCGGTGGAGGACTACTCCGGCAAGCCCATCGGCGTCCTGGAGGTCTCCCGGGACCGCAGCTACTACGTCGACGCCTACGCCATGGCGCGCAACACCATCATCGGCGTCGGCGTGCTCGCCCTGGCAGCGGGGCTCGCCTTCGCCTGGCTCATGGGCCTGACCATCACCCGGCCCATCAAGGGGGCGGTCGCCGCGATGCACGACATCGCCGAGGGCGACGGCGACCTCACCCGCCGCCTGGACACCTCCGGCCACGACGAGATCGCCGAACTGGGCAGCGCCTTCAACCGCTTCGCCGAGCGGGTCCAGGAGACCGTCAGCCAGGTGGCCGGCTCCACCAACCAGCTGGCGGCGGCCTCGGAGGAGATGTCCACCATCACCTCCCAGACCAACGACGCCATCCAGCGTCAGCGCGGCGAGACCGAGCAGGTGGTCACGGCCATGAACGAGATGACCTCCACGGTCCAGGAGGTGGCGCGCAATGCCGAGAACGCCGCCGAGGCGGCGCGCGAGGCGGACTCCAGCGCCAAGGCGGGCTCGCAGGTGGTCGACGAGAGCATCGGCGCCATCAAGCAGCTGGCGGAGGACGTCAATCAGGCCTCGGAGACCATCAACCGGCTGGGCAAGGACTCCGAGAGCATCGGCTCGGTCCTGGATGTCATCCGCGATGTCGCCGACCAGACCAATCTCCTGGCGCTGAATGCCGCCATCGAGGCCGCCCGTGCCGGCGAGGCCGGGCGCGGCTTCGCCGTGGTGGCCGACGAGGTCCGCACCCTGGCCAGCCGCACCCAGGAATCGACCCAGGAGATCCAGGGCATGATCGAGCGGCTGCAGCAGGCCGCCCGGGAGTCGGTGGAGGCCATGGAGACCAGCCGCTCCCGCGCCAGCAACACCGTGGAGAAGGCGGGCAGTGCCGGCGAGGCGCTGACCAACATCACCCAGTCGGTGAGCCAGATCTCGGACATGAACACCCAGATCGCCTCGGCGGCGGAGGAGCAGAGCACCGTCGCCGACGAGATCAACCGCAACATCGTCCAGATCAACGAGATCTCCGAGCAGACCGCCGAGGGGGCCAACCAGACCTCGGCCAGCGGCGACGAGCTGGCACGCCTGTCCAGCGAACTCCAGGAGCTGGTCAACCGCTTCAAGTACTGAGAGTCGTTCACTTTTTGCACAGCCCGGGGAGACGCTGCTCACGGGGCGTGCAATCAGTCGGCACCGCGCCGCAGGCGGCCTCGCCAACGAGGCATAAAGGGGTATAGTTCATAGCAGGAGTGACCACGGAAGGTCGCTCTCCCCCCGAAGATCACAGGGAAGAGAGATGCCTCAGCGTTCCCCCCTCGCCGCCATCCTGCTCGGTCTACTGCTCGCCGTGAGCGGATGCAACCTCGGCCTTGACTCGCCCGACGAGGAGGAATCCGCAGCGGGCGCTGATACCCCATCAGACGACGACTCTAACGACGACAATTCCGAAAGCGACCTCCCCGAGACCTCTCCCACCGACCCACTGGACGGGGCAGAACTGGACCCCGACAGCGATGACTTCGACTACCCCGGTGACGAGTATGCCGGCCGGGTAGTGGTGACCCTCCACCCCCAGGCCGCGGTCGAGCCGGACAAGAACCGGGAGGTCGTCTTCGCCGTCCCCTTCCCCCGGGGATGGCTGGAGAAAGCCGACTCGGTCAGCCTGCATGACGGCAGTGGCGAAATCCCCGTCCACGTCGAGGAGCTCACTCGCTGGCCGGACCCGGAAGACGGCTCGGGAAGCATCCGGGCGGTGCGCGTTACCCTCGAAGAGGCCTTCTCCAGCCGCGACCCGCTGACCCTCGAGCTGCGCTGGGGCGGGGCCCGCAAGCAGGAGCTCGGGGAACCCGTGACGCCCGACGACACCTGGATCCCCATTGACGAGTCGGGGGTGGACGAGTCGGAGTACACCACGA
>JBKGYA010000074.1:0-9503 GCA_046546335.1 Thiohalospira sp. | reverse complement strand
ATCCCGATTGGCGGCCAGCCAGTTGGCCGCCGCCCCGGCCCCGCGACCGGAACCGGCCAGGACCAAGTAGGTCGCTCCCCCGTCCTGCTCCAGCCGCCCGGCCAGCCACTCCAGCCCGGCGCGGATGCGGGCCTCGTTCCCCTCGCCGTCCGTGGAGGCGATGGCCAGGGTCAGCCAGCCGGCATCGGCCAGCGCCCGGCGCAGGGGACCGATGGAGCCGGGGGCGTTGGCGTGCTCCCCGGCGCCGGCCATGAGCAGGACCCCGCCCCGCGCCCGGGGGCGATCCGGGGTGCGGGCGATGGCGGCCAGCGTCTCGTCGCCGGCCTCCAGCTCCACCACCCGGCCGGCCTCCACGCGCCCGGCCTGGGGATGGGAATCGGCCGCCGGGGCGGGCAGCGGCACCAGCAGGGCCAGAAGCGGCAGGAACAGAGTCGGGAGCACAGGCATGGCACGGGCCGTTGAGGGGACTGGATGGCCAGTATACGGCCCGCGACGCGGGTGAAAAAACGCCCCTGCTGGGTTAGAGTACGCGACCATTCGCATCAGTCGAGGAAGGTAGCCATGGCCAAGCAGCAGCCCCTCATCGCCCCGTCCATCCTGTCGGCGGACTTCGCCCGGCTCGGCGAGGAGGTGGACAACGTCCTCGCCTCCGGGGCCGACATCGTCCACTTCGACGTCATGGACAACCACTACGTGCCGAACCTGACCATCGGCCCGCCCATCTGCAAGGCGCTGCGCGACCACGGCGTCACCGCGCCCATCGATGTGCACCTGATGGTCAAGCCGGTGGACCGGATCATCCCCGACTTCGCCGAGGCCGGTGCGAGCTACATCACCTTCCACCCGGAGGCCAGCGAGCATGTCCATCGCAGCCTCCAGCTCATCAAGCACCACGGCTGCAAGTGCGGGCTGGTCTTCAACCCGGCGACGCCGCTGGACTACCTGCGCCACGTCATCGACGAGATCGACATGGTCCTCATCATGTCGGTGAACCCCGGCTTCGGCGGCCAGGCCTTCATCCCGGAGGCGCTGAACAAGCTCCGCGAGGCGCGCAGGATCATCGACGACTCCGGCCGCGACATCCGCCTGGAGGTAGATGGCGGCGTGAAGGCGGAGAACATCGGCGAGGTCGCCGCCGCCGGGGCCGACACCTTCGTCGCCGGCTCCGCCATCTTCGGCAAGGATGACTACGCCAAGGTCATCTCCGAGATGCGCTCCGAGATCGCCTCGGCGGGCTAGGCATGGACCCGCGCCTGGTCATCTTCGACCTGGACGGGACGCTGGTGGACAGCGTCCCCGACCTGGCCCACTGCGTGGACGAGATGATGGCCGCCCTGGGGCGCGAGCCCCGCGGGGAGGCCATGGTCAACCAGTGGGTGGGCAACGGCGTGGAGCGCCTGGTCCGCCGGGCGCTCATCGGCCAGCTGGAGGGCGAGCCCGACGAGGAGGAGTTCCAGCGCGCCTATCCCCTCTTCCTGGAGTGCTACGCCGCCAACAGCAGCCGCCACAGCCGGGTCTACCCCGGGGTGGTGGCCGGCCTGGAGGCGATCCGGGGGCGCGGCCTGCCCATGGCCTGCATCACCAACAAGGCCGAGCGGTTCACCACGCCGCTGCTCGAGGAGCTGGGGCTGGCCCCCTACTTCGGCCAGGTCCTGGCCGGGGACAGCCTGCCGCGGAGCAAGCCGGACCCGCTGCCGCTGACCCAGACCGCCGCCGACTTCGGCGTGGAGCCGGGCCAGGCCCTGATGGTGGGCGACTCCGTCTCCGACGTGAAGGCGGCCCGGGCGGCCGGGACCCCCATCGTCTGCATGACCTACGGCTACAACCACGGCCGGGACATCCGGGAGATGGAGCCGGACGCGGTGATGGACCGGCTGGACGAATTGCCCGCACTGCTCGATTCCGGCAGACTCCGGTTCTCATGAGCGACGCATTCGGGATCCAGGGCTACGAGGGCCGGCTGATCCGGCGATGGCGGGGCCGGTAACGACCCCCGCCCGTCGTCGTGTCCGTCCACCGGAGATCCCGCATGAACCCGCAAGCGTTCGAAGACCTGGCCCGTGAGGGCTACAACCGCATCCCCCTTGTCCGCGAGGTCCTCGCCGACCTCGAGACCCCCGTCTCCACCTACCTGAAGCTGGCCGCCGGCCCGTGGACCTACCTCTTCGAGTCCGTCCAGGGGGGCGAGAAGTGGGGGCGCTACTCCATCATCGGCCTGCCCGCCCAGGCGGTGATCCGCGTCACCGGCCACACCGTGGAGGTGGAGGAGGGCGGCGAGGTGGTCGAGCAGGCGGAGGTCGCCGACCCCCTGGCCTGGATCGAGGCCTACCGCGCCCGGTATCGGGTAGCCGAGGCGCCGAACCTGCCGCGCTTCTTCGGCGGGCTGGTGGGCTGCTTCGGCTACGACACGGTGCGCTACGCCGAGCCGCGTCTGGCCGGGGTGGAGAAGGACGACCCCATCGGCAACCCCGACATCCTGCTCATGCGCTCCGAGGAGGTGGTGGTCTTCGACAACCTCCGGGGCCGGCTCTACCTGGTGGTCCACGTGGACCCCGCCGGGGAGGGGGCGCACGAGGCCGGGGAGGCGCGGCTGGACGAGCTGGCCGAGCAGCTCACCCGCCCCCTGGTGCCGCCGGAGGCCTCCCCCGGCCGGACCCGGGTGGAGGAGACCGACTTCATCTCCGGCTTCTCCCGGGAGGGCTTCGAGACCGCCGTGGAGCGGGCGCGGCAGTACATCGTCGACGGCGACATCATGCAGGTGGTCCTCTCCCAGCGGCTCTCCATCCCCTACGCCGCCGGGGCGCTGGACCTCTACCGCGCCCTGCGCACCCTCAATCCCTCGCCCTACATGTACCTGCTGAACCTGGGGGAGACACAGGTGGTGGGCTCGTCGCCGGAGATCCTGGCGCGCCTGGAGGACGAGACGGTCACCGTCCGCCCCATCGCCGGCACCCGCCATCGCGGGGCCACGGAGGCGGAGGATGCCGCCCTGGCCGACGAGCTGCTGGCCGATCCCAAGGAGCGCGCCGAGCACATCATGCTCATGGACCTCGGCCGCAACGACGTGGGCCGGATCGCCGAGACCGGCTCGGTGCGCGTCACCGAGTCCATGGCCATCGAGCGCTACAGCCACGTCATGCACATCGTCTCCAACGTCACCGGCCGGCTGCGGCCGGGGCTCGGCCCCATGGACGTGCTCAAGGCGACCTTCCCGGCCGGCACGGTGAGCGGGGCGCCCAAGATCCGGGCCATGGAGATCATCGACGAGCTGGAGCCGGTCAAGCGCGGCCTCTACGCCGGGGCGGTGGGCTACATCGGCTGGGGCGGGAACATGGATACCGCCATCGCCATCCGCACGGCGGTGATCCGCGACGGCCAGCTCCACGTGCAGGCCGGGGCCGGCATCGTCGCCGACTCCGTCCCCGAGCGGGAGTGGGAGGAGACCATGAACAAGGGGCGCGCCCTCTTCCGGGCAGTGGCCATGGCCGAGTCCGGCTTCACCGACCCGCGACGGCGGGAGGAGTAGGCCATGCTGGCGATGATCGACAACTACGACTCCTTCACCTACAACCTCGTCCAGTACCTGGGCGAGCTGGGGGCGGAGGTGGCCGTCTTCCGCAACGACGCCATCACCGCGGACGAGCTGGCGGAGCGGGCGCCGTCGCACATCCTCCTCTCCCCCGGCCCCTGCACCCCGAGCGAGGCGGGGATCTCCCTGGAGGTGGTCCGCCGCTTCGCCGGCCACACCCCGATCCTCGGCGTCTGCCTGGGCCACCAGGCCATCGGCCAGGCCTTCGGCGGGCAGGTGGTCCACGCCCGGGAGGTGATGCACGGCAAGACCTCCCTCATCCACCACGACGGGCAGGGCGTCTTCGCCGGCCTGGAGAACCCCTTCGAGGCGACCCGCTACCACTCCCTCATCGTCGCCCGGGAGGGGCTGCCCACCGACGAGCTGGTGGAGACCGCCTGGACCAGCGAGGCGGACGGCGGCGAGATCATGGGGCTGCGCCACCGCCGCTACACCGTGGAGGGGGTCCAGTTCCACCCCGAGTCCATCCTGACCCGCCACGGCCACGACCTGCTGCGCAACTTCCTCGCCGTCCGCGGCGGGGAGTGGAATCGGTAACTCGCGCCCACGTTGACCCGAGCGCGGCCGGGCCGGAGAATCCAGCCGAGCCGCGCCGTAACGGGCCCGTCACGGAGAATCATCATGGATATCAAGGAGGCCATTCGCGCCGTCACCGAGCACCGCGATCTGGATGTCGACTCCATGACCGCGGTGATGCGCCAGATCATGACCGGCGAGGCGACGCCGGCGCAGATCGGCGCCTTCCTGGTGGGGCTGCGCATGAAGGGGGAGACGGTAGCCGAGATCGCCGCCGCCGCCGGCGTCATGCGGGAGCTGGCCACCCGCGTGGAGGTGGACGACGTCCCCCACCTGGTGGACACCTGCGGCACCGGCGGTGACGGCGCCAGCACCTTCAACATCTCCACCGCCGCCGCCTTCGTGGCCGCGGCGGCCGGCGCCCACGTGGCCAAGCACGGCAACCGCTCCGTCTCCAGCCGCACCGGCAGCGCCGACGTGCTGGAGGCCGCCGGTATCAATCTGGACATCGACGCCGCCGGGGTCGGCCGCTGCATCCGCGAGGCGGGGGTCGGCTTCATGTTCGCCCCGGCCCACCACGGCGCCATGAAGCACGCCGTGGGGCCACGCCGGGAGATCGGCGTACGGACCCTGTTCAACGTCCTGGGGCCGCTCACCAACCCGGCCAACGCCCCCTACCAGCTCCTGGGCGTCTACGACGAGGCGTGGCTGGAGCCGCTGGCCCAGGTCCTGGGGCGGCTGGGCAGCCGTCACGTGCTGGTGGTCCACGCCGAGGACGGCCTGGACGAGATCTCCATCTCCGCCCCGACCCAGGTGGCGGAGCTGCGGGGCGGGACTCTGGAGCGCTACGCCATCACCCCGGAGCAGTTCGGCCTGGAGCGCGGCGACCTGCAGCGGCTGGTGGTCGACCGCCCGGAGCAGAGCCTGGCCCTCACCCGGGAGGTCTTCGACGACCAGCCCGGCCCGGCCCGGGACATCGTCCTCCTCAACGCCGGGGCGGCGCTGTACGCCGCCGACGTGGTGGAGAGCCTGGCCGAGGGGGTGGAGGCGGCCCGCGCGGCCATCCGCGAAGGCCGGGCGCGGGAGCGGCTGGACGCCCTGGCCCGTCTGTCCACGGAGATCGCGGCGGCATGAGCGAGCAGACCCCGGACATCCTGCGCCGGATCGTGGCGCGCAAGGAGGAGGAGGTCGCGGCAGGCAAGGCCGAGCGACCCCTGGCGGAGCTGCGCGCAGCCGCCGCCGAGGCGCCGGAGCCCCGCGGCTTCGAAACCGAGCTGGCCGATGCGGAGGCCGCCGAGGGGCCCGGGATTATCGCCGAGATCAAGCGCGCCTCCCCCAGCCGCGGCGTGATCCGGGAGGACTTCGACCCGGCGGCCATCGCGGAGTCCTACGCCGCCGCCGGGGCCACCTGCCTCTCGGTCCTCACCGACCGCGACTTCTTCCAGGGGGCGCCGGAATACCTGCAGCAGGCCCGCGCGGCCTGCCACCGGCCGGTCCTGCGCAAGGACTTTGTCATCGACCCGTGGCAGGTGGTGGAGTCCCGCGCCATGGGGGCCGACTGCATCCTGCTCATCGCCGCCATCCTCAGCGATGCACGGATGGACGAGCTGGCCGCCACCGCAGAGGAGATGGGGCTGGATATCCTGGTGGAGGTCCACGACGAGGCGGAGCTGCGCCGGGTCCTCGACCGCCCCCTGCCGCTGGTGGGGATCAACAACCGCGACCTGCGCACCTTCGAGACGCGCCTGGAGACCAGCCTGGAGCTGGCGCCGCTCATCCCCGGCGACCGGCTGGTGGTGAGCGAGTCGGCCATCCACACGCCGGCGGACATCGAGCGGCTGCGCAGCGGGGGGATCGGCGCCTACCTGGTGGGCGAGGCCTTCATGCGTGCGCCGGACCCGGGGGAGGCGCTGCGGGCGCTGTTCGCGCCGTGGTAGGGCGGGGCTAGCGCGTCCCGTGGACGACCATGGTCTTGCCCCGGGCGGTGATGAGCCCCTGCTCCTCCAGGTCCTTGAGGACGCGGCCGACCATCTCCCGGGAGCAGCCGACGATCCGGCCGAGCTCCTGGCGGGTGATCTTGATCTGCATGCCGTCGGGGTGGGTCATGGCGTCCGGCTCGTGGGCCAGGTCCAGGAGGGCGCGGGCGACGCGGCCGGTGACGTCCAGGAAGGCGAGGTCGCCCACCTTGCGGCTGGTCTTGCGCAGGCGCAGCGCCATCTGCGAGGCGAGGGCGAAGAGGATCTCCGGCATCTCGGCGGCGAGCTGGCGAAAGCGAGTGTAGCCGATCTCGGCGAGCTCGCACTCGGTACGGGTCCGGATCCAGGCGCTGCGACGGCCCTCGTCATCGAACAGCCCCATCTCGCCGAAGAAGTCGCCCTCGTTGAGGTAGGCGAGGACGATCTCCCGGCCCTCGTCGTCCTCCATGAGGACGCTCACCGAGCCGGAGACGATGTAGTAGAGCTGGTCCGAGATCTCGCCGGCGCAGACGACCGAGGTCTTGGCGGGGTAGCGCCGGCGATGGCAATGCTCGAGAAAGCGCTGGATGGAGGAGTCGTCGGGCTCCAGGGTGGCCATGTGCGGTCTTCCTTGTCGTTCAGGCGGCGCGAAATTGCCACAGAATCCCATCATAAGCCATAGGGGGGAGTCGCGAGAATGCACGCACGGATCAAATGGTCGGAAAAGGCGCGCTTCATCGGCGAATCGGGCAGCGGCCACTCGGTGGTCATGGACGGGCCTGCGGAGTCCGGCGGCGAGAATCTCGGCCCCCGGCCCATGGAGATGATGCTCCTCGGGATGGGGGGTTGTACGGCCTACGACGTCGTCCACATCCTGAAGAAGGCGCGCCAGCCGGTGGTGGACTGCGTCGCCGAGATCGAGGCCGAGCGGGCCGAGAGCGAGCCCAAGGTCTTCACCCGGATCCACGTGCGCTTCACCGTCGTGGGCCGCGGCCTGGCGGAGAAGCAGGTGGCCCGGGCGGTGGAGCTCTCGGCGGAGAAGTACTGCTCCGCCTCCATCATGCTCGGCAAGACGGCCGAGATCACCCACGAATTCCAGATCCGCGAGGCGGACGAGGATTGACACCGACGGCGGTGACCGGTATCACACGCCGTCCTTCGAACATCAGCGACCGGAAACGGTGGAGGGCGCCCGATTGGCGGAGAAGGGCAAGAATCGGCTGCGGCTGCACGGCTTCAACAACCTGACCAAGACCCTGAGCTTCAATATCTACGATATCTGCTACGCCAAGACGGCGGAGCAGCGCGAGGGGTATATCCAGTACATCGACGAGGCCTACAACGCCGAGCGGCTGACCCACATCCTCACCGAGGTCACCAAGATCATCGGCGCCAACATCCTCAACGTCGCCTACCAGGACTACGACCCGGAGGGGGCGAGCGTGACCATCATGGTCTCGGAGGAGCCGGTGGTCTCCGAGGGGCTGTCCAACTCGGAGTCACCGGGGCCGCTGCCGGAGTCGGTGGTGGGCCACCTGGACAAGTCCCACATCACCGTGCACACCTACCCGGAGAGCCATCCGGTCAACGGGATCTCCACCTTCCGGGCGGACATCGACGTCTCCACCTGCGGCCGGATCTCGCCGCTGAAGGCGCTGAACTACCTCATCCACTCCTTCGAGTCGGACATCGTCACCATGGACTACCGGGTGCGCGGGTTTACCCGGGACGTGAAGGGCAAGAAGCACTTCATCGACCACGAGATCAACTCCATCCAGAACTACGTGGCGCCCGACACCAAGGAGCTGTACCAGATGATGGACGTCAACGTGCCGCAGGAGAACATCTTCCACACGAAGGCGATCCTCAACGACTTCGAGCTGGACAACTACCTCTTCGGGATCAGCGAGGCGGATCTCACCCAGGAGGAGTCGGACGAGATCCGCGCCTACCTCAAGCGGGAGATGATGGAGATCTTCTACGGCCGGAACATCTCCAAGAAGGTGCCGCTGTACTGAGGGGCCCTGCGGGCCGGGGCCTCAGAGGCGGTAGGCCAGGCCCGTCATCACCTTGGAGACCTGCCCCATGATGCCGCGCACCGGCCGGGGAAGGGCCTCGCCGCCGGCGGTGAGGGCGACCGTGGCGTGGTGGCCCTCGTCCTCCTTCATCTGCTCCAGGATGGCGCGGCTGCGCTGATCCTGCGCCGGCAGCTGGGCCAGATGGCCGTCCAGGTGGCGGATGACCTGGTGCTCCGTCTCCGCCACGAAGCCGAGGCTCCAGCGGTCGCCGGCCGCCCCGGCCAGGGCGCCGATGGTCAGGGAGCCGAAGTACCAGAGGGGATTGAGGTAACTGACGTGGGTGCCCAGCTCCCGGACCCGCCCCTCGCACCAGACCAGGTGGTCGTTCTCCTCCCGCGCCGCGCGCTCCATGCGCTCGCGCACCTGGGGCAGCCGGGCGGTGAGCGCCTGGCCCTCGTAGAGCCCCTGGGCGGAGACCTCGCCGGCGTGGTTGATGCGCATGAGGCCGCCGACGTGGGCGCGCTCGGCGTCAGAGAGCTCCGCCTCCGGGACGCCCGCGGCGGGATCCGGCCGCTCGGTGACCTGCGGCCGGCCGAAGAGGGTACGCAGGCCCACGTCCACGTGACGGAGGAAGCGATCGGCGGGGGTGTAGTGGCGGTCGGTCATGGCGCGCTCCGGATGGTCTGCTCCCGGGCATTGTTGCGCGAGGCCCGGGGCGCGGCAAGCCTCAGCCTCCTATCGGGCCCTGTTGTAGGCATCCGGTAGGATGTGACGTAATCGCATCCAACACACCCCTACCAACTCGGCGGTAGCATGCTGTTCAACGGGCCCCACCCGTACTGGGACCATTAAGCCCCATGAACTCCAGATACTGAGCCGCCACCCTATCGCTGCGGAAGCGCTCAAGGCTCGCCTCGGTCTCCCCTGCAGGGGGCGGTCGCTGCAGCGTGCGCTCCATCGCAGCCGCAAGCGGCTCGGCATCGTCCACTGGCACCAGCGGCCCCAGACGCCCCTCCTCGAGGATCTCCCTCGGCCCCGATGGGCAATCGGTCGAAACCACCGGCGCGCCGGCAGCCAGGGCCTCGATAAGGACATTGGGCAGACCCTCGTACCGCGACGAGAGGACGTAGAGGGAGGCTCGCCGCAACCAGGGAAAGACGTCCGGAACCGACCCGACCAGATCGACATCCTCCGCAATGCCCAGGTCCTCTGCCTGCTGCTGCAGCGCTGCGCGTTCCGCCCCTTCTCCTACTAGTATGAGCTTCACCGCGAGCTGCCTCCGGAGGCTCGCAAATGCAGGCAGCAACACATCGAAACCCTTCTGGCGGGCGAGCCGCCCAACCCCCATGACCACGGGCGTAGACTCAATGAGCCAGGGATGCTGGACCTCGGCCTGCGACCGTTCTTGGTAATCGGCCGGCAGTG
>JBKGYA010000073.1:0-9568 GCA_046546335.1 Thiohalospira sp. | reverse complement strand
TCTGGCCGAGTCGCGCCGGCCTGGGGCGCAGCCTGACCGAAGCGGACGCCACGCGGGAGGGCGTGCGCGAGGCGCTTCGCGTCGGGATCGAGGCGATCCACGAGGTGCCGGTCGAGACCGAGCGGGTGACGACGTTGCGCGATTCGCTCGAGGCCCGTCACCGGGCGAACGAGGCCGGGGCAAAGTACAACGCCACCTACGATCTCACCTTCGTCGAGCATCCCGAGTCCTACTCGGTCTGGAACAACTCCAACCACAAGGTCGCCGAGTGGCTGCGCCGGCTGGGCTCCACCATCGAGGGCAGTGCATTCTGGGCGTGGTGGCAGGTCGAGTCGCCGGCCGATCATCCGGGTGGAGAGCACGGCGATTGATGTAGCCCGAGCGCCCGATTGCGGCAGGGAGCGGCACGCTCTGACCGGATCGCGTCGCAGTCGTGAAGGATGCCCGACCGCATGCCGGCCACCTCGCCCGGGCGCTGTCCGGTAAGGAGGATCCGTCTCAGGATGGTGTATACCCGGGGCGTCATGCCCCCATAGCGGGTATCCCCCAGGACGGCTCGAATCACGTCCCGCCGCCGCATGTCGGCGATGATGCGCCGCCCACTGGCCTTCGATTCGGCCTGTCTTACCGCTGCGTCGGCCAGGTTCAGCCGCCACCCCCTGGCTCTGTCGCCGGGTCCGATGACTCAAGCGCTGGGGCGTCGGTTCGAGCTCGACCGGGCCCACCACCTTCCCTACTTCGTCGCGGCCCCGTCGCTGGCGATGACCACCTCGTGGCGCTCCAGCCGGCCCTCCTCGGTGTAGGCCTCGTGGGGCAGGGGGTTGTTGTGGGCCTCCTTGAAGTCGTCGCTGGAGAGCCACTGGCGGAAGGCGTCCTCGTCCTCCCAGTGGGTGAGGACGATCCAGGGGCTCTCCTCGTCCGCCGGGCGCAGCACCTCCATGCGGATGAAGCCGGGATTCTGCTCGATCCGGCCGGCGCGGTGGCGGAAGCGCTCCTCGAAGGCCTCCTCCCAGCCGGGGGCGACGGGGACGCGGTTGGCGACGACGTACATGTTCATACCTCCGAACGGTTGAGGATGGTCTTTTCGGCGAGGTCACCGGCGCGGTCGAAGTCGTAGACGACGGGCTCGGCCAGGGGCACGTCCAGCCCGGCGATCCCCTCGTCGCTGTAGCCCTCCAGGTCCTTGATGAGGGCGCGCAGGCTGTTGCCGTGGGCCACCACCAGGGCGTCGCGCCCGGCCTCGATGCAGGGCCGCAGGGTGTCGGACCACCAGGGGCGGACGCGCTCCACGGTATCGGCCAGGGCCTCCGCCGCCGGGAGCTGCCCCGGCTCCAGGCCGGCATAGCGCCGGTCGAAGCGCGGATGGCGCGGGTCGTCCCACTCCAGGTCCGGCGGGCGGGTGGCGTAGGAGCGCCGCCAGGCGTGGACCTGCTCGGCGCCGTAGCGCTGCTCGAAATCCTTCTTGTTCTCCCCCTGCAGCGCCCCGTAGTGGCGCTCGTTGAGCCGCCAGTCCCGGGTGACCGGCAGCCACATCCGGTCGCTGGCGTCCAGGGCGAGCCAGAGGGTCCGGATGGCGCGGGTCAGCACCGAGGTGAAGGTCACCTCGGGGAGGAGGTCGGCATCGGCCAGCGCCTCCCCCGCCGCCCAGGCCTGCCGACGCCCGGTCTCCGAGAGGTCCACATCGGTCCAGCCGGTGAAGCGGTTGGCGAGGTTCCACTCGCTCTCGCCGTGGCGCAGCAGGATGACTCGGCTCATGATTCCCCCTTGTAGCCCGGCCCCAGTCTACGGCCTCGCGCCGCCCCGGTCACCGCCGCTGGCGATGATGGCGGGGATGGCCATCTCCGCCCGGCTCCGGCCGCCGTGGACCGCGGCCTGCCGGATCCCCGCCCGCCAGGGGTCGCCGGTGAGGACGTGGCCGGGGGCCATCTCCACCACGAGGTCGCCGAGGCGCGAGGCGAGCTCCGTATGGTACGGGCCTGGGCCCAGCCAGCCCCGCTCCAGGATGGCCTCGCGGTCATGGATGGCGGTGACCGCATCCCCCAGCCCCTCGACCAGGGCAGAACGGATCTCGTCGACGGCCCCGGGTCGGGGATAGAGAAAGGGGGTGCGCCCCTCCCCGCAGGGTGGTAGTGCCAGCATCGTCGCGAGCCCCGGGAGGTGGGCCACCTCGTGCACGCCGCCTTCGAGGACGTCGGTGAGGCCGTGGTCGGCGGTGGCCACCAGCAGGCCGTCCTCGGGCAGCGCGGCGGCGGTGGCGGCGAGGGCGGCATCCAGTTCCCGGAAGTGCTCCAGGGTGGGGGTGCCGGTGGTGCCGTGCTGGTGGCTCGGGGGCGTCGAAGGCGGGCCAGTAGACCTGCAGGAGCCGCGGACCCGGCTCGCGGGCGAGCCCGGCGATCAGCCCGGGAAGCTCCCCGGGCGTCTCGAGGTCGTGGCGCTCGCCCGTTCCATGGTGGAGGGAGTAGGGGGTCTCCCGCAGCCAGCCGGGCTGGCAGGTGGCCACCGGCCGGTCCGCCCGGCGCGCCCAGGGGGTGGCGGTGTAGAGGGGCCCCGCCTCGCCCAGCGCCGGGCCCAGGTCGAAGTGGCCGTAGCGGGTGTTATGGGCCAGCGGGACGGCGACCGTCCCCCCCTCCCGCAGCCAGGTGAACCAGGCGGGGAGGCCGTGGGTCGCCGGCGAGAGGCCGGTGTAGAAGGTGGTCAGGGCGCTGGTGGTGGTCGAGGGGAAGACCGAGGTCAGGCTCCCCCGGGTGTGGCGGGCCAGCCAGGAGTCGGGGTGGTCCTCGATGGCGGCCATGCCGAGGCCGTCGACGAGGACGAAGACCACCACCCGGGCCTCGGCCACGCGGCCGGGCTCCAGCAGCGGCGTCGGCGGTGTCTCCAGCGGGGCGCCGGTGCCCCGGGCCACCGAGGCGACCAGGTTGCCCAGTCCGCCTCCCGCGTAGTCCGGTTCCACCGGCCGGTATGCACGATTCTCCATGGTTCCATGATCGGTCGACTCGCGCCGTCTTGCCACCCCCGGGCCCGCCGGCTACGTTTGGATCGCACCACAACAAAAGCCACGACGATGTCGCAGGGAGAACGCCAATGATCGGCCGCAAGAATATCGTCTTCGGATTCCTCTACCTCGTGATCACCGCCGCCCTCGGGCCCTACATGGTCACCCAGCTCCACCCCGATGTGGGTGCTGCCAGTCAGGAGCGTCAGCAGAGCATGGCCCGTCTGGAGAAGCTGGAGGCCAGCGACTTCGAGGAGGATCTCGAGGCCCTCTCCGGCGAGGAGATCGCCCGGGCCAATACCGAGGCGCTCCTGGCCCAGAGCGCGTACGACAACACCCGCGCACCCATCGACGGCATCAAGTCCGGCCCCCACGCCCACGGCAATCTGGAGGCGCTTCTGAACATCGCGGTCGGCATCGCCCTGGTCTTCATCGCCGTGGCCCCGATGTTCAAGCAGGTGATATCTTGGGTCTTCATCGTCGGGGCGCTGCTCCACTCCGGGGTGCTCTACCTGACCCAGTTCGGTGTCACCCTGGGCGGCCTGACCTCGGTGCTCCAGCCCATCGGCCCGCCCCTGGTCCTGCTGGGGCTGCTGCTCGCCGGCATCGCCGCCGCCATGGGCTGGCGGGGTGAGCCGGTCCGCGACTGACCGGAGGCCCGCGGTCCCGACGTGATGGCGCCCTCCCCGCCGGGGAGGGCGAGTGATTGCCCATGCCATCAGGAGTCGGGCCCATGCGCACCCTCTATCCCGCCATCCAGCCCTACGTGCAGCACACGCTGGCGGTGGATCCGCCCCATCAGCTCCACATCGAGGAGTGCGGGACGGCCCACGGCCATCCGGTGCTCTTCCTCCACGGCGGGCCCGGCGCCGGCTGCCAGCCCTACCATCGCCGCTTCTTCGACCCGGATCGCTGGCGGGTCGTCCTCCCCGACCAGCGCGGGGCGGGGCGCTCGGCCCCCCATGCCGAGACGGAGGGCAATGACACGGCTGCCCTGGTCCGGGACCTGGAGGCGGTGCGCGAGCACCTCGGGATCGAGCGCTGGACCGTCTTCGGCGGCTCCTGGGGCTCCACCCTCGGGCTGGCCTACGCCCAGGCCCACCCGGAGCGCGTGACCGGCCTGATCCTGCGCGGGATCTTCCTGGGCAGCCCGGAGGAGGTCGCGTGGGTCTGCCAGGGGGGTGCCCACCGCTTCGCCCCGGAGGCGTGGGAGGAGTTCCTCGCCCCCATCCCCGAGGCCGAGCGCGGCGACCTCCTGGCCGCCTACTACCGCCGCCTCACCGGGGCCGACGAGATCGGCCGCATGTCGGCGGCCCGCGCCTGGGCGCGCTGGGAGGGGCGCCTGGCCACCCTCAACCCCAGCGAGGAGGTAGTGGACCACTTCGCCGAGGGCTATACCGCCCTGGCCCTGGCGCTCATCGAGGCCCACTACTTCCGCAATGACTGCTTCCTGGAGCCGGGCCAGCTCCTGCGCGACGTCGAGCGGATCCGCAACATCCCCGGGACCATCGTCCAGGGCCGCTACGACCTCATCTGCCCGCCGGCCACCGCCCACGCCCTGGCGCAGGAATGGCCCGAGGCGGAGCTGGAGATGGTGGCCGAGGCCGGCCACGCCGCCTCCGAGCCGGGGATCGTCGACGCCCTGGTCCGCGCCACCGACCGGCTCGCGGATCGCCTCGACGGTCGTTCCAGCGGGCGATGATCGGCCTGCTCCAGCGGGTGAGCCGGGCCGCCGTCCGGGTGGAGGGGGAGACCGTCGCCGCCATCGGTACGGGACTGCTGGTCCTGGTGGGCGTGGAGCGCGGCGATACAACGGAGGGCGCCCAGCGCCTGGCCCAGCGGCTGGCGGGCTACCGCGTCTTCCCCGATGAGCGGGGCCGGATGAACCGGAGCCTGCAGGACATCGGGGGCGGCCTGCTGCTGGTGCCCCAGTTCACCCTGGCCGCCGATACCCGCAAGGGGAACCGGCCCGGTTTTGCCTCCGCCGCCGACCCGGCGGAGGGGGAGCGGCTCTTCGAGGTGCTGGCGGATGCCGCCCGGGAGCGGCTGGGCGAGGTGCCCACCGGCCGCTTCGGGGCCGACATGGCGGTGGAGCTGGTCAATGACGGCCCGGTGACCTTCGAGCTGCGCATCCCGCCGGCCTGAGGTGCCTCGCGGCGCGCTGGAACCGGAGCGGCCGGGGTGGTACCGTTCCGCCATGCTGTTCCCCCGACTCCTGCCCCTGGTCCTCGCCCTCTCCCTGACCGCCTGCGGCGGCCCGGACGACAGGGACCCGTTCTGGGAGGTCGAACCGGGCCCCGATGGCGAGACTAGCCGCGTCTTCGGCATCACCCTCGGCGAGGCCGACTACGCCGAGCTGGCCGCGCAGACCCGGACGCGGCCCCGCTTCGCCCTGTTCGAGGACGAGGCCGGTCGCAGCGTGGAGGTCTTCTTCAAGGAGGTCTACTTCGGCCGCTTTACCGGCCGGCTCTACGGCCACCTGGAGCCGTCGGAGGAGACGCTGACGACGCTCCGGGAGTCGGCCGGCGAGGGGAGTGACATCGACGGGGGGCGTCGCTGGGATCTGGAGCCCCGGGATGGGGAGCTCGACGACGCCACCGTCACGGTCCTGACCTTCATCCCCCACGCCGACCTGGACGACCGGATCATCCGCGACCGCTTCGGGGAGCCCGCCGAGGTCCGACCCGGCAGTGGCCGCCAGCGCCACTACCTCTACCCCGACCGCGGCATCGATGTCACTCTGGATCCGGATGGCAAGGAGGTCATCCAGTATGTGCCCCCCGCGGAATTCCACCGGATCCGCCAGCCCCTGGAACAGTGAACCGATGGTGGCGAGGGAGGAGGACGACCTCCACGCCGAGGTTCGCCAACTGCGCACCCGGCTGGAGGAGCTGCTGGAACGGGCCCGCGCCAACGAGGCGACCCAGCAGCGCCTGCAGGCGGTGGAGCTGGACATGCTCGAGCGCTACCCGCTGGCGGACCTCCTGCGCGCCCTGATCCTGGAATATCCCGAGCAGCTGGACCTGCAGGGGGCGGCCCTCCATATCTGTCCCCCCCAGCCCGAGGTCTCGGCCCTGGGGGTCAACGGGGAACTCCCCGCCGGCGTCTTCCTGGCAGAGGTGGTGCCGCCGGAGGCCATCCAGCTCGGGCCGCCGGAGGGCGAGGCGCCAGTCTGGTTCCCGCACATGACGACCCCGGAGAGCGTTGCCCTCCTGCCCCTGCATGCCGGCGGCCGGTACCTGGGTATCTACGCCCTGGCCGGGGAGGCGGCGCGCTTCCACCCCCGGCAGGGGACCGCCTTTCTCCAGCGGCTGGCGGCCATGGTCGCCACCAGCCTGGATAACGCCATCAACCACGCGCGCCTGGAGGAGATGGCCCTCTCCGACCCCCTGACGGGTCTGGACAATCGCCGCTCCATGGAGCGGCGCCTGGCCGAGGCCATGGCCCGCAGTCGTCGGCAGGGGCGTCAACTGGCCTGCCTCCTGCTGGATATCGACCACTTCAAGGGGATCAACGACCGGCACGGCCACCCCGCCGGGGACCGGGTGCTGGTGGAGGTGGCCGAGGCCCTGGCGCGGACCGTGCGCGGCGGTGACGCCCTGGCGCGCTACGGCGGCGAGGAGTTCGCCGTGCTCATGGAGGTGGAGGGGGCCGAGGCCGCGGAGGCGGCGGCCCGGCGGCTGCGCATGGCGACCTCCACGGTGACCTCCCCGGAGGGGGAGCCCCTGACCGCCTCCGTGGGCCTGGCGCTGCTGGACCCGGCCGAGGAGGGCGAGGGCCTCGTCCAGCGCGCCGATGCCGCCCTCTATCGGGCCAAGGAGGCCGGTCGCGACCGCGTGGAGACCGCCGACTAGCCCTCCCCCTCCGAGGAGTCCCCGCGCCGGGCCCGCGGATGGGCCTGGTCGTAGATCTGCGCCAGGTGCTGGAAGTCCAGGTGGGTGTAGACCTGGGTGGTGGCGATGTCGGCGTGGCCCAGTAGCTGCTGGATCGCCCGCAGGTCGCCGCTGGACTCCAGCAGGTGGGAGGCGAAGGCGTGGCGCAGCATGTGGGGATAGGCCCGCGGCAGCCCCAGGGCCGTAGCGTGGCGGCGCAGCCGCTGCTGGACCGAGCGCGCCCCCAGCCGGGTGCCGCGTCGGCCGATGAAGAGCGCCGTCTCGCCCTCCGCCGCGAGGGCGTCCCGGTGGGGAAGCCAGGCCGCCAGGGCGCGGCGCGCCGCCTTCCCCACCGGGACCTCCCGCTCCTTGTTCCCCTTGCCCAGGACGCGCAGGAGGCTCGGATCCCGCGCGACCTGGCTGCGCTCCAGGGCCACCACCTCCGCCAGCCGCAGGCCGCTGGAGTAGAGCAGCTCGAAGATCGCCCGGTCGCGGATCAGGAGGGGGTCGGCGGGGTCCTCGCCGCCGCCGGTCTCGTCCAGGAGCTGCTGAGTGGTGTCCACCTCCAGGCTCCGGGGCAGCCGCCGGCCCTGCTTCGGGGGTCGGATATCCGCCGCCGGGTCGGCGGTGGCGGCCCCCTCGCGGATGAGCCAGCCGAAGAGGGTGCGGGCGGCGGAGAGCCCCCGGGCCAGGCTGCGGGCACCGATCCCCCGCCGGTGCCGGGCGGTGACCCAGGCGCGGATGTGGCGCGGGGCGACCTCGTCCCACGCCCGGATCCCGTCGTCGGCGAGCCGGCTGACCAGGCCTTCGAGATCGCGGCGGTAGGCGGCGACGGTGGCGGCGCTCAGGCGGCGCTCGCGGGCGAGGTGGTCGAGGAAGCCTTCCAGCCTGCTGGCCAGCCCCTCCGTCCCGGCCATGGTTCAGCCCGCCAGGTGGGGGTTCAGGGCGGCGGCCGCCGCCTCCCCCAGCTGCTCCAGGAAGAGCGTCCCCTGGCCGGCGCGAAAGCGCTCCGGATCGGTGGAGCCCACCGCCAGCAGCCCCAGGGAGCGCCCCCGCAGCGGCAGGGGGATGAGGGCCGCGGAGACCATGGCCTCGCCGCCGTCGCCAAAGAGGAGGGCGCCGATCTCGGGGTCCAGCCGCCCGCAGACCGGGTTGGGGGCGGCGAAGATCCGCTCCAGCCGGTTGCGATCGGCGCCGCGGGGGCCGATGAGGTGGTCCGGGATCCGGTGATCCCCGGCGGGGTAGAGGCGCAGGGCGACGGCGTCGGCGTCGCAGTCCCGCCGCAGGTCCTGCTCCAGGGCCGCGGCCACCGCCGACGGCTCCCGGGCGCCCAGCAGGTCCAGGACCAGCTGGTGGAACTGCACCGAGAGGGATTCGTTCTCCCGCGCCAGGGTGTAGAGGTCATCGAGCCGGTGACGCATCTCCTCCCGCTGCTCCCGCAGACGCTGGACCTGCCGCTCCACCAGGGAGACGGTGCCGGCGCCGGGGGTGTGGGGCACGTTGAGCTCGGCCAGGAGGTCGGGGTGGCGGCGCAGGAGATCCGGGTGGTGGCGGAGGAACTCCACCACCTGCTGTTCATCCAGGGCCGTATCGGCCGCTTCGCTAGACTGGCGGGTCATGGTCGATGCGTCCCTCGAATACGGTCTCTGCCGGGCCGGTGAGGGTCACCGGCTCCCCCGGCCCGGTCCAGTGGATGGTCAGCCGGCCGCCGGGGAGATCCACCCGAACCGTAGCATCCAGCCAGCCCTGCTGGCGACCGACCACGACCGCCGCGCAGGCGCCGCTGCCGCAGGCCAGGGTTTCGCCGGCGCCGCGCTCGAAGACGCGCAGGCGGATGTGGTCGCGCCCGTCGGCCTCCACGAAGCCGACGTTGACCCCCTCGGGGAAGGCCTCCAGTGCCTGAATGGCCGAACCCAGGGTGGCCACCGGGACCCGGTCCAGGGCCTCCACGCGCATGACGGCGTGGGGGTTGCCCAGCCCCACCGCGCCGATGCGGAAGGTCCGGCCCTCCACCTCCAGCATGTACTCGTCGGCCCGCTCCGGGGTCCCGAAGGGGATGGCCGCCGGTTCGAAGCGCGGCTGGCCCATGTCCACGTCCACCCGGCCGTCCGGGTGGGTGGTCAGCGCCATCTGCCCGGCCCGGGTGGCCACGCGGACGGGGTTGCCGGTGAAGCCGGTGTGCTCGCGGACCCAGCGGGCGAAGCAGCGGGCGCCGTTGCCGCACTGGTCCACCTCGCCGCCGTCGGCGTTGAAGATCCGGTAGCCGAAGTCCACGGCGTCATCGGGGGCCGCCTCCACCAGCAGCACCTGGTCGCAACCGACGCCGAAGCGGCGGTCGGCCAGCCAGCGGATCCGCTCGGGGGTCGGGTCGAAGGTGGCCCCGCGGTTGTCGATGACCACGAAATCGTTCCCCAGCCCCTGCATCTTGGTGAATTCCAGCGTCATATCGGCAGGTTACCGGGACCGGGCGGGATTGCAACCATCGGCCCGCCAGCGGCGGTAGTCCACCCAGAGGCAGCGGCCGACCACGGCGGGGATCCCGGCCGCCGCGGCGATCCGGGCCGCCTCCGGCGACCCGGCGCCGGGCTGCATCCACAGGGCGCGGTGGCCGCCGGCCACCGCGGCCTCGGCGATGGCGGGGACCTCGGCCGGATTGCGAAAGACCACCACGGCATCCGTCGGCGCCGGCAGCCGTGCGAGGTGG